>DATLCW010000334.1:0-45733 GCA_035526195.1 Bryobacteraceae bacterium
AGAGCTTGCAGCGTTGCTGATGGACCGGGGCGCCGATGTTCACGTGGTGTCTAAAAATGGCTATCACGCCTTACTGTTCGCCGCCCAGAAGGGCGATGTGGAAAGCGTCAGAAGGCTATTGGCGGCAAAGGTGGATCCGCAGTTCAAAGCGCCGGATGGAAGTACCGCGTTTCTGATTTCGCTCAGCCGCGGGCATGACTCTGTCGCCCGGCTGATGTTGGAGCACGGGGCGCAGGTGAACTCCAGGGATCGCAATGGAGGCACTCCGTTGCATGAGGCAGTACGGCAGGGCAAGGTGGACCTGGTGCGCGATCTGGTGGCGCGGGGAGCCGATCTGACCGCCCGGACAGGCCGGCCGCCCGGATCGGCGACTCCCTACCGCAACGCAGGCGGTCTGACTCCGTTTATGACGGCTGCATCCAGCGGGAATGTCGAGATGATGAAAGAGTTGATCAGACTGGGTGCGGACCCCAAAGCGCAGACCCCGGAAGGCGCCGGCGGCGTGATGCTCGCCGTCGGGAGCCGCAAACTGGAAGCCGTCAAAATGATGGTGGAACTCGGTGCCGATGTTAATGAGGGGCCAAAGGGCGGCGGCAGTGCGTTGCACACGGCGACGCAATTGGGAGCCGAAGACATCATTATTTATCTGGCGGAACATGGCGCGGACTTCACCGCGCGCGACAGATTCGGTCGAACGCCGCTCGAGGAAGCAGAATTCGAAGCCCCGAAACCGATCATCGCGTTGTTGCGCAAGCTGACGGCGGAAGCCGCGGCCCGTCCGCAAAAGTCTAAATGAAGGCGGCTCGCGGGCTTTATCCCGAAGTCACGATCTAATATACTGGCTTCACTGGAATCCGCCCGGTGCTGCGAGCCATTTTTTCCCTTTTCCTGGTACACACCGCCACCGCTGACACCGTCGAGCAGGCGGCGCGGCGGGTTCTCGAAAAGCAGTGCCTCGCCTGCCACGGAGCCGCGAAAATGTCGGGGCTCGATCTCCGTCAACGGGAAGCGATCCTGAAGGGCGGCACGCGCGGTCCGGCCGTCAATCCCGGCTACGCCTCAGACAGCATCCTCTACCAGGCGGTTCAACGCAACGGCGATCTGAAGATGCCTCCTGGCAAGGCAACCCTGACTCCCAACGACATCACCGCCATCCGGCAATGGATCGACGCTGGTGCTCCCTGGACCGGTGCCGCCTCGGCGGAGCCCACCTGGTGGTCCTTCCGAAAGCCCACACGGCCGCCGCTACCGGCGGTGAACACACAGAATCCCATTGACCGCTTCCTCGTCGCCAAACGCGCGGAACAAGGGCTCGTCGCAGCCCCGTCCGCTGACCGCCGCACGCTGATCCGCCGGGCCACGGTGGATCTTCACGGCCTTCCGCCTACTCCCGAAGAAATCGATACCTTCCTGAGCGACACGAGCGCGCGAGCCTACCAGGAGTTGATCGACCGTCTGCTCGCTTCTCCCCGCTACGGGGAAAAATGGGGCCGTCACTGGCTGGATGTCGTTCGCTATGCCGACACCGGGGGCTTTGAGACCGACGTGTATTTTGCCAATGCCTGGCGTTATCGCGATTACGTGATTCGCTCGTTCAACAACGACAAGCCCTACAACGTGTTTGTTCAGGAACAAGTGGCGGCGGACGAGATATGGCCCGACAACCTCGACCTGGAGGGCAGTTACGACCTCCCGAAATCCAAGCTGGCAAACCTCGAGAAGCGCATTGGCACCGGACTGTTCACGCTGGGCGCGCTGCCGGTCGAGTTTGCGTTCATTGGCGATCAGTACCGCGCCGAATGGCAAGCCGAAGCAGTGGACACCACCGGAGCCGCTTTCCTCGGCCTGTCGCTGAACTGCGCCCGCTGTCACGATCACAAATTCGATCCCATTTCGCAGCGCGATTACTACCGTCTTTCGGCGATTTTCGCGGGCAGTGAAGACCGCGAAGTTCCGATCGTCAGCCAGATGGGAATCTTCGAGTACACGCGATTTCAGACGAAGGTCATCGCCGTGGAGCAACTCAAGGCGAAGCTCCAGCGGCTGGAGGCTGCGGCCGGCCAACGCCAAGGATTGAAGGGAAAGTATGCCAAAGCCGAGCTGAGCCCGGCCGAGCGCGATCTGCGGGAAAGTCTGCTGCGTCAGATCGGGGACGCTTACGTCAAAGCGCCTACGCCCTATGCCAAAGCCAATCTGTTGGTCCACACCGAGCCGGTGCCTGACACGCACATCCTGGTGCGCGGCGATTTCAAACAGCTTGGCGAAAAGGTGAAGCCGGGACTTCCCGGCGCGCTCGGTCCAAGCGCGGAAATCGAAGAACCTGCCACAAATCTCTTTATCCCGCGCCGCCGCAAGGCGCTTGCCGAATGGCTTACCTCTCCCAATCATCCACTGACCGCGCGAGTGATGGTGAACCGGATCTGGCAGGGACATTTCGGCCAGGGGATCGTCGCTACAGCCAATGATTTCGGACGTCAGGGAGATGCTCCCTCGCATCCGGAGCTGCTCGATTGGCTGGCGGTGGAGTTCATGCGGAACAACTGGAGCATGAAGTCTCTGCATAAGCAGATCCTGCTTTCCGATGCTTATCAGTTATCCAGCCTGCCGATCCCGGCGAATTTACAAAAGGATCCGGCCAACAAATACCTGTGGCGCATGAACCGCCGACGCCTGGAAGCGGAATCCATTCGCGACGCCGTCCTCGCCGTTTCCGGCGCGCTGAACAGCAAGATGTTTGGACCTTCCGTGGTACCCGCCCTCAGTGAGGAGGAGCGCGACGGGATGCGCGATATGTCCATGTGGCCCGTCACCAGCGATTTAGAAGAGCATGCCCGCCGCAGCATCTATCTGTTCATCAAACGCTCCTTCCGCCATCCGCTCATGGAGACATTCGACGCGCCCGATTCAACGTTCAGCTGTCCGCGCCGCGAAGCGTCCACCGTGGCGCCGCAATCGCTGGCGATGATGAACGGCGAATTCATGAACACCAATGCCGCAAAGTTCGCCGCCCGGATCGGGTCGCAGCAACCCACTCTGCAAGCACAGGTGGAACTGGCTTGGCGGGTGGCGCTCGGCCGTGTACCGGAAGCCGATGAGAAACAACGCGCCATCATTTACGCCAAACAGGCGGGCCTTCCCAAACTCTGTCTGCTGTTGTTCAACATGAGTGAGTTTATCTATGTCGACTGATCGCCGTAAATTTCTACAGCACACTGGTCTCGGCTTCGGCATGCTGGCCGCGGAGTACCTGGCGCAAGCCGCGGTTACCAATCCGCTCGCTGCAAAAAAGCCGCCGCTGCCGGCCACCGCCAAAAACGTAATCTTCCTGTTCATGCACGGCGGTCCGAGTCACATCGAAACATTCGACCCGAAACCCGCGCTCAACAAATTGCATGGACAGCTTGTGCCGGAAAGCTTCGGCCACGTGCAGCTTCAGTTCTCCAAGTTCAATGAATCTCCGATTCTCGGATGCCGGCGCGTCTTCAGTAAACATGGGCAATCGGGGATCGAGGTCTCGGATCTGTTTCCGCATGTCGCGCGGCACATCGACAAGCTCGCCGTGATTCGATCCATGTATCACGATGGCTTCACCCACACCGCCGCTCTGAATTGGCTGAACAACGGCTGGCCGCGACTGGGCAGACCCAGCGTTGGATCGTGGATCGTTTATGGCCTCGGCAGTGAGAGCGACAGCTTGCCCGCGTTTGTCGTAATGCTCGATGGCGGCATTAAGAGCGGGCCGGTGGTCTACAGCAACGGTTTCCTGCCGGCAATGTATCAAGGAACTACGTTCCGTAGCGGCGCCTCGCCCATCCTGAACCTCAAGCGGCCGGAAGGTACAACCGGCGAGCAGCAGCGCGAGTGGTTGGACCATCTGCGCTGGTTCAATGAAAAGCATCGCGAGCCACGCGATGACGATACCGCGCTCGATGCCCGTATCGCGTCCTACGAACTTGCTTTCAAAATGCAGATGGCCGCGCCGGAGCTGGCGGATCTTTCCAAAGAATCGGCGGCGACGCACGCGTTATATGGAATTGGCGGCGCGCCCACCTCGGAGTTCGGCTCGAAATGCCTGCTGGCCCGGCGGCTGGTGGAGCGAGGCGTGCGTTTCGTCCAGGTATGGTCCGGGAACACCACCGGCGGTGAGGATTGGGACGGCCACAAGCAGTGCGATCAGAACCACGTGCGGATGGCCGCCAGGACCGACAAACCCATTGCCGGCTTACTAGCCGACCTCGAATCCCGCGGACTGCTCGATTCCACGCTCGTCATCTGGGGTGGTGAGTTCGGGCGTACGCCGACCTCCGACGGCAGCCTCAATGGAGGAGGCGATAGCGCCGGCCGCGATCACAATCCTTACGGTTTCACCATCTGGATGGCGGGAGGCGGAGTCAAGGGCGGCCGGCTGATCGGAACCACCGATGAGATCGGCTTGCGCGCGGTGCAGGATCCGATTCATGTACACGATCTGCACGCCTCCATCCTCGCGCTGATGGGCTTGGATCATACCAGGCTCACGTATCCGTTCCAGGGCAGGGATTTCCGGCTGACCGATGTTCACGGGAAAACGGACCTGCTGCAAAAGCTGGTTTAACGATATCGCCCCAGGGCCTGGTTCTTTCGAATGGTTACGAGATCCCAAAACGCTCTGAGCCCGCTGAGCATGCCGACACGCGTTCCTTCCACATTCGCCCACCGTACCGGCACTTCCACGGCCGGGATACCACGAATCTTCGCGATGAACAAATCCTCGACATCAAATCCAAAACCGTCCAAGGTCTGGCGGGGGAAAATCTGTGCCGCCGCGCTGGCGTGATACAGCTTGAACCCGCACTGCGTATCGCGAAACGGCAAGCCTGTCATCAGGCGCATAATCACATTGAACATACGTCCCGACAGCTCCCTGCCAAGAGGCTGATGAACCGAAATCAAGGAAGGATCAAGAGCGCGGGAACCGATGCTGATTTGCGCGGCATTCTCCGCCGCAGCCAGCAGCAGCTTATCAAACTCCTCGACCGGGCACGACAAATCGGAATCTGTAAGCAAGCGCCACTCGCCTTTTGCTTCCATCATGCCGTGCCGTACGGCATACCCTTTGCCGCGGTTGCCGGGATTCGAAAGCAGCCGGAGGCTTACGGTTGCCGGGCGGCAGTTGCCAACCAGCGCGGCGGTTCCGTCGGTGGATCCGTCATCAACCACCAGCACTTCGGCAAAGGACCACTCCCGCCGGCCGAGATACGCGAGGATGCGATCTAAGGTCGCCGGCAAGCGCTTTTCTTCATTGTAGGCGGGGATAATGATCGAGAGTGAGGGCAATGGTCAATTATAATATTGAGTGCACAGGAGATAGGATTGTCGCTCGAAAATGAACTGCTGGCTCAACGTCATGCGCGCATCCGGGAGATTGAAGCACTAGGCTATCGATCCTACGGCCAGCGGTTTGACTTCACACACACCGTACCCCAGGTACTTCAAAATTACACGGTTAAAACGGCTGAGGAACTACAAGAACCCAAGATACAGGTGAGCATCGCCGGCCGCATCCAGACCATCCGCCGGATGGGTAAGGCAGGCTTCGCCCATCTGCTGCAATTGGGGGACAAGGTTCAGGTCTATGTCAAGAAGGACGCGGTGCCGGAGCGCGATTTCGCTCTATGGCAGCTGGTGGATCTCGGGGACATCATCGGCGTCTCCGGATATCTGTTTCGCACCCGAACCGGCGAATTGAGCATCCACGCCGAGGAACTGACTTTCTTATCAAAGACGCTACTCTCCATGCCGGAGAAATTTCACGGCCTGGAAGATGTCGAGACACGGTACCGGCAGCGCTATCTGGATTTGATTGCCAACCCGGATGTGCAGAAGACGTTCTTAACCCGGGCACGGGTGATCTCCTCTCTCAGGCGACAGTTGGAATCGCGCGGGTTCGTGGAGGTGGAGACGCCGATGATGCAGGCGGTGTATGGGGGCGCCACCGCGCGTCCGTTTTCCACCCATCACAACACGCTCGATCTCGACCTCTATCTCCGCATCGCGCCGGAGTTGTATCTGAAGCGCCTGATTGTGGGCGGCATGGACCGCGTGTATGAGATCAACCGCAACTTTCGCAACGAGGGGATCTCCACCCAGCACAATCCGGAGTTCACGATGCTCGAGTTCTATCAGGCGTATACCGACTATGAAGGGCTCATGGATCTTTCGGTGGAGCTGCTGCGGCAAACAGCGATCGACGCCACAGGCTCTCCGCGGGTCACCTACGACGGCGTGGATCTGGATTTCTCCAAAGTGCGACGGTTTACAATCCGCGAGGCGGTGATCGAATTCTGGGGTGATGCCGCCACCCGCCCGTCGATGGACAATGTGAAGGATGAAGACTGGCTGAAGAAGCATTCTCACAAATCGACGGCGGGTGAGGCACTGGTCGAAATCTTTGAGCGGGTAGCGGAATCGAAGCTGATCGAACCCGCGATCATCTACGAGTATCCGGTGGAGACTTCCCCGCTGTCGAAGAACAACGCAGCCGATCCGGCCTTTGTCGACCGGTTCGAAATCTACGCCGCGGGAATGGAAATCGGCAATGCGTACACGGAGCTGAATGATCCGCAGGAGCAGCGGCGGCGGTTTGAAATGCAGCTCGGCATGCGCGAGCGCGGAGACGAAGAGGCGCATCAGATGGATGAGGATTATATTCGCGCGCTGTGCTACGGAATGCCCCCGACCGGGGGGGAAGGCATCGGGATTGACCGTCTGACGATGCTGCTCACCGACTCGAAATCCATTCGTGACGTGATTCTTTTTCCCCTCCTGCGGCCCGAAGGAAGGATCGGAATCGCGGAGGAATTGCGCGGGCTCGAGAAGTGACCGGAGGCGGAGCGATGCCCTTCGAGATGTTCGTGGCGCTGCGCTACCTGCGAGCCAAGCGCAAGCAGGCGGTGATTTCAATCATCACGGTGATTTCCGTGCTGGGAGTAGCGGCGGGCGTGATGGCCCTGATCATCGCGCTGGCCATCAACAACGGCTTCCGGGCCACCTTGCAGCGCACGCTGCTCGGGGCCACCGCGCATGTCAGCATTCTTCACAAAGGGCCGGATACGGGAATCAGGAACTGGCGTGAAATCACGCCGAAGCTCCGCACATTGCCGCATGTTCAGGCCGTGGCTCCCACGCTCTACGGCAGCGTGTTCCTCTCTGGTCCGGTACAGGGAGAAGGCGCAATCCTGAAGGGCGTCGACCTCTCTTCCGAGGCCCATCGAAGCGATCTGCAACGGAATCTGAAACAGGGTTCGCTCGACAACCTGGAAGGCGAAGTTCCCGGCCTGATCCTGGGCGCACGCCTGGCCCAGCTGATGGGAGCCACAGTGGGAAGCCGGCTGTCGGTGATCGTCCCGCGAGGGGAAATGACTCCTTTCGGGCTGCGCACAGCTGATCACCCCTTCCGCGTCGCGGGCATTGTGGAGTCAGGTTTCTACGACCTCGATCGAGCCTGGTCCTTCACCTCGATGAAGAATGCGCAGCGGGTGCTGTCTGTGGGCGACGTGGTGAATTCGATCGAAATCAAATTGCGGGACGTGGACAAGGCCGCGGAGGTGGCCAAGGAGGCGGAGAAGATCCTCGGTGCCGATCTTTCCGCATCCAGTTGGGAGGAACAGAACCGCCAGATCCTGGGCGCGCTGAAAATGGAGCGTATTGTCACCGTGATCACCATCGGGCTGATTCAACTGGTGGCGGCGCTGAACATCCTCATTTCCCTGGTGATGATGGTGATGGAAAAGCAGCGGGACATTGCGCTGCTGATTTCCATGGGCGCCCGGCGCGGCCAGATTCGCCGCGTGTTTCTCTATCAGGGTGCGCTGATTGGCGTTACGGGAGCCGTGCTCGGTCTGATGCTCGGATACGGCATCAGCTATTTCGCCAATGAGTACCGCTGGATTCCGCTCAACGAAGAAGTATACTCGCTGAGCTTTGTGCCCTTTGAGCCACGATTCTGGGATGGCTTCAAAGTAGCGGCCGGGGCGATTCTGGTGAGCCTGCTGGCCACGATTTATCCGGCGATGAGCGCCACCAAGATACTGCCTGCCGTGGCCTTGCGCTACGAATAAGCGGGGCGGGGTACCAGTACCGGTCAGCAATCCGTTCTATGCTAATAGCAACCAACGCCGCATTGAGCGTTGCATGCGGATCGGCGACAAATGAGCATGATGCTTTCCCGCTCGCACGTGGCAACGGTCTTCCTTCTCATTCTGACGACGCTCGCGCTACACGGCGGTCAGACGAAGCAGCCGCAGGCTTCTCCCGTACCTCCAAAACAAGCTGCCCGGGAAGGGAATCCAAAAGCGGCCATCGAGTTTCGAAAGTCTCAGGAAGCGTTCAACGATGGCAGATTGGACAAAGCAATCCAATACCTTCGCAACGGCATCGCGCTCGATCCTTCCAACACGGATGCCTACAACGATCTCGGCGTCATTTACGCCAACAGCAACCAGCCGCTGAAAGCTCTGGAAGCTTTCTCCGCCATGGTGGAAATCGACCCCCAATGTTTCCGCGGCTATATCAATCTCGCCTATCTGCTGCAGGCCCAACAACGATATCCGGATGCGGAGCGTGCCGCCCGCCGCGCCGTGGATCTTCGCAAAATGGACCTCAAGGCGCGCTACCTCCTGGGAATCTCGCTAGCCGCGCAGAAAAAGAATATGGAAGAAGCCATGGAAAACCTTGCCGCTTCCGCGGAAGAGTTTCCCGACGCGCACCTCGAGATGAGCCGTATTCTGATCGAACAAGGGCAGTTCGACCGCGCGATGCGGGAATTGCAAACGTTCACCAGAACGGGCAGGCTGGCCGGAGGTGGCTCGCGTCAACTCTTGGCGAAGTAAAGAGCCGCGGCCCGCTCCAAATCCGGTTTGGTCATCCGCGCAGGCCGGTTTTCATACTTTCCGATCGATGTCAGGATGTTGCAGATGTCGCTCGGATAGCACGCCCGCAGTTCTGTCCGGCCTTCCTTCAGGCACAATTTTCGAAGATATTCGGCGCTGTCCGGCTCACAAGGAATGGTTCTTGAGGAAACCACTCGCTGGAAGATCTGGTCAAACGCGTGCGAATCGACTGCCTCCACGTAAATCTTGTTGTGAATACGGCGCAGAAACGCTTCATCGGCGAGGTCGGCTGGATCGAGATTGGTGGAAAAAACGACCATCAGCTCAAACGGAATTTGAAATTTCACGCCATACCGTAGAGTCAGGTAATCCACGCGGCGGTCCAGCGGAACAATCCAGCGGTTCAGAAGATCACGCGGGCTCATCAGTTGCCGGCCAAAGTCGTCAATGATGAAGATCCCGTTGTTGCCCTTCATTTGCAGAGGGGCGGCGTAGATGCCGCTGGCGTCATCCAGCCTTAACTCAAGCATACTGGGGATCAACTCACCGCCCACCACAATGCAGGGCCGGCGGCACAGCACCCACCGCGGATCGATTTCCGGATCCTCCATCTCAATTCGCTGGTGCACCACCGGATCGTAAAGCGCAATCACCTGACCATCCACCTCCACCGCATAGGGGATTAGAACCGCGTCCTGATAAACACGCAGCATTCGTTCGGCAAGACTGGTCTTGCCGTTTCCCGTAGGCCCGTAAACAAAGATGGAAGTCTGGGAAATGAGCGCCGGCCCCAATTGATCCAACATACGGTCGGAAACCACCATATCGGCAAAGGCGTTCTTCAGAACACGCCGGTCCACCTGCACGTTGGCGCACTGCATCTTCGTCGCCGCGTGATAGTCCTTCAAATTTACGGGACAAGCTCCCGCGTATTGAGAGATCTGAAACCGGTCTGAGGCCATATTCTTTCCTGCTGTGGTCAGGAAAAAATTGTAATCATTGCCCGTCATCCCTTTCACATCCACCAACTGCTGTTGGCGAAGACTGCGGAATACCAGGTCCACCATGGGAATCGAGAGCCGCAGTTTCTGGCTGAGGGTCTGCAGATTGCTGAAACCCTCCAGCAGCAAACGCCGCAGCACCAGGTCCGTGATCAAGGTGAGGGGAACTCCCAACTCCTCCTGCGTTTGGGGAACCGAGGGCGCAAAAGCGGAATGGACAGCTGTGGTGGTGGACATAGTGCTTCTCAATCTCTTATCGGCCGGGGTGCGTCACAAGTTTATCCACGTTAGGCGATAAGGAAACGTCAAACATCATTGCTCAGCCGTCTCGGGTGGATTGCGTTGCTGATGCTGTGTCTTGGCGCATGGTGTGCCGCGGCCGACTCCGCCTCGACGCTGGCCAAAAAAGCCCGCCAGGCCGAGAAGTCCGGAGATGCAGTAAAAGCGTATCTCCTTTATTCCCAGGCGGCTGCGCTCGATCCGCGCAATCGTTCCTACTGGGCACGAAGCCAAGCCCTACGCACTCGCGCCTTGCGCCAGTCGAACGCCTTGCCGGCCGCCGTAGCGCTCGCAAAACCGCCTGACTTGCCGGACGCCCCGGACAGCGAGGAGGAGGATACGCCGGGCGTGGGCACGTCCATCACCACGCTCGAGGTGGAGGAATCCCGCAGGCCCCTCCCGCCCGTCGAGCTCAAGCCGGTCCCGGGAACCCGGAATTTCGACTTGCGGGGCGACGCCCGCGCGTTGTTCACCCAGGTGACACGCGCATTCGGTCTGGATATCGTTTTCGATGTAGATTACCAGGCTGGCGCCGCGGTTCGCTTCCGGCTGAGTGACGTTGATCTGCGTACCGCCCTGCATGCGCTCCAATCCGCCACCTCGTCATTTGCCGTGCCTCTGAGTCCCAAGCTGCTGATGATCTACAAAGATACCCAGCAGAAGCGCACCGAGGCCGAGCCCACCATGGCGGTTACCCTTTCCCTGCCAAACCCCATCACGGTGCAGGAGGCGCAGGAAATGGCCCGTTCCGTCCAACAACTGATGGAGATCCAGCGATTTGCCGTGGATTCCTCCCAGCGGTTAGTGCTTCTGAAGGACCGCGTTTCCAAGGTGCGCGCTGCTCAAGCCATCTATCAGCGACTACTGACGCACCGCTCCCAGGTGATGATTGAGGTGGAACTGATCGAGATGGGCAAGACTCACGATTTGAATTACGGTATGACGCTTCCCACCTCCACGGCCATGTCCTTTTTGGGAAGGACGAACACCGCGCTTACAAAAGGGCTTCGCATCATACCGGACTTCATGCCCGGATTCACGCGCTTTATCCTGATGGGAGGCGGACTCTCCACCATCGCGCTCGCCATCGCCGATGCCAAGGCTTTCGCTAGCCAAACGGACAATCACGCCACCAGCCTGTTTCGCACTCAGCTACGATCGCTCGATTCGCAGGCCGCCACCGTCCATATCGGGGACAAGTACCCCATCGTTACCCAGCAGTATCAGGGTGGAACCGTCGGAATTTCCCCTTTGGCCACCCCATCCACGTTCACCTTTGAAGATCTCGGGCTGGTGATCAAAGTGACCCCGCGCATCCACGATAGCCAGGAGGTTTCTCTTCAGATCGAGGCTGAATATAAGGTGCTCGGCAGCGGCAGCTATAACGGAATTCCAGTCATCCAAAACCGTAAGTTCGCTTCCACCGTGCGGCTGCGCGCCGGCGAGTGGGCCGTACTCGCGGGAATGGTTTCTACCACCGAAGCCCGCTCCATCACCGGCATCCCCGGCCTTGTGAATACTCCGATTCTCAGCCACCTGCTGGCTTCAAACACCCGTTCTTCTCAGACCGGAGAGACGCTTTTGGTGCTCAAGACGCAGATCCTCGATTCGCCCTCCTCGGAGCTTCCAACCGCGACCATCTACACGGGTACGGAAGGCCGCTGGAACACCCTTCCCTGATCCGGCGCCTACTTCGGCAGCGCAAACGCCACGTAACTCCCGCCCGGGACAGCGGCGGGCGATTTACCTCCTCCCGCGGCAATCACCACGAATTGCCGCCCTTTCACCGCATACATGGCCGGCGTGGCGTTTCCCGAGGCGGGCAGAGTAGTTTCCCACAGCAGTTTCCCGTTCCTTTTATCGAAGACCCGGAATTTCTTGTCGTGGTTCGTCGCGCCGATAAAGAAAAGTCCGCCCGCGGTCACAATGCCGCCGCCGTAGTTCTCGGTGCCGGTATCTTTCATCCCTTTCGCCGCCAGCTCGGGATACTCGCCGAAAGGAATGCGCCATGCGAACTCTCCCGTGTTCAAATTAATTGCGGTCAAAGTTCCCCAAGGAGGAGTTACGGCGGGATACCCTTCGGGATCGAGAAACTTGTTATACCCGTCGGTGGTGTACTTCAAGTCCGTAGGGCCCTTGGGAGCCGCAGCCACCGGAGCTTTCAGATCCTCGCGCCGCAGAACGAACCCGGTGATCGCCTGCAAAGCGGGCTCCCCCAGTTGCGAGAACCCCGGCATCCGGCCCATGCCCTTTCTCAGGATCTCCTGGAATTGCTCTTCGGTGTACTTCCCACTCAGATCGGCGAGAGACGGGAACTGCGGCGGACTGCCTTTCATGTCGTCGCGATGGCACGCGGCGCAGCGGGTAACGTAAAGCCGCCGGCCGGTAGCCGAACCGCGCGGCAAACGGGCAGGGACCAGCCGCAGAATCCACGGCATCTCATTCGCGTTGACGTAGAATAACCCTGTTTCCGGATCGAAGGCGCCGCCGCCCCACTCCGCGCCCCCGTCAAAACCTGGAAAGACCACCGAGCCCTCAAAGCTGGGCGGCGTGAATTGTCCTCCGCTACGAACGGAACGGAGCCGGTCGAGCACGATGCGGTGGGCATCTTCCGTACGCCGCGTCACCATCTCCTCAGTGAATTGCTGCCGCGAAAAAGCGGGAGGCTTCAACGGCAATACTTGGGTCTTAGCCAGCAGTTCGCCATCCACCGGAGACCGAGGCGCTTCCACAGTTTCCAAAGGGAAGAGCGATCTCCCACTCTCCCGCTCAAAAACAAACACATGCCCGGATTTCGTAATCTGCGCCACGGCGTCGATCGTTTTGCCGTCGCGGCGCACGGTTACCAGCGCCGGAGCGGAAGGGAAGTCACGGTCCCAAACGTCGTGCTTCACCGCTTGAAAATGCCACACGCGCTCGCCGGTGTCCACGTTCAGACAAAGCAGGGTGTTGGCAAACAAATTGTCTCCATGGCGATCCGAACCATAGAAGTCGAAGGCCGCCGACCCTGTGGGTGCAAACAGCAAACCGCGTTGGCTATCGATGGCCATGCCGGCCCAGGCGTTCGCCCCGCCTGTGTGCTTCCAGGCGTCCTTCGGCCATGTCTCGTATCCCAACTCACCCGGCCGCGGGATCGTATGGAATGTCCAGCGGATCTTACCCGTGCGAACATCAAATGCCCGTATATCGCCCGGGGCCGACGGATGGCCTTCACTCACTACGCTTCCCAGAATGAACATGTCTTTGTGGACGATACCGGGTGTGCGGGAACTGACCCCAAGCCCGTCCACAGGACGCCCCAGGCCTTCCCTTAAATCCACCACGCCCTTTACGCCGAAACCATCGTCCAACTCGCCGTTCTGAGCGTACAGCGAATATAGCCGATGTTCCGCCGTCACGAAAATCCGGCTTTGCTTTCCATCACTCCAATAGGCGACTCCGCGGTTTCTACGCCCCCCGCCCTGCCGCCCTTGAAACGGATCGAAACTCCAGAGCAGTTTGCCGGTGGCCGCATCCAGTGCGATCACCCGCAACTTCGGTGTGGTTGCATAGAGGACACCGCCCGCAATCACGGGATTGCACTGCATATCGGTCCCCTGGCCGGCATCGCCGGTATCGTAGCTCCACGCCACTTGCAGCCTTGACACATTGGAGCGATTGATCTGCTTCAGCGAGGAATAATGAATATTCTCCGGCCCGCCGCCAAATCCCTGCCAGCTTCGATACTGGGCAAATAGCGAAGAGACGGAAAGAAGAGACAGGAAGAGAGTGGGCATGTCGATCCCATCATTGTGCTATAGGATCGAATGCCGGCGCATAGGAAAGCCGGAATCCGTCCGCTCCTCCGTCGTCCGCCAGACCTTAGGAGGAGCTCACATCTTCTGAATACGTATGGACCCGTTCGACGTGGAAAGATCCAGCAGCGGACCGCCCGAGCCAATGGTTCCTTCCAGACGGTTCTTCGAATGAGTGCCGCGGGCAGCGATATCAAAGTCGCTGCTAGCCGAGGAGTTGGACGTACTGGCCTTCACCTGAGCCCGGGCACTCGAGGGCAACCGCAGCGTAATCGACGCATTACTGGTGGAGGCTCGCACACCGGTATTGGACAGAGAATCAATGGTAAGAGCGATTTTCCCGTTGCTGCTCTCCGCGCGAATAGGCCACCCTGAGGCCTCCGCCACATGCACGTCAATCCCGCCATTCGATGTAATCGCTTCAAAGTGCCCGCGGACCCCCTGTGCGCGAATACTGCCATTTGACGTGTGCAAAACCGCGCCACCCGTAAAATCCGCCAGTTCCACAGCACCGTTCGAGGTGGTCACATCGATGTCGCCCTTCAGATTCGACGCCCGCACACTGCCGTTGGATGTCTTAACCCTTACACTCCCTTCTACACTCTGCACCCGAATTGAGCCATTGGAACTCACGATCCGGTCCAACAGAACTTTGCGAGGAACGCGGAGCACATACTTTACACCCATGTTTCCGCGGCGTTCGGGAGGCCGCACCGAGCGAACCCGGATCACGCCGGGAGAGGCCGAGACATCAATCTTCATCGCATCCAACAGTTCCCTGGTGGGGGCGTGCTTGGTACCATCGATTTCCACCGTATCCTTATCCCAGCCGGTGATCTCCACGCTGCCGTTGAAGTTCTCCAACTCGAGCCTGCCGCCCGGCGTCAGCTTGTAGGAGTAATGAAAGTCCTCCTTCACCCGGCTCATCTGGTCAAAGCCGTCGATGTCGCATCCCGTCAGCATCAGACAGATCACTAAAATTGCGCCGCCAGCAACTTTCATCATGGTGTCAGGCCTCCGTTCGCTGTTAATACGATCACAGCCCCTCCAAGGTTCCATGCTACGCTCAAAAAATCTCTCCCCTCTCACAGCATGAAGAAACTGCTTGCATTGAACCGCGGCGAAATCGCGATTCGTATCTTTCGGGCCGCTAATGAGCTCCAGATCCGGACCGTAGCGGTCTACTCGAAGGAAGATCGCCTCAGCCTGCATCGCTTCAAAGCCGATGAAGCATACCTCATTGGCGAGGGGAAGGGGCCGGTACAAGCCTACCTCGACGTGGAGACGATCGTCGGGCTGGCGGCAGAAAAAGGTGTCGACGCCATCCATCCCGGCTACGGCTTCCTGTCGGAAAACCCCGCTCTGCCCAGAGCCTGTGCCGCGGCCGGGCTGACTTTCATCGGTCCAAGCCCGGATCTGCTGGATCTCCTAGGGGACAAGCGAGCTGCCCGGCGGTTGGCGCAGAAGGCCGGGATCCCGGTAGTGCCCGGTACGGACAAGCCCTTGAGCAAAGTGGAAGCCGCGGTCAGCATCGCGGGCGATATCGGCTTTCCGCTGATCGTCAAAGCCGCGTTCGGCGGCGGCGGCCGGGGCATGCGCGTGGTGGAGAAAGCCGCCGATCTGCCCGCACGGTTTGAGGAAGCACGGCAGGAAGCGGGAAGCGCTTTCGGCAACGACGCGCTGTTTATGGAGCGCTACATTCGCCACGCCCGCCACGTGGAAGTCCAGATCCTGGGCGACCGTCACGGCCACATCCTTCATCTATATGAACGGGATTGCTCGGTGCAGCGCCGCCACCAAAAGGTGGTGGAAGTGGCTCCGGCCGTGGGCCTGAAGGACTCCATCCGCGCGGAACTTGCGGAGGCGGCCGTCGCCCTCGCGCGGGCGGCCAATTACTATAACGCCGGCACGGTGGAATTCCTGGTCGATGTCGACACCGGATCGTGGTACTTCATTGAAGTGAATCCGCGTATTCAGGTAGAGCACACGGTCACTGAGGTAATCACCGGAATCGATATCGTGCGCGCGCAAATCCAGGTGGCGCAGGGCCACTCGCTTCACGGCTCGCAAATGGCATTGCCGCTGCAAGCCGACGTGCCGCTCCACGGGTGTGCGCTGCAATGCCGCGTCACTACCGAGGATCCGGCGAACAACTTCATTCCCGATTACGGCAAAATCCACACCTACCGCTCCCCGGCCGGGTTCGGTATCCGCCTCGATGGCGCGTCCGCTTATGGCGGCGCGGTCATCACGCCCTATTACGATTCCCTGCTGGTGAAGGTGACCGCCTGGGGCCGGTATTTCCCCGATGCCTGCCAACGCATGGACCGCGCTCTTCGCGAGTTCCGCATTCGCGGCATCAAGACCAACATTCCCTTTCTTGAGAACGTCGTCAAGCATCCCAAGTTCCAGCGCGGCGAGGTCACCACCGGCTTCCTGCAGGATGAGCAGAAAGAACTGTTTCGCTTTTCCACCCGCCGCGACCGGGCTACCCGCCTGCTCAGTTATCTGGGCGACATGATCGTCAACGGAAACCCGGAAGTCGCAAAGAAACCCAAACCCGCGGTTATCCGGGAAGCGGCCGTCCCCCCGCATCAGCCGCTGGCGCCGCCGCCCGGTACCCGGCAGTTGCTCGATCAACTGGGCGCCGAAGGTTTCGCGGAATGGACCCGCAAGCAGAGGCGATTGCTCATCACGGACACCACGTTTCGTGATGCCCATCAGTCGCTGATGGCCACTCGGGTCCGTACGCATGACATGATGCGGATCGCGAATTTCGTGGCGCATAACCTGCATGGACTTTACAGTCTGGAAATGTGGGGCGGCGCGACGTTTGACGTGGCTTTACGGTTTCTCCATGAAGATCCCTGGATGCGTCTGGCGCGGCTGCGGGAAGCCATTCCTAATATCTGCTTCCAGATGCTGCTGCGTGCTTCCAACGCCGTTGGCTACACCGCCTACCCCGATAACGTGGTTCGTGAATTCATTCAGGAGTCTTCGAAACAGGGCATCGACATTTTCCGGGTTTTTGATTCGCTCAATTGGCTTCCCAATATGAAGGTTCCCTTGGAGGCCGTGCGCAAAACTCGAAGCATCTGCGAAGCCGCCATCTGCTACACGGGCGATATTCTGGATCCCAAACGAGATAAATATCCGCTCGCCTACTACGTCCGGATGGCCGGAGAATTGAAAGCCATGGGAGCCCATATCCTCGCCATCAAAGATATGGCGGGACTCTGCAAGCCCTACGCCGTCGAAAAGCTGGTGAAGGCGCTAAGGGAAGAGATCGGCTTGCCCATTCACTTCCATACCCATGACACCAGCGGCATCAATGCGGCCTCGATCATTAAAGCTTCGGATGCTGGTGTCGATGCGGCCGATGCGGCTCTCGCTTCGATGAGCGGCACTACCTCCCAACCCAACCTCAATTCCATCGTTGCCTCGCTCGCCCACACCAAACGTGACACCGGCCTCGATATTGACGCGCTCAATCTCTGCTCCGATTACTGGGAAACCGTCCGTAGCTGGTACCTGCCGTTTGATAGTGCACCGCGCTCCGGCACCGCCGAAGTCTATCTGCACGAAATGCCCGGCGGCCAATACACCAACCTGAAGGAGCAAGCCTGTTCCATGGGGCTTGGCGAAAAGTGGCATCAAATCGCGCGCACTTACGCCGATGTGAATATGGCATTCGGCGACATCGTGAAAGTGACGCCATCCAGCAAAGTGGTGGGCGATGTGGCGATATTTCTCGTCAGCCACGGCATGACGGTCGAGCAGTTCCTCAATCTTGGTCCGAATCATTCGCTGACACTGCCGAACTCCGTGATCGAGATGATTTCGGGCGATCTGGGCGAACCCGAAGGCGGCTGGCCAAAGAAAGTAGTGGACGTGGTTCTCAAAGGCGGCAAACCGAGGAAGGGCCGTCCGGGAGCGCATCTACCGGCGGCGAATCTTTCCGAGACCGCAGCCACCATCGAAAAGAAGATCGGCCACAAACCCAGCCGCACGGACCTGATGAGCTACCTCATGTATCCTGACGTGTTCCTCAAGTTCTCCAAGAATCGCCAGACATGGGGCGACGTGGAAGTGTTGCCTACCCCCCAGTTCTTCTATGGCATGGAGAAGGATATCGAGATCAGCATCGAGATTGAGCCGGGCAAAGTTCTGATCGTCAAATTTTTGACGGTAAGCGAGGCGCATCCCGACGGGACTCGGACGGTGTTCTTTGAGCTCAACGGACAGCCTCGTCAGGTAACGGTCCGCGACAAGACCTTGCAGGTGGTGGCCACCGCCAGGGAAAAGGCGGATCCCGCGCAGCCCGGACATGTGGGCGCTCCGATTCCCGGAGTCATCAGCAGCATTGCCGTTCAATTGCAGCAGAAAGTGGCTAAAGGCGAACGTGTGCTGGTAATGGACGCGATGAAGATGCAAACCACCGTGTACGCGCCCATTGCCGGAATGGTGAAGAAGATCAACGCGCAGGTGGCGCAGAGCGTGGAACCAAAGGACCTCTTGGTGGTGATTGAATAGTCGCGCGTGTTCGCTGTCAGGAGACACTCCAGTACCAGCGCGAGATCTGGTCTCCGAACACGCCGAGCAGAATTGCCGCAAGCCCGAGAAAACTTCCGAAAGGAAGCTCATAGGTGGAGTCCTCCTTCGAGAGCCAGATGTAGAGACCCCCGCCGATCGCTCCAAGCACGGATCCAACGAACACGGTCAGCAAGCCTCCCGGCAACCCAAGGAATGCGCCCACCGTGAGCAGCATCTTCACGTCTCCCAGTCCAAGCCCCTCCCGCTTGCGAATCCTCAGATAGAGATAGCCGGTGAAATAGAGAAGACCGGCCGTAATCAAGCCGCCGAGCACGGACTCCGTCACCGAGTGGATCCAGACCGGCAGGGTAGGCGGCAGGACCAGCCGGCTGATACTGGACGGCTGTAGGGTGAAAGCCGCGAGCACCACGCCGACAAATGCCCCGCCCAGGGTGAACTCGTCGGGTAAAATACGGTCCGCTAAATCGGTGAAAATCAGGTCTACCATGATGGCGCTGAAGACGCACAGCTTCAGCCCTTCCAGATTCCACCCATGGGTGTAAATGCTCCAGAAGAAGAGTAACCCGGTAATCAGCTCAACCAGCGGATAGCGCAAGGATATGGGAGTCCCGCACGACCTGCATTTGCGCCCCAACAGAAAATAACTGAGGAGCGGCACGTTTTCGTACCAGGAGATGGGATGACTGCAGAACGGGCAATGGGACCGCGGATGGACGACGGACAGATCACGCGGCAGACGATAAATACACACATTGAGAAAGCTGCCGATCAGCAATCCGAACAGGCCCGCCATGAGGGCTTCCATCATTGCAGCACCTTCTTATACTCATGAATCGTGCGCAGAGCCATGTGTGCCAGCGTAAAGCCTCCCTTGACCATTTCGCGCCCTTGCTTTCCCAATCGTGCCGCCAGTTCGCGGTCTTGCATCAGCTTGCGAATCGCCAGCGCCACCTGCTCCGGCTTGTTTTCGACCAGCAGACCGGTAATGCCGTCGTGCACGATCTCCGGCAGCCCACCGACATTACTGGCGATCACCGGCACGCCGATGGAAAGCGCCAGCAGTGCGGCTGAGCCAAGCCCTTCCATGTCACTCAAATAAAGCATGGAGCGCGCGGAGATGAGATCCTCGGCCAACTGAGAAGAGAGAAGGAGGGGAACGCCGGCGAGCCTGGCGGATTCCGTAGCGAGTGCGGCTCCCTTGCGCGGATCGTCCCAGGCGGGGGAAATGAGGCGATCCCCAATGCCGGGAGTGCGGCCTTCCACCGGAGCACCGTCATAGACGATGCCGACACGGTCTTCCGGAACGCCGGCAGCTATTAACTGTTTGGCCACGAAGATGGAAATTGCCAGATAGCGCGCGGGCTTGGAGTATTTCCAGCGCGAGAGCATCCCCATACGCACAGGGAAGCCCACCCGGCGCGAAACGACAAAAGGAGTCCGGGCCGCCAGTGCGGCCATGGTATGGCTGCGCGCATCGTGAGCATGCGTAATGTCGCACAACTTCGATTCTCTCGCCACCGACCATAAGGACAGAGGCGCACATACCACCCCCCGAGCCGCAGCCTCCTTGAGGAGCGGCGAACGCCCCGGGGCGAGCAGCATCGGATCCCAGCCCAGCGTCTTTTGCCCCACCATCAGGTAAAGCGCTTGCCACTGCCCCCCGCGCATCTGGCGGCCGCTATCAAGATGGAGAACTTTCATTCATTCCTGCCGGGACTCATGTTGCGCGCCTTGGCGTACTTCAGAAAGGAGTAAAGCGCCGCCATGTAGGCGATGCCCATACCCTCCACTCCATCGAGGAAACCCCTCTGCAGGAAGTAGGTTCGGAAAAAAGTCCAGACAGGGTCGCCCAACAGGTGACGCACGGAGACGTTTCTCTTCCGCGCCACCAGTTCTTCCGCCGCCAGAGTGGTATAGCGATCCATGGTGCGCAGATGTTCGGTAAAGGACTGGCACGTGTAATGCAGCAGATTGGAATCCAGATGCCCCAGCGTGCCGTTGACTTTGACGCTTTCGTGAACAAAATCGCCGATCCAACGCGCCCGATCCCTTCGATAAAGGCGAACTTTGCGGTCCGGATACCAACCTGAGTGGAGAATCCACTTGCCGAGATATTGAGCCAATCGGGGCATGGTATACGCGTCATGCCGGGGGCCATGTTTCTTGATCACCCAGATGTCGCCTTCGAGCGATTCGCTAAGCGCTTCATCGGCGTCGATGGAGAGAATCCAATCGTGACAAGCGAGGTCGGCCGCGTAATTCTTCTGTCCTGCGTAACCTTTCCACGGGGATTCGACGACGCGGGCGCCGAGTTCCCTGGCAATTTCGATGGTGCGGTCTATCGAGCCGCTGTCCACCACTACAATCTCATCGCAGCAGCGCAGGCTTTCAATGGCACGAGCGATGTTACGTTCTTCGTCCCGCGTGATGATCGTGGCCGAAATTTTCATAGCGAAGTTTACTGCGCCGCCGTCGCGATGGGCGCGGGCATGAAGCAAAACAGAAAGATAAGCAGACTGATCAGTGCGGTTTGAAGCCGGCCGCGGCTGAGCGGCGCGGGATCGTAAATGGGTGGATGCCGTAGACCGAAGAAGAAAAGGACGAACGCCCAGGCCCACCAGGGCCAATAAAGAAATCCAAGAGGAATAAGCATCAGCCAGAATGTCCGGCAGAGGATCCGAAAGCGGTCACCGGCCACAGCATACAGAATGTGGCCGCCGTCGAGTTGACCGAACGGCAGCAGGTTGAGCGCCGTCGCAAACATGCCGACCCACGCCGCGCGCGCGATCGGATGCAGGTAAATGTCCGCGGTGGGCACGCCGGGGAATACGAGCGCCTCCAAACCCCGGATAATCATCGGGACGCCGAACACGAGATCGCCTTGCTCGGCAATTCCGGGAACCACTTTGGAGAGTGCCAGGCCGAGTGTTAGAAACGGGATGAGAAAAACGAAACCTGCGATGGGGCCGGCAATCCCCACGTCAAATAACTCACGCCGCGTGTAAATCGGTGAGCGAATGCGGATGAAGGCACCCAGAGTCCCGATGAACGTAGGGGCCGGGAGGAAGTAGGGCAGACTGGCATCAAGCTGATAATGCACGCAAGCGAAATAATGGCCGAATTCGTGCGCCAGGAGAATTACCAGCAGAGGAAAAGAAAATATCAGTCCTTGGGCCCAACGCTGGGGATCTTTCCAGATCGCAAGATAGGCTGGTAAGTCGTCGTCCAGATTGAAGGCGGGTGCGTTGTGGTTGAAATTCTCGACCATCCGCGCACCTACGTAGGCTGTGCTGGCAACGGTGAGAATGAAGAGCAATATGTGTAGCCACAGCCTGCGCCGGGAGGCAGGGAGGATCCACACCCGGTTGGTTCGGCCGAGCCCTTCCGCTGCGCCGTGCGGCAACGCCATCGGCGGATAGTCGTGCGAGGCCACGAGTGACTATTGCAGAGTCTGCAACTCCTTGCCGGGCTTGAAACGGACGGCTTTGCCCGGAGGAATCGCTACCTCGGCGCCGGTGCGGGGGTTGCGGCCGATCCCGGTTTTGCGAGGGCGTACGTTAAAAATGCCGAAGCCACGGAGTTCGATGCGCTCTCCGCTGCCGAGCGCGCGTTTCATGCATTCGAAGACGGTTTCCACAGCCATCTCCGCTTTGGTCTTGGTGATGCCCGTACGATTGACGACTTCATTGATGATGTCGAGCTTGATCATGTACACCCTCCCACTTTCCACTGCGATAGCAAACCTCATGATAGGATTGAAGTTACGGTGTTGTCAAGCATGACTTCTGCTGCACTTTCCAATGCTGACTTCCGGCGGGCCTGCGGGCAGTTCGCCACCGGAGTGGCGATTGCCGCCGTGTTGGACGAAGCTGGAAACCCGCATGGATTAACGATCAATTCTTTCACCTCGGTCTCGCTTGAGCCGCCGCTGGTTCTGATCTGTATCGATTACCGGGCGGCCATTCTGCAACGGTTTCTCCGCGCTTCTCACTTCGGTTTGAGCATCCTCAAAGAGGATCAGCGTGAGACCTCCAATCGCTTTGCCGGGCCGGTAGATGATCGGTTCGACGGTGTACAGTGGCATGCCGGTCCAGCCGGAGCACCCCTGTTGGATGGGTCCCTGACTACGATGGAATGCGCGACCCGGCAGGTGGTGGATGGCGGCGATCACGCTATTTTCCTGGCTCAGGTCATGGGAGTAGACGTGAGCTCCGGGGCGCCTCTCCTGTTCTTCGAGAGCTGTTACCAGAAAGTGTCCCGTTAGGTCTGGAAGTGCGCATACGGGTCCCGGGGAGCATTTCTGCTCAACCACACAGGACCCGCATGCCGGTGTGCCGCGACGGCTCCGCCAAAAGCCCCCGCGGCACTTTGTGGTGAGGAGCGCCCAACTCCTGACCACAAGCTTGTACAAAACAGACTTCAAAGTGGCGCGTGCCGCCGGTGGGTGAGTCTAGAACCCGGCCACAGGACAGCAGCGCGCCGCATTGGCGCGCGTGCCCGGAAACAAGCGCGGCGGCCGCAATAGGAATGCATCGCAGCCATTCTCCCGGTGTGTTCTAACGGCCGGCGAGTTGACGCACCGCGGACGCTTTGTCCTTCAGACTCATGGTGCTGGTGATCACGCCGGTTACGCTACTGATCAGTTCGCCGTCGCTCAACTTTTGCACACCGCCTGGCGCCGGCGGCGCAACCGGGGTCCAGTCGAAGGGATACTCGCGGACGTACTCTTCCCAATAGAAGGCTTCCGGCTGCCCGGTCTGCGGATGGAAGCGCAGGGCCATGTTGCTGGGGAAACTTGCCCGATAGCCGTCGATAGGCCCGGTGAAATCTTCGTGAAGTATGCCCAGCGGATAGTCTTCCGTGATACCTGTGGCGAAGTTCAAACGGCCGGCGTCATAGCGGGTCATCGTCTTGATGACCGGCCGCGGAATTACAGGAAAATGCTTCGCGTATTGCCGGTAGAAATTGGCAGTCGATAGGGAAAAGATGGAAAAAGCGGTATCGCTGAAGTCGAGCGGGAGCCGGGTGAGATTGCCATCCGGCGTGCGGTCGAGAATCACATATTGAAAGCGTTCCGTCTGGAAATTCCAGACCGTGGCGCTATCTCTCCAAAACTTAGCCCCAGACCCCTCGGTGGGCGCGCCTGAGCCTGCGGCGGCGATGAAATCACCCTCGGACGCAAATGCGCCGATATTGTGTGGCAGGATATTTGCCTGCTGCAGATCCGCCAGCATTTGTTTGTTGACCGCGCCGGTACGCGGATCGGGGATAGGTAAAAATTTCATATTTCCTTGCCGCCTTTGAGGCGGGCCTTTCTTTCTCTGGCTCCAGGGTATACCGGGTATTCCACGGTCTTTTGAGAAGAATAGTCGTAAGTGTAAGATATTGCGGTAAATAAAGTTTTAGGATGGTGGTGACCGCTGGTTGAACACAGCGGGAGCCGCCACTGCTGGCCGCGAAAATTATTCATTTTTCATAATCGAAACATCACACGACCCAAACGCGTTTCTACTATTAGAGGAGGGTGAAGCAAATGAAAAGTATGGCAGCGAAATTCGGTATGCTGGCGGTGTTAGCCGGGGTGCTTTCAGGATGTGGCGGCGGGTATGTCGCCTATCGGGCTCCCATGCCGCCTCCTCGTCCCTATGGAGTAGGGATGGTGGGCCGCCCTCCCGGGCCGGGTTATGTCTGGGTGGACGGTTATCACGATTGGCGGGGCAGGGGTTACGTCTGGGTGCCGGGTGATTGGAGACGGCCGCCTCGCGCCCGCGCGGTCTGGATACCCGGGCGATTCGAACAGCGCGGACGCCGGAACGTGTGGATTGGCGGACGCTGGCGATAACGGCTTTAATTAACCGCCGATCGCATACATGGGCCGGGGCGGGGCAACGAACCCCTTGGAATTGATTTCATGCCCGATCCATTTCGCGCGCACGTTGGCGCGGATGGCTTCCGCTATCTGATCATCGCTCGCGCCGGAACGGATCACTTGCTTCACGTTCATTTCTTCGATTGCGAACAAGCAATACCGCAGGTGTCCATCGGCGGTTAACCGAATGCGGTTGCAATTGAGGCAGAACGGCTTGCTGACACTGGGAATGAATCCGACCCGGCCCACGCCATCCGCAAACCGAAACTCGGTAGCGGGCGCGCGCGGATCCTGATCGGGAATCGATTGCAGGGGGCCGATTTCCCGGGTTAGCATGGCCAGCATGTCGTCCATGAGCAGGACTTTGCCGCGGTCCCACAGTCGTTGGCTATCGAGGGGCATGAATTCGATATAACGGATCTCGATCCCGCGTTCACGGCCGAAGCGCGCCAGGGGAACAATATCCTCCTCGACGAGATTCTTTACCGCCACGGCATTGATTTTCACCGGACCATAACCCAGCGCGAGGCAGCGGTCGATGCCTTGCAGGACTTTATCGAAATCGTCGCGGCGCGTGATCTTCCGGAAGCGCTCCCGGTCCAGCGTATCAAGGTGGATATTGATACGCCGCAACCCGGCGTCATATAGTGGGCCCGCAAATTGCGGCAACAGGACGCCGTTGGTAGTCAGCCCCAGATCGTCGACACCAGGAATCGCCATTAGCTTCGCAAGCAGAACCGGCAAATCCTTGCGCAACAGCGGCTCGCCGCCAGTGAGGCGCAGTTTGTTGACACCGAGCCTCACCGCGACCCGGACAAAGCGCTCAATTTCCTCGAACGAGAGAATCTCCGCCCGCGGCTGGAAATTGGCGGCATCTTCGGGCATGCAGTAGAAGCAGCGGATATTGCACCGGTCGGTGACGCTGATCCGCAGACTGTCATGCAAACGTCCGAAAGTATCCACCAGAGGGGTCACAGCGACAGCATCCTCTCGATCGGCAGACGGGCGCGCGCCATCACTTCCGGGCTCAATTCCACCCGCGGAGCGAGATCGCGAAGGCAGTCCCGCAACTTCTCGAGCGTGTTGCGTTTCATGTACGGGCATTCGCTGCAGTTGCAGTTTTCGTTAGGGATGAAATGATACGTCTTATCAGGAGCCCGCTTTTCCAGGCTGTGGCGGACGCCGCTTTCCGTCATGACGATGAACTCATCGGCTTCGTGGTTTACGCACCAGTCAATAATAGCCGTTGTGGAACCAATAAAGTCCGCCATCTGAAGGACATCAGCGGGACACTCCGGGTGCGCCGCCACCAGGGCTTGCGGATGCTCGGAGCGCGCAGCGGAGAGTTTCCGCGCCGCGAAGGTGGCATGCACGATGCAGGCGCCTTGCCATATCCTCATGTTCTGGCGGCCGGTTTGCTTCTGTACGAAATTTCCCAGGTTGATGTCGGGCAGGAACAGAATTGGTCTTTCGGCGGGAATGGAATTCACCACCTGGGCGGCATTGCGCGAGGTACAGATGATGTCGCTTTCCGCTTTCACATCGGCCGACGTGTTGATATAACTCACCACCGCATGATCCGGATAGCGCTTCTTGAACGCGCGCACCTGGTCCACCGGACAGCTATCCACCAGGCTGCACCCGGCCTCCCTGTCCGGCGCGACCACGATCCGCGAGGGATTGAGGATTTTGGCCGTTTCCGCCATAAACCATACACCGCAGAAGGCAATTACATCGCCTTCGAACTGCTGCGCTTTACGAGCCAGCTCGAGGCTATCTCCGATTACATCCGCCAATTCCTGAATCTCGGATTCCTGGTAGTGATGTGCGAGAAGGATCGCCCGGCGCTGGCGTTTCAGGTCGAGAATCTCCTCGGCGATAGTCTTTGTAGCAATCATCGGGGATACTTCCGGTGGCTAGTACTATTCTAGCCGTTCCGCCTCCAGCTTATTGGATGCGTGAAGTACCTCGACGGCTTCAATGCGGTTGCGCGGCATCTCTGCTCAACCGAGACGCTTGGCGAGCCATTCCGGATGCGAATTCCAGGCTAAAAACCCCGCCAGCTCAAAAGCCAGGCCCGTGCAGGCCCTGCCGCAGGCGAAGACAAACAGCCACTTCTTGCGCGTGAGGGAACTTACCCTCAAGAGGGCCTGCTTTGGCGGGGCTCATCGCCGACGCTAGCTCGGCCTGCACGTTGATCTGTTCCGCGGTATTCCCGGCAACGTATTGCTTGATGCCACTCCTTCGGGTCAATCGCCTCTTTTACGGCCTCTTCAATTTCACTCATTGCCTCGAATGTAGCGCACGAATACAACCAGGCGGGATCGCGCGACCGGCTGGCCGCAGCGAAGCGTTCCCACAGTTGCCCACGATTCCGAGTACATCCGGAACTCGTCGCTTTGCTCCAGAATCACCGTCGGCGAGCGAACCGATGGCCTAAATTACCGGCCATGAGTGGCTTTGGATTACGACGCTGAACAGGCAAGGACGCCGGCTCGCCACAACCGTTGGAAACCGGAAAAAACCCTGACCGCGGCGTTTGTTCACCCCTCGAAACTGGTTCAGCAACTGCGAAGTCGCTCAGCAAATTGCGCCGGCCATGGCTGCGCCGGCCATGGCTTGCGTCCCGTATCGTCCTCGTGTAGAGTTTCAACGTGTGGCGGCGCGCTTTGCTTCTCCTGATCCTTGGTGTAGTGCTTGTGGGAGTGATTCGCGCGCAGAGAGGCCGGTACCGCGGCGAAGATGATGAGCCTCTGATCACTCCCTCCGATGCGGGGGAAAAATCAGAGTTCAACTTCGCCCGCTTGAGATATCCCGACTACGGCGGTGGACGTCGAGGCCGCGGATACGGGTGGGGCCGCGGGAGTTGGACGACAGACTTTCCTAAAGCCGACCGGCAATTTCTCCAAGGCGTACGCAGGTTGACCCGTATCCATACACGATCCTTGGAGGAAGTGGCCGACCCGGACGGGGATGGCATCTACAATTACCCCTGGATCTATGCGGTGGAGGTTGGGCACTGGGCGCTCACGGATCCACAGACGCAGAAGCTGCGAGATTATTTGCTCCGCGGGGGATTCCTCATGGTGGACGACTTCCACGGCAGCTACGAATGGTCTGTCTTCATGGAGAGTATGAATCGTGTATTTCCTGACAGGCCGGTGGTAGATCTGGACAGCTCCGACGCGGTCTTCCATGTGATTTACGACCTCGATCAGCGTGTTCAGGTGCCCGGTATCAGTCCGTTATTCAGCGGCCGCACTTATGAGCAGGACGGAGTCACACCGCGGTGGCGCGGGATCTACGACGACAGGAATCGTCTGCTGGTCGCGATTTGCCACAACATGGATCTGGGGGACGCATGGGAGTGGGCGGACAGCCCTCGTTACCCCGAGCACTACGCTTCTCTCGCCTACCGCATTGGCGTCAACTACATCGTGTACGCGTTTTCGCATTAACAAAAATCAGGAATGCTCATGTGTGCAGCCGGGAAACTCGGTTAGGGAAAGGTTCATTTCCCGCCCCACGTTCCTCTTCCAGTGGACTGCCGAATAGTGATACGCCTCCACCACCAGCCGCTTGAGGACGGCAAAAAACCGTCCCATTTCGTCCTGGCGCCGGCCTTCGTTTTCAGCCATGGCCGCGACGACCTGATCCTGTTGAGCCGCGGACAGCGAGGTAAAACCACGGTCGAAGCGCGTGCGCGCCTCGCTCTCGACAGCCGTTAACCCGCGGCGCCAGAACTGCTGCTGGGCCGTGTCGCTATATCGCACTACCAGGTCGATATAACGGATGGCGCCTGCCTCATGCGCCCCGGGCGAAGGTCCGTCCGCGGGAATGATGATCTCCGCCAGCCGGTCGAGCGTGGCCGCCTCCGCAGGGTTGAAGAACCGGAGCGCCGTCTGCGCGGAAGCCGCCATGGCGGAAGCGCCGAGAATTTGTACCAGCTTGCGGCGATCCATTTACAGGGCTCCTTTCTTGGCCTGCCCGGCCAGGTAATCCGACATCCGCCAACTCAGAGACGCGATCGTCAGCACCGGATTCTTCTCGGGATAATGGGGGAAAACAGAAGCATCGCCGAGAAACAGATTCTTCACCTCGTGACTTTGACCGTATGGATTCACCACCGACGTCCTGGCATCGCGACCCATACGCGCCGTGCCCACCCAATGGTTGTAGTCAATCGCCATGTTCGCCGGCGTGATGGCCGAGGGCTTGGACACCACCTCGCCGCCCCCGGCTTCAATGATCTCGCAGCATTTTTCCACCACGTCGCGCGCCATGTTGAGATCGTTCTGCTCATAATGCAGATGGACGCGGGGTAACGCGATGCCGAGCCGGTCTTTGCGAGTCTCGTCCAGATCGACGAACTTGCGGGCGGATGGCAGCAGGCTCCCCTGCATATTCATTCCGGCGTTGCAGATATTCTTCTCGAGCCATTCCCGCTTGAACTTCACGCCATACCCGGGAACATCCCTTACGGGCATGGATAACGGCATATATCCAGCGCCGCACTGCACCTGATACGTCCCCTCGAAGTTCGCGCTCGGCTTATCCCAATACATGCCGGTGAGCAAGCTGCCGTAATAGCCGGTGCCGTCGTCATTGGAGGCGTCGCGCCCGCGTAATTGAGGAAAGAATCCAATCACCGTCAGGCCGAAATGGCTGGTGAGGTTGCGGCCCACCTGCCCGCTCCCATTGGCGAGGCCATTCGGAAATCGCTTCGAACGGTGAAGCAGTAACTGCCGGGCTGTCTCTATCGTGCTGCAGGCGAGCACCAAGGCTCCGCACTCCACTTTCTCCGTGGCGCCATCCCCCTTTCGATATTCGATTCCGGTAACGCGCGTTTCCTCGCGATTCATCCGGATGCGGGTCATGGTGGAGTCACTGAACAAGGTCAGGTTGCCGGTGCGGAGCGCCAGCGGAATGGCTGTGTTCGCCGCGGTGTACTTCGCGTCGACGCAGCAATTGCCGCACTTTCCGCAGAAGTGGCACATCGCGCGGCCGGAGAAATGCGGCTCCGTGACCATGGCTTTGCGTTGGGCAACGAACTCCATCTTGTAGCCTTTGGATTTCAAACGCGCCACGCCGCGCTTCAGCATGGATTCGCCGCAGCGCATCGGCACAGGCTTGGTATACTCGCCGTCGGGCATGTTCGAAAGGCCGTCCTTGTAGCCGTAGACGCCCATGAGGCGCTCCACGCGGCTGTAGTAGGGGGCCACCTCTTCATAAGGCATCGGCCATTTTTGAAAATCCAGCGGACCGAACCGGAGACTGTGTCCGGCCCAGCATAAGGAGCGGCCGCCCACTGCTTTCAATAGCCCGTGATTGGGGCTGTCGCCGACGCCGGTGAAGTGATTGCGCTCGCCCCGATCCCGGAAAAGGCTCTCGAGGGGCGAGCGGATGCCGTGCAGAAGGCGGTCCTCGAGAACTTCATAAGGATCCGTGTGCTTGCCGTAGTCGATGCCCGCGCGCAGGCGGGGACCTGCCTCAACGAGCGCTACCTTGAGCCCGGCTTTCGTCAGGGCGTACGAGGCCGCGCCGCCTCCGTGGCCGCTGCCAACGATGCAGACATCGAATTTCATAGCTAACACAATATCTCAGACGCAGCCGCGGAAGGATGCCTCCAAGAACGGCAACTGTGCTTACTCTGTATCCAGGCCCGCCACAGGACCCGTGCTGCTGGCGAATGCCTCCATTTCCACTCCAATCCGCCGCAGCATGCTGACGAAAAGGTTGGATAGGGGCGCATTGTTGTCGCGCTTGAAAACGATGTGCTGTCCATGCCGGAATCCACCGCCCGCGAGCAGGATCGGCAGATTCGTATTGTCGTGGATGTTCGCGTCGCCCATATTGCTGCCGTAGAGCACCATGGTCCGGTCCAGCAGGCGCCGGCCGTTCTCTTTTCTGCCCGCCAGGTTATGGAATGCTTTCTTCAAAAGCATCATCTGCTGGTGGTCTACTTCCTGGAGCTGCTTCACCTTATCTTCGGCTTGACCGTGATGCGTAAGGCCGTGGTAGCTGTCGGTGGATGTCTCCTGCTCATTGAGCTTGAATACGGGAGTGAAAAAGGCATCGGCCATGAGCGTGACGATACGAGTGGAGTCGGACTCGAGTGCCAACTGCGCCGTCGCGAGCATGAGGTCGAACTTCTCGAAAAAGAGCTTCCGGTCCTGAATGCCCGCGGGGGCGGGTTGCGGGGCGGGCGGTTTGGGCCGCATCTCCCAGGCGCGGGAGGTCTGCAAACGCTCCTCCACCTCGCGCACCGAGGTTACGTACTGATCGAGTCGAGCTTTGTCTTCACCGGCAAGAGTGCGATGGAAGCGCTTTGTTTCCTCGAGTAAGGTGTCGAGGATACTGCCGCGGCTTTCGAGCTTGTGCAACTGCCGGGCGACGGACTCCTGATCGCCTTGCAGGAACATTCGTTCATACAGTTTGGTCGCGCTATCCTCCGCGGGCAGCAGCACGCCATCGCGAGTCCAGGAGAGGCTGCGGTTTCCCTTATCGATATTGACGCCGAGGTTCAGCGTAGGGAATCGCGTGACCTGGCCGAGTTTCTCGGCTGCGAACTGATCGAGCGAAATGGAATTCCGGAAGCCGCTCTTAAAGGCTCCGCGAGCGGCCGTCAGAAAGCAATTGTCGGTGCTATGTCCGCCGGTGACTCCAGGATGCGAGAGTCCGCTGAAAACCGTGAAATCCTGGCGGAAATCCGCGAGTGTGGAAAGATAGGGGGAAAGTTCGTACCCGCGGCCGGGTGTTTGCGGAAAGAAGAACTTCGGCAGCACGCCGAGGTTGTTGGCGATGAGCAGCATGCGGCGCGGCGGCTGCGCCTCGCCCGCGGCGCGGAGGAACGACGGCGTCATGCATTCCAGCAGCGGAAGGCCCAGGGTCACGCCGGCGCCGCGCAGGAACGTGCGCCGCGGCAAGTGAGAGGAAGAGGTTGAAATGTGAGGCGCCTTCATCGTCAGTACCCTCCGAGAAAAATTTTACTTTGCACCAGCGCGTACAGGAGGTCGCGCGTGCGATAGCCGTCAGCGGCGCATGCGTCGAGCAGCCTGGCAATCTCCGCACGATCTGAAAAGCGGACCGGCGTCCCGGTGGCGTATACGATGAACTGGTGAAGCAGGTTTCGCGCCAGTTGACGCGGATCGGCCGCGAAGAGAGCCTTCATCCCGCGAACATCGTGGAAGGTGCGGCCATCCGCGAGCTTGCCGCTGGCATCGACGGCTCCGGCGATGGTGTACGAGAAATCATGCCCCGTATGGTCAATACCGCTGACGCGCTCGCCTTCGGTCACGCCCCGGTAGCGGGACCGCCAGCGGCCGAAGATGTCAAAGTTTTCGAGCGCCAGTCCAACGGGATCAAACTTCGCATGGCACGACGCGCAGGAACTTGACGTGGTGTGCAGGGCAAGCAGATCGCGAATCGTACGGGCCCCGCGAATATCCGGCTCGACGGCGGGAACACCCGGCGGAGGAGGCGGCGGCGGTTCGCCCAGGATGCGGTCCATGATCCAGGCGCCGCGCAGAACCGGCGACGTGGCTGTGCCGTTTGCGGTGATCTTCAGAATCGCCCCCTGCGTGAGCAATCCCCCCAGCGGACTGTCCTTCGGCAGAGCAACACGCCGCAAGGCGGATCCACTGACCGGCCGAAGCTCATAATGTTTAGCGAGGCGGTCATTGACAAACACGAAGTCCGCGTCCACCAGCGTGCGAATCGGGAGATTGTCGCGCACCATGGCGGTAAAGAAAGTGCGCGTCTCGCGTTCCATGGAGTCCACGAGATATTCGTCGAGGCGGTATTCCGGATAGAGCCGTATATCGGGATCGTCGCGCCGGAGGTGGCGCAAATTCAGCCAGTAGGCGGTGAAGCTGTCCACGAAGCGTTCGAAGCCGCGGCCCGCGATGAGACGCGCGGTTTCGTCCCGCAGAACCCGCGCATCGCGAAGGCGGCCCTCGCGGGCGAGCCGCATCAGGTGTCCATCGGGCCTCGAGTTGGTGAGAAAGTGAGACAGCCGCGAAGCGATGGCGAAGTGATCTCCGGGTTCGTGCAGATAGAGGAACAATCCGGAACAAAGGATCGCCTGATATCCGGTGAGCATCGCTTCCACGAACGGCTCATTGCTGTCGAGCCGGGAGAACACGAGCCGCTCGAACTTTTGCGCCGCTTCTTGCGGAACAGGACTGCGCGAGGCAAGATTCAGGAAGCGCCGCAGCAGGCGGCGAGCCTCGTCCCTGGGATGCTTTGGAACGGGGATGGCGCCGAGATCGTCGAAGAGGGCGCGATGGCTGGGCGGCGGCCAGGAAGGCGGCGCGATCGGCCCTTCGATCTCGAGCCACTGGAAAGCGATCCCAGGCTGTCCGCCCGGCGGAAACGGCGGATAACGATAGCTTCCGGGTTTGCTGGGAATGGCGTCGACTTGCGGCACGGGCAAGCCGAGGAGGCCGTATTCGATCGTCTGCCCGGCGGCGAGAAGTACGGTCGTTTCGTAGACGCGAGGCTGCGGTTGAATCTCGAGGATGCCGCCGGTGGACTTCACATCTTCGGCGATGTCGTGATTGGTTGGCCGTCGCGAGCGGAAGGTCATCGGCACAGCTTGCTGCGCGGAGGAAAGCTGGAAGCCCGGGTGTTGCAACACGGCCCGGGCATGGAATCGAACCCGATACTCGCCGGGATGTTTCGCGGCGAAGCCTCTCGGGAATGCGCCATAGGGCCAACCGGGAGAACGAAAGAGTCCCATTTCGACGGTGGGGTCCGCCGCCAGTTCCGGGCTCAGCGACCTTCCCCGCTCGCTCTCCACATTAATGCCCTTGTTGTCCTTGATGAAGAACATGGATTCGCGCCCGCCGGTGCTGCGCAGTCCGGGAAACAGCATGGTGCCGGAGGCGCGGAACTTCGTCACCGGCGGAGGCTCGGGGGAGTTGACCAGAGCTTGGCGTAGCGCAGCTTCAGAGGCGTCGAGGTAGGCCGTAAGCTGCACCCGCGACATGTCGAGTGTCCCGGAAATTTTATTGAAGTGATAGGCTTCGCGATCCTCGGGCAACATGTCGCGGATGTCGAGGTGCGGAAGTTGGAGAACGTCGCGCAGGTTCTGCTCGAACTCGTCGCGGTTCAGCCGGCGCATGGGGCCGCGGCCGTGCGCGGACACCTCGGCGTAGTCGGCGGCGTGAATCGCTGCCGAGAGTTGCTTCACCATGGCGGCGCGCTGAGCGGGCAGGAAGTCCACGCCCTTGGGCGGCATCTCGCCTTTCTCAATGCGGTCATGAATGCGAATCCAGCGGTCGCGGTTGGAGTTTTTAGCGAGGTTGAATGGAAGGGCCGTCAGGTCGAGGCCGCCCATGGCATTTTTCGGGTTGTGACATCCGGCGCAGGCCTGCTCGATCGACTTCGGTGGCGCGCATTGGAGCGCCAGTGACCCCAACCAAAGTCCTAAAGGGATAGCGTGGATCGGCTTCATCGCAGAGAAACGGCCTCGCCCGAATCTTAAGTTTCTCATACGTAAAACCCTTTTGCGGCCGGTCAGCGTTATCGCGTACATCCAATCCCAGCCGGGCACGCCGAACTCCGCTGGGATTTCCGCCCTGAAGCCGGAGGGCCCAGCGGGCAGCATGTCGCGAACGATCCAATCTTCGGATTGATCCAGATGCCGGTAGTAGAGGCGAACCGATGCCGGCGGCAGGGTGGTCTTAACTGACGCCGCGATCGGGAGGCTTCTTCCCACGAATGCCGAGGTCACGCGGGAGTGTTGAATCTCTGGACGTGGCGGCGACACGCCGTGAAGGGTAAGTTCGTGGGGCTCTTTGGCCGATCCGTGGGAATGCGGTGGTGGCGTCTCGGGCCTGAAGGTAGTAATAGACGGTGTCTCCGGCGCGAAAGGCGGGAATTGCCGCGGAGTAGACGTTACCGGCGGGGTTCCCTTTCATCTCCACAGTCTGGTATGAAAAACCGCGCCCAGCCACAGGCATTCCCTCGGCGGCGAACCCCAGGGGAGTGTAAGCAGAATCCTTGCGTACCGCTGGCGCCGGACTACGTCCTGCACGGCGGCCCTGGAATCGATCCGCGTGTAGCGCTCGGCCGATGAGCCGGACGATTCCGGAACCGGTGTCAAGTCATCCCGACCAGACGCCGGCGTTCTCTTTGGCACGCATCATGAACCGGTGCCGCGGCTGCCCGATCTTCCCTTCGAGGGTCTTATTGGGATCCGCCGCCGCCTGGAGGTAGAGCCGCTCCACCTCGATCAGCCGTTCGAGTTCGCTTTCGAGAAAAGGCAGTTCGTCTTTCCAATGTCCTATCTGTTCCGGTGGGCGGTTGAAGACCATGTGGGGAGTAGAACCCATCGGTTAGATGGGCGATCTTTCTCCAGGAGGCGACGGCCTGACGAAAAAACAAAACAGCCGCGTTGATTCGCTGGTGCTCTCCGTTGCGGGAGAAAAACTCGTATTCAACCCCGGCGCGGAGCCGCGCCGCGTGATACCGGGCCAAACCCGCGAGCACGCCGAAATCGACACGAGTGGCGGCGAGTTCCTTGCCGGACGCCGGGGGAACATCCTCCTCGGTTTCCTGCGCCAACCCGTCGAGTTGAAGCGCCATTTCCAGCGGCGTCGTTTTTGCGGAGAACGGGCGTTCGACAGTGGCTGGCTTGATCCAAAAGCATCCGCCGTACGATTCAGAGGTGGCGAATCGCGGGCCTCTAGAGAAGCACCTGTGTCGAGTAACGCTTGCAGCAGGTCCGGATTTCCGCACTAAACATTGATCATCGGCAAGTGGAGTTTCTGAGTGGGTTCATCCCCCGCGCACGCAGCCCTAGTCACGGCGCGGGCAGACCGGGAGTCCCCGTAACATTTTCTCGCGGGCCGGTAATGAGCCGCGCGCTGCGATTGAACGTGAAATAGTGGAATGCCCACTGAATAAACACCAGCACGCGGTTCTCGAAACTCACCAGGTACATCAAATGGATGAGCAGCCAGGCGAGCCACGCCAAGTAGCCGCTCAAGGTGAACGTGCCGAAATCGGCTACGGCGGCCGCCCGTCCAATCACAGCCATGTTTCCCTTGTTCCAATAGCGGAAAGGCTCACCGCGCCCTTTGTCCGCAATACGACGCGCCGCATATTCGCCCATTTGCATGGCTCCCTGTGCCACCCCGGGGACCTCTTTGCCCTCGCTCATGCAACACGCCAGGTCTCCCACGACGTAGATCTCCGGATGGCCCGGAACGGTCAGATCGGGTTGCACCTTCACGCGTCCAGCCCTATCCAGTTCCACTCCCGTGCGCTGGGCGAGCATCTTTCCAATGGGCGACGCCTGCACTCCGGCGGCCCAGAACACCGTGCGGGCCATAATCCTTTCAGAGCCGATGGTAACGCCTTCCGCGTCGATCCCTGTTACCCGGACGTTGTTGCGCGTCCGCACCCCGAGCTGGATTAACGACTGTTCGGCCTTTGCCGAGAGCTCCGGCGGGAAAGTTTGCAGAACTCTTGGCCCGGCATCCACCAGCAGGATGCGCGCCTCCTCGGGATTGATACGCCGGAAGTCCTCGCGCAGCGTCTTGTTGGCAATTTCACCCACGGCCCCGGCGAGTTCGACCCCAGTGGGCCCGGCCCCTACAATTACGAACGTCAGCCAATGCTGCCGCACCTCCAGCGACGGCTCCAATTCGGCTGTCTCAAACGCATTCAACAAACGACGGCGGATTTCGGTGGCGTCCTCGAGAGATTTCAAACCCGGAGCAACACTTTCCCACTCCGGATGTCCGAAATAGCTGTGGGTTGCTCCGGTGGCAAGAATTAACGAGTCGTACTCCTCCTCGCGCTTTTCGAGGATCACGCGGCGCCGCTCCACATCGATGTCGATGACGTCGGCCATCAGCACATCGGTGTTACCCTGCTTCCGCAGCGTACTCCGCAAAGGTGCGGCAACGTCGGCGGGGGAGAGTCCGCCGGTGGCTACCTGATAGAGCAGCGGTTGGAAAAGGTGGAAGTTGCGGCGGTCAATCACCGTCACATGCACAGGCGCTTTGCGCAAAGCCTTCGCTGCGTAAAGACCGCCAAAGCCACCGCCTACAATCACCACCCGGTGACGCCCGGAACTCACGTACGGGTCCCCAATCCAATCCTTCGCAGCAGCATAAATTCGGTCAGGTTTTCAGCAGTAAGCATCCCCAGCAATATGTTGTCTTGCATGACAAGAGCGCAATTTCCCGCTTCGGCGAGCAGCGGCATAGCCTCCGCAAGATCCGCGGCGGGAGTGAGAGAGAGAAAGTCGCGATCCATCACGCCGGAGACGTATGCCTCCGGTCCTTCCTGCGCCAGCGCGCGCAATAGCCGCGATCGCCCTAGAAGGCCGATTATCTGTTCGCCATGCACCACCGGGAAGTCCTGCTGCGAGGTGGCCAGCAGCAGGTCGGCGGCGTCCCGCACGGTCTGTCCATGGGAGAGAGTCTTGAAGTCTGTGATCATTGCGGCGCTGACGGGAACTCCCTGCGTCAGCGTGCGGCCGATGACGGCGGCCGTCTCCTGCGCTGCCCCGAGATAGACGAAGAAGGCAATGAAAATCAACATAAAATTGGCGCTGATGAGGCCGTAGAGCCCCATGAGGATCGCCAAAAACCTTCCCGCCCGGGCGGCTATTTCGGTTGCCTCGGCCTCGGAACGTTTCAACGCGAGCAGTGCGCGCAGCACGCGCCCGCCATCCATGGGGAATGCGGGCAGCAGGTTAAACAGTGCCAGCACCAGGTTGCCGCCTGCGACCTGGCCCAGCAGTTCGCCACTCTTGCGCGAGAACACTTCCTGCCAGTTCAGCAAGCCCGTGGTAGAGACTTCGATTCCAATCAAAACTCCGGCGATCACGATGTTGACCGCCGGTCCAGCCAATGCGATCCATAGCTCTTCGTTAGGCTTGGGACTGCGCTCCAGGCGGGCCACCCCGCCGATCGGAAACAACACGATCTCGAGCGTTTTGATTCCGTAGCGCCGGGCTACCAGCGCGTGCCCCAGTTCATGAAACAGCACACAGGCAAACAGCGCGAGCACGTAGATGGCGGCGTCCGCGCCGGATGGGCCTTCCAAGCCGACGGCGGCAAGAAACGCCACCAGCAGCACAAAGGTGAAGTGGAAGCGCACGGGTACGCCGAATAAGCGAAGTCCGAACACTGCTCCCGGCGTTGTTGGCCTGGTATTCTCCATGACCTACCCGTAGAGTAGCAAGCGCAACGCAGACTGCGTGCAAAAGACGAGGCGTCCGATTTTCACGAACGCCCGCTGGTAAGTAAACCCCGCTCACATGCGCTATTGAGTCAGGATCATGGTTGCATTGCTCAGAGTATCGGCGGAAGAACGGCCGTCCTTTAGCTCGCCCAGTTTGATACCATCCGGTAGAAGACCTATGTTCACCCGTCGCCAATTCACGCAAACCATCCTCGCCGCTCCTGCCGCCGCGGCCGCAGTGAACTCCAGGATCCATGGAGTGATGCTCGGCGCCCAAAGTTACAGCTTCCGGGACCGGTCGCTCGAGGATGCGATTAAAGGTATGGAAGAAATCGGAATCGGCTATTGCGAGCTCTATACGGGGCATGTCGAGCCGAAAGTGAAACCCGATGAATTGAAGATGTGGCGGAAGACGGTTTCGCTCGATCACTTTCACCAGATTCGCGATAAGTTCAAGAAGGCGGGCATTGACCTTTACGCGTACAACTACAGTTTCCGCGACAACTTCGACGATCAGGAGATTGAGCGCGGGTTTGCGTTCGCGAAGGCGCTGGGGGTGAAGTGTATCACTGCTTCGTCCAACGTCAGTACGGCAAAGCGCATTGATGCGGCGGCGAAAAAAGCCAGGATTCGCGTCGGGATGCATAACCACTCGCGCATTTCTCCTAATGAATTCGCCACTCCGGAGAATTTCGAAGAGGCGCGTAAGGGAAACTCGAAGTACATCGCCATCAATCTGGATATCGGCCACTTCACGGCGGCGAACTTCGATCCGGTGGCATACCTGGATCAGCATCACGCGGACATCGTCACGCTTCATATCAAGGACCGTAACAAGGACCAGGGCGATAACGTCCCCTTCGGCCAGGGAGACACGAAGATCAAGGAAGTGCTGCAGTTGTTGAAGACGAAGAAGTACCCGATCCCGGCGATGATTGAATACGAGTACAAGGGCGTGGAGACGGTTTCGGAAGTGAAGAAGTGCTTCGAGTATTGCAAGCAGGCGCTGGCGTAGGCCCGCTTTCAGGCTGAAGGTGACCCGCCGTTTTTCCGGCGCGCCGCATCAAAGCACTTCCGCCACCCGGCGGATGCCGCTCTCCGATTACCAATCCGCGACAGAGCCGTCTTTATGCGTGCAATCCATCAGGACTTCCGGCTGCCATGGATGTTTGGCAGCCTCGGCCTCATTGATCTCGATGCCCAGCCCCGGTCTGGTGGGGACCAAGGCGATCCCACCTTTCATTGAGACAGGCTCATCGACGACGTCCTCGCGCCATTCCACATCCTTACGCACGACTTCCTGGATTAAATAATTTGGCGTGGCAAAGCCAACATGAAGCGATGCGGCGGTGCTGACCGGACCTTGCGGGTTGTGACAGGCGACGGATATCGAGTAAGTCTCCGCCATCGCCGCGATACGGCGGGTTTCGCTGATGCCCCCGCAGTGCGAAACGTCCGGCTGGATAATAGCGCAGGCGCGTTTTTCAAAGAGCTCGCGGAACTCGGCTCGTCCCGTTAAGCGCTCTCCGGTGGCAATCGGGAATGGCAGCGCGCGAGCTACTTCCACCAGGGCATCGGTGTGCTCGGGCCAGCACGGCTCCTCATACCAATAAAGGTCGTAATCCACCAACCGCCGGCCAAACTGGATGGCCGCGGCAGGGGTGGTTCGCGCGTGCAGGTCGAGCATGATATCGATGTCGTCGCCCGCAGCTTTCCGCATTGCCGCCACACACCGTTCCGCCTGCTTCAGGACGCTGGCGCTCTCGATCAGTTCGGCCACGGGGATCGGCATCGCTTTCATTGCTGTAAAGCCCTGGGCGATACTGTGGCGCACACGATCGGCGAATTCTTCTGGTTCGGTGGTGCGATACATGCCCTCTAACGTGCCGCCGCCCAGGTGATCGTAGAGGCGGAGGGTATCGCGCACCGGGCCGCCCAGAAGTTCGCAAACGGGGCGCCCCAGTTCCTTCCCTTTGATGTCCCAAAGAGCCTGGTCAATGCCGCTCATCGCGCTGAACTTGATGATGCCGCCGCGCCAGAAATACTGGCGATGCATGATCTGCCAGAGATGCTCCACGCGGCGGGGGTCCTGACCGGTCAACAGGACGGCAAGGTCTTCGACGGCTCCCACAACAGCCTTGGTGTGCCACTCGAGTGTCGACTCGCCCCACCCGTGGAGACCGTCCTGATCGGTCTCGACTTTGACGAATACCCAATTGCGCATTCGTGCGTTCACGATGAGCGTCTTGATAGAAGTGATTTTCATAATTCGAATAGCGGCCTGAGCCTGATTATAGGGATTCGAGCGGCGCTAGGAGGGCGTGCTGCCTGCGGGCTGTCCAATGGAATGGACGCATTCGCCCGGCAGCCTTGTCTTGCATGAGGTCCGGCAATAGACTGCCAAGTACGCTTCGTCGCGCCAGTTCCTCCAACGGAGAACACAGTCATGACACGTACCATCTCAACCCTGATCCTTGCCGCGTTATTCACGGCATGGACCGTCAGTGCACAGTCGACCGGATCGCTTACCGGGGTTGTCCGCGACACCCAGGCGGGCGCAATTCCAGGAGCGCCGGTGACGGCCGAGAACATCGCAACGGGCATCAAGACTCCTGCTACCACGAACGATGCGGGCATCTATTTTTTCCCCGCGCTGCCGGTGGGCGTGTATCGACTCACAGTGTCGTTCCAGGGATTCCAGACGCGCGTGCTCGATAAGATCCGGCTGCAGGTGGATCAACGGCTGACGGCGGATTTCGATCTGCAAGTGGCGTCGGTGCAGGAGCAGGTGATGGTGCAGACATCGGCTGTGTTGCTGGAGACCACCACTTCGACACTCTCTCAGGTAGTGGATACGAAGCGCATCAACGATCTTCCGCTGAACGGTAGAAATGTCCTTAGCCTGCTTGGGCTGCAAGCGGGCGTGACCACGCGCGGCGGCTCGTTGAGTTACGGCAATGCCGCCTTGTATCCCACGACCGCGGGCTATCAGGTGAACAACTCCGTCAACGGCGCCAGGGGAAATCAGACAGCCTACAAACTGGATGGCGGCACCAATACCAATGGCACTCATGGAGTGGCGAATCCCTTTCCCAGTCCGGATGCGGTGCAGGAGTTCAGTGTGCAGACGAGCAGCTTTTCCGCCGAGAACGGCGGAGTGGTCGGTGGCGTGGTGAACGTGGTGACCAAGTCCGGCACCAATCAGTTCCACGGGTCGGCCTGGGAGTTTCATCGCAACAAGGTGTTGAATGCCCGCAACTTCTTCGCGGCCGATGCGGACGCGTTGAAACGGAATCAATTTGGATTCGGGATCGGAGGGCCAATCCGCATTCCGAAGCTGTATGATGGACGCAACAAGACGTTCTTCTTCGGATCCTATCAGGGGTCGCGCAATCGCCGTGCGCAGTCCGGCGCATTGGCCACCACGCTGACGGAGGCGCAGCGCGGCGGGAATCTTGCCGGTACCGCGGTGGCGCGCGATCCGTTGACGAATCTACCCTTCCCGAACAATGTAATTCCCAGAGATCGCTTTGACCCGGCGGTGGTGAAGTTTCTCGAATATCTGCCTTCGGGCAATGATGGCAATCTGTACCGCTTTAACCGTCCGTCGCGCGCCGATGACGACGATCAGTACGTGCTGCGTCTGGACCACTACCTGCCCGGGGGACATCAACTCACGGGCCGCATCACGCGTACGGATTTCCGCAATCCTAAAACCTACCTGGAGAAGAATCTGTTCAGTGCGACCTCAGGGCTGGAATCGATCTCCGACAATGTGCTGGTTACCTACACGCACGTGGTGCGGCAGAACCTGATCTCGATCAACCGCTTTACCTTCACCCGCCTAACTCTGGATCTGGTGCCGGCGACCGACATCGCGGTAGCGGACTTCGGCGCGCGTGTCCCCAGAACCACTCCCGGCAACCTGAATATTGCGATTTCCGGATTCTCGGCAATCAACACCGGATTCTTCAACAACTCTTTCGATAAGAATTACGAGTCCACGTCGGACTGGTCGTATCACGGCGGCAAACAGAACGTGAAGTTCGGTCTGCGCATGCTCAAGAGCGTCAAGCGGTCTGCCGGACAGTTCACCGGCAGCGGCAACTATACGTTCAACGGCCAGATCACCGGCAACGTGATTTCCGATCTGCTCCTGGGCAAGCCGAGCAACTTCGCCATGCGGCAGATTTTCGGCAAGGAGATCTATGCCTGGAAGCCCGCGCTTTACCTGCAGGATGATATCCGTTTGACCCCGTCGTTCACTGTAAACCTCGGGTTGCGCTGGGATCCGAACCGTCCCTTCATCGATACGATCGATATGTGGCCGGCGTTCCGTCCGGGTTTGAAGTCCCAGCGATTTGTGAATGCCCCGGAAGGGTTGGTCTTTTCGAATGACGCCGGAGTTTCGCGCGGCGTGGCCAATTCCGATTGGAACAATCTCTCGCCAAGAATCGGATTCGCCTGGAACCCCAGGGGCGGGCGCAACGTGATGCGCGGCGCTTACGGCATCTTTTACGATCAGGTGTTCGGGCAAACGGCTTGGCGATCCTCGGCGCCATATGTGGCAAGCACTGCCATCTTCGCGCCGCCGAGTTTCTCGAATCCTTACGGGTCCGCCGCACCTACAAATCCCGAACAGAACTTGAATCCGGATAAGAATTTCATCTTCCCGGCGGCATTCCCGTTTGCTTCGATCGAAGAGGATTTCCGCAGCGGGTTCGTGCAGAGTTATCATCTGACACTCGAGCGCAGGATGACGTCGACTTTAGTCGCACGAGCCGCCTATGTAGGGTCGTCTTCCACACACCTGATGATGAGCGAGGCTGTGAACCCGGCCCTCTATATCCCTGGGCGCTCCACAGTAGCGAACACCAATGACCGGCGGCCCTACCGGGCATTTGGCAATGTGACCGAGATTCGCGATGGAGCCCGCGCCTGGTATAACTCGATGCAGCTCACACTGCAGAAGCAGATGGGCAACGCGTTTACGTTCTCAGCAAACTACACATTGTCCAAGTCCATCGATTCTTCTTCCTTCGCCCAGGATGGAGGCGTGACGGAAGGGCCGAATCCGTTCAACCGGCGTTCGAACCGTGCCGTATCGGATTTCGATGCGCTGCACCGGTTCAATACATCGCTTCTTTGGAAGCTTCCGTTCTTTGAGCGCTCACCCGGCGTGGCGAAGACTCTGCTGGGAGGCTGGCAATATAACACGATCGTCAATCTGGAGAGCGGGCTGCCCTATTCGATCGTCGACACCCGCGACCAGGGACTGGCGGGAATCGGCGCCGGCGTTCGGGCGGACCTCGTGGGCAATCCATTTCTCGACAACGGCCGGCCCAAGTCAGAACGCTTGAACCGGTATTTCAATACGAACGCGTTCGCGCTGCCCGCTGAGGGTACCTTCGGCACCTCAGGGCGGAATATTCTCCGTGGAGCGGGTTACTTCAATGTGGATGCGTCCTTAATCAAAGAATTCTCTTTTGCCGAACAGCGGGCGATCCAATTCCGCGCCGAGTTCTTCAATCTGTTTAACCGCGCGAATTTCGGACTACCCACGAACACGCTGAACAGTCCGAATTTCGGACGAATCCTGTCCGCGGACAGCCCGCGAATTCTTCAGTTTGGCTTGAAATTGGCGTTCTGATTTATGAGGCGCCTTTTCGCACTGCTGCTGTTAGGTCCACGGCTCAGCTTCGCCGTCGACCTCGAGCGGGATACGGTAAGCCCCGCCTTTGAGTGGCAGAAGTTTCCGTACACCTGGAAAGAGATTCTTGCGGGCGACTATAAAGTGACCGCGGTGCATTGGCGAAAGCCGGGCGGAAATCGTTTATTGGAGAACGGGATGAACTCGCGGCCGGTGCGTTGGGACGCGTCGACGATCCGTGTGTTCTATGGAGTTCGCGGACCGGGAAAAGGTATCTTTTACTTCGATGTAGATCCAGAGAACCCGGGACGCATCCGGTCTGGCCCGTACGGGCCGATCATCGCCACCGGTCCGAAAGGCAGCTATGACGACGACTGGCTGATTGCTCCGGAGCCAGTGCGCGTCTCGGATGCGCACCTTCGTATGTACTACTCCGCAAAGACGGCCGGCCGTCCGTTTTTCGAGCAGGCCTGGAGTCTTGCGTTCGCGGACAGCTTTGATGGCGGAAAGACGTGGCGGAAGCACGCCGGCAATCCCGTGCTGACGACGGGAACGGCCGCCTGGGAGCGGGGTGCGGTCGGGTTCTGCTCGGTAGAGAAGGAAGCAGATGGCTGGCGCATGTGGTACCTGGGCACGAATGAGAAGGCTGTCAAGCAGATCGGGTACGCTACTTCAAGCGACGGCATTCAGTGGAAGCGTCATGAAGGGAATCCGGTGCTGCCGGTGGTGGCGGAGAACTATTGGGAGTCCATGGCACTGGCTGTTCCGCGCGTGATTCGCGATGGGCGCCTTCTCAAGGTCTGGTATGCTTCCTTCGGCCCCGGAAATTTGAACGGCGGGCAAGGTCCGTATGCGGTAGGGCTTGCCGAATCAGTGGACGGCATCCGGTGGTACCGCAGCCCGCACAATCCGGTGATGAAGCACTCCACAAGTGGATGGGATTCGATGATGACGGCGTATCCGGGAGTGATCGCGCATCAGAATCGTTACTACATGTGGTATTCGGGGAACGGCTACAACGCCATCGGATTTGCGGAGGCGCGCGCGCCTGAGGGACACCGTTATTACCGTACGGGACCGGGCGCAATTCCCGACACAAGTTGGACAGCCTGGAAAACTGTAAGCGCGGCCGAGCCTTCGCGATCGGGATTCATTCAATTCGCGGTGCGGCAGACGGTGCCTCCCGGCAAGATTTATTTTGCCGGCGATAGCCTTACGGCGGGCGCCGGAGGCTTTCCCGAGGTGATCTCCGCTGTGTTGGGCGCGAGCTATCGAGGCGGGCAGTACCGGGTAGTGCGAAACGCGAAAAGCGGCGCCAAGATGAATGCGATCGCGCAATGGACAACGGCCGACCTTTCCGCGAAGGACCAGGATGCGAATGTCGTTTTCGTGCAGGATGCAGGGCTGACGGATCATCCGATCGGGGCATTTGAGAAGTCGCTACGGGGTGTGATTGCGGCGGCGGGAAGCCGCAACGTGCTTCTCATTAACCAGGCACGCAGACCCGCGGGAACGCCGTTTGATAAGCGCGTGGTGGAAGGCATTCCGGTCGAGCAGTGGCACGTTTACTGGCAGAAGGAAGTGAATCCGCTAATCCAGCAAGTGGCGCGTGAGACGGGCGCTACTCTCATCGACTACGAAACCGAACTGGACCGTTTTCTTTCGCAGAATCCAAACGCTCCCTTGCTACTCGCCGATGGAGTGCATCTGGAAAAAGCGGGCAAGTTGTTCCTTGCGCTGCTTGCTTTGAGAGCCTTGGGATTTTCGCAAGACTCGCTCGACTTTTCGCCACTGGCCCCCCTCGCAAACGTGGATCGCCAGATGATCGATTTCGTCTTTGCCCACTCGCGGCCCTAATAAAAAGCCGTTTCACAACTACTGCCGCCACACCGCGCGGCGCCAATCCGTTACCGACGTGGCGCAGAACATTTCTATCACCGGCGGCAACGGGCAGCCGGTCACTGTGCAGACGCGCATCTTCCGCCCTGGCCAGCCAATCCTCACCTTGAACGATCCCTTCCTGCAGGCTGCGGGCGTCTCCGCGGCGCCGAGACCACTTTTGCGCCGACTCCCCACGCGCCGCCCGATTATGACCGCGGCACTTCGCAGAACGAGCGCCGCCACATTCTCACTGCTAGCGGAATTTACGAATTGCCGTTCGGCCGCGGTAAGCGCTGGGGCTCCACTCTACCGCGAGTCGTCAACGGCGTGCTGGGCGGATGGCAGCTTTCGGGTATCTATCGTTTCGTCGCCGGTCCGCCGCTGACGCTTTCCGTTAACGGGGCGACCCTCGGGAACGGCACCAATGCCCGACCCGATGTGCTGGGTGACTGGCATGTTGCGAATCCGGGACCCAGCCAGTGGTTCAACCCCGCCGCTTTTGGAGCGCCCGCGCGCTTCGCTTTCGGCAACTCCGCTCCCGGCGCGATTGTCGGCCCGGCACTGCATGTGCTTGACACCGGTTTTCTGAAAGACTTCCGTTTCAGCGAACAGCGCTACCTGCAGTTTCGCTG
>DATLCW010000336.1:0-8071 GCA_035526195.1 Bryobacteraceae bacterium
CTCGGGATGGACTGGGGGAAAATGTATTCTCCCGCGATCCCGAGGCGTGCTCATGGTGCCTGTCGGGGGCAGTGCGCGCAGAGAACTCCAGTTGGAGCTCTCGCCGGATACGCCGAATACTTACCGAGGAAGTGGGCAGAATCTTAGCCGAATGGAATGACGATCCCACCACTACCCACGGCGACGTAATGGCACTGCTGGATCGCTGTATCGCACGGGCTGAGGAGCAGGAGGGGGTACGGGTATGACGGCGGCGGAAAAACTGGCGGACACAATCATTGACGGAATACTGGGCGGCAACATGGGCACGGCCTATGTTGGGTCACTCATAGAAGCCGCCATAGCCGAAGCTCTAGCCTCGGAGCGGGCGCGGATCAAGGCATACCTCACGGCGAACCTTGAGCGGTAGGTAGTGGACGGGTTGGATATATGACATCACAGGAACGGGCGACAAAGATCATAACCGAGATGATGAAGCGCGGCGAAGGCACAGTGTCATATAACCTCAGGGCGGCCATCCGAACAAACATTGAAGCGGCCATTGCCGAAGAGCGCCAGCGGGCTGAGAAAGCCGAAGCGCAGGTAGCGGAACTGCGCGGGCTACTGGGGGAGTTGCAGTGGTCGAATATCGATGACACTCACGCGTGTCCGATCTGCGATGGAGAGCACCCGGCGCACACCCCAGACTGCCGCCTCGCAGCCGCGCTGAAAGCCACGGAGCCGAAGGCATGACGCCACAACAGCGGGCCACCACCATAGTCCGGTTGATACGGGAGTCGCCGTCGAGTGCCGAGCAGTTGATCGAGATGCACATCGCTGAGGCCGTGGAGCGGTACCAAAAACAGACAGCCGGGATTGTTGCCGGCGAACTCCGGGAAATATCGCGGTGGGTCCGATCCGGTGCGTACGACGTAGACGACGCCAGAGACGAAATCGCTAGGGGCATTGAGAATAGAGCCGAGCAGTACCAGAGCCGGTTCGCGGAGCCGAAGGCATGAGCACCCGTCCAGCATCGCTGATATCATCCTTGCCGGAGGGCGGGGATATGGCGCGGCGAAGATTGCAACAGAAGGGCAGTCTGTATCAGCAGGGCGGCTGGTGGAAACTCAGATGGCGCGAGGATCAGATAGACGAAGCAGGGCTCAAGCGCGGGTTGTCTAAACCCGCATGGATCGGGCCGTGCGAAGGGCAGGGAAGGCTCACAGAAAAACAGGCGCAGCGCATCGCGTGGGAGAACTTCCTATCGCGCCTCGATCAGAACAACACCGTGCCGCAGTCGGTAATGACGGTTCAGGAGTTTGTAGACAGGAAGTTTCTCCCGGAACACGTCGCCATGCTCAAGAAGGGCGGGCGCATCCACTACGACAGCATCCTTAAGCACGTGCTGCCGAGTATCGGAACGATGAGGCTCAGGGACGTGACCGGGGAAGACATACAACGGCTAGTGGCAAAACTGATCCGTGGCAAGTACAGCGTCCAAACCGCGAAGCACGCACGGAACGCGGTTTCTGCCATCTTCCGGCACGCCATAGAGAAAAGCTGGTATGCCGGCGCGAACCCTGCATCAAAGGTACGGTTACCGGAGATGCGGCGGAAGCCGACACACGCGCTCTCATTTGAGCAGGCGCGGGCGGTAATCGGTGCTTTGAAACAACCCTATCGGGAGATGGTGCTAACGGCGGTGTTGACCTCGATGAACATCGCGGAAATCTGCGGACTGGTGTGGAAGCGGGTGAACCTCACGGAAGCCTGGGCCGTGGTCGATGGCGAATCACTTCCGCCGTTCAGCCTGCATGTGGTCCAGCAGTGGCGGCTCGGGGAGTATACCAGCGTCAAGGAGAAGACGCGAAACAGGCCGATAGAACTACCGGCCGCTTTGGTTGCGGCGCTACTGTCCATCAAGCAATCTCGTGGGCTGTTCGTGGGGCCAGAGGAGCCGGTATTCGCGTCGGCCTCGGGCAAGCCTGTGGACCAGCACAACGTATTGAATCGTCACCTGAAGCCGGTGGGCCGTGCGCTCGGGATGCCTTGGCTATCGTGGCATGTTTTCCGGCGCACCACGGCCACGATTGCCGATCAACTCGGGATGGGCACGGCAGACCGTAAGGCGCTGTTAGGGCACGGCACGGATGCGATGGCAAGCCATTATGTCCAGGGCGCGGATCGGGGACGGCAGCGGGAATTAGTGGAGCAGATAGCGGCGAAGCTGTTTGAGGAAACGGGAGGGCTGGTTCAATGAGGAAATCACGTGCAAATTATTGATGGCATACCAGTATGGGGGAGTCCGGTAGACGAAGGTGCTTTGACGCAGATTAAGAACTGCGCTAGAACAGCAGACAAAGTAGCGCTGATGGCAGATCACCATCTCGGTTATGCCGTACCAATCGGCGGAGTCGTAGCCTACTATGATTCCATCTCTCCGTCAGGGGTCGGATATGACATCGGATGCGGTAATAAGGCCGTCCTAACCAACGCGAACGCGACTGAGGTTCAGGCTAATATTGCCAGAATCATGGATGACATCTTCCGCACGATCAGCTTCGGCATCGGGCGAAACAACGACACCGAAAGGGTTGACCACGCTCTGTTTGACGATGACGCATGGAAATTAAAACCCATCCGGCCGCTGAAGCAGATGGCTCAGAACCAACTAGGCACAGTCGGATCTGGAAACCATTACGTAGACATCTTCAAAGACGAGCAGGAGCGAGTCTGGATTGGCGTCCACTTTGGTTCACGCGGGCTTGGGCATAAAACCGCTACCTATTTTTTGGAAGCGGCGGGAGCGAAAGACGGGATGCACGTTGACCCGGCCGTCTTGAAGGTCGATACAGACATCGGAACGGACTATCTGGAGGCGATGCGTCTTGCTGGTGAATACGCATATGCTGGCCGGGATTGGGTCTGTCAACAGGTAATGCGGGTGCTGGGCGCGAACGCCCTTGAGGAGATCCACAATCACCACAATTACGCATGGCGCGAGAACCACGGCGGGGATGATATGTGGGTTGTCCGCAAGGGGGCTACCCCAGCTTTCCCAGGGCAGAAAGGCTTCGTGGGAGGCTCAATGGGCGATATTTCGGTAATCATTGAGGGCGTTGAGAATGATTTGAATCAATACAGCCTCTACTCAACAGTCCACGGAGCGGGGCGCGTACTTGGCAGGATGGAAGCCAAAGGCAAGATCAATAAACAGGGCGTAGTGACGCGAGAGGCGAAAGTCACTCAGAAAATGATGAACGACTGGGTATCAGGTGCCGGTGTTGAATTGCGCGGCGCTGGTGTCGATGAGAGTCCGCACTGCTATAAGCGACTACCTGAAGTCATGAGAGAGCACAAAGGCACGATCCGTATTCTACACACCTTAACTCCGATAGGCGTTGCAATGGCTGGCGCGCGGGAATTTGATCCTTACAAGGACTAATGTTCACATGAATTCTGTTCATTTACGTTTCACTTCAAATTTGCATGTTGCTGATTCGGAACATAATACGCCGAAAGCACCTCAGCTTAGAAGGCTGATGCTCTATCCACCTGAGCTACGCGCCCGTACTGATTCCAGAATAACTTACGCGGATCAGAAAAGGCCAGAAGCGGCGACTGAACCTCAGTCCAGTGACTATTCTGTTCATCTAAATTCCACAGAAGCCCTAGCCGCGCTGGAGCGCATCGGAGGCGAAGCATGAGTCAGGCAAAGCCCAAGCTCACGCCGGTAGGTACGGTAACCAAGAGAGCCTATACCGTGCGCGTTTGCCGGGAGTGTCACTACGCCATCGGAGAGAGTGGACTCTGTAGCGACGATTGTAGGTTTGATGGCAACCATCGTCCGCGTGGCGGGGTGATCCTCAGGCGTTATGAGAGCGTTGACACCTTAGTAGGGGAAGATGCCGAATGAAGAACCTGGACCGACGTTGCGAGAAATGTGGAGAGTCACTTGGAATGGTCGAAGCGCAGGATAACTTTCCGTTCTGGCTAGTTCGGCCTTTACGGGCGACCAAGTGCAAATTCTATACCCCAGGATGCGCCGGGATCTGTTACTCTCTCGCATCCAGCGAACAGGTTGCTTTCGACAAGTTTACTCCGGGCACGCAGTTTGATGAGCGGTACCAAACGGAGCGCATCGGGAGCGGGAGCGAGGAGAACCGACATGGCAGATGAACCTTTTGATATCGAGCTAAGGGCGCTTGGCGAGGTTGTTTCGATCATCGGAGCACTACCAGCAGAGGAGCGGGCGCGGGTGATGCGCGAGGCAGCATCTTGGAGTGATGCAGTGGCCCAGCCGAAGGTGAGATCACGGGTAGCACGGTGCGGATTTCAGAAGCCTGGCGCGCCGAATACGGAGCCGAAATGACCACCACAGAACTGGAAGCCATCGAAGCACGGGCTGCGGATGCAACGCCGGGGCCGTGGTGGTGGGGCGCAGGACGTTCAGAGGTGCTGTGCTCTGACGGCATCCTGGCTGACCACAAGCATATCTTTGTCAACTGTGGTCGTGGGTCTGGTGATCCAGAACCAGAAGACGCCGAGTTTATCGCCCACGCTCGCACCGACATACCGGCGCTGGTAGCCGAGGTACGGCGTCTGCAAGCTATCGTCGTTGCTGTGGACGAGGCGCTAACCCTCAACTGGATCGGGGTCAAGGACGAAGACTACCGCCAGGCTCTGCACGATCTGGTTACCCGTGAAATCGCAACCCACGATGATCCCGTGGTATCGGAAGTGGCTCAGGCGCGGCAAGACGAGCTGCGGAAACTACGGGCGGATAATGCCGAACTGCGGAGGGACCGGGATCGCCTGGACTGGGAGCTATCCGGTGGAGCTGTCGGGGATCAGCATTTAGGGGAGGCTTCCGATGGCACGAAATAAGAAGAAATACGTGGTTGGGTTTGCCCGGGACGAGGTACTTTACGGCAGAGATCCTGGTAGCGGTTCCCTGCATTACATCACGGCTATGACCGAGGCGCAAGCAACCAAAGACCTGTCAGACATGAGATTTGGCCGCAATTCATTCGCCTGCGTGTACGAACTGGTCCCGATCAAGCGTGCCGTGGTGACGTGGGACGGCGCCGGTCCGATTGAGGATTTGCGAAAGGGGAAGGAGCGGTGAGATCGACCTGTAGGGGCTACACACGGAGGTACAGGCAGTGAGGATCAAGCTGACGGCGGAGTTCGAGAGTATCGAGGATTTGCACCAATTCATGGCAGGCGACACCAGCCGGCCAAAACTAGAGGCCAGACTTACCACACTTGAGGGAGATTTCAGAACTATGGCAACCGACAACAAAGCCGCGTATGCGGCGCTAGTGAGTGGGATGAATGAGGCGACCAACGGACTCGCCAAGCGCATCGAGGCGCTGGAGGCAGCCAAAGCGGCCGGAGGCATGAGCGCAGCCGACGAAACCGCAACACTGGCCGAGCTTTCGGCCATCAAAGACACACTGTTGAAACTTGGCGCAAACCCGGCCGATCCGATACCGGGCACGGAATTACCGCCTGTAGTCTAGTTTTGATTTTACCGGCTGGCCGCTGAGAGTTTGGCGACACGAGGCGACCAGCCGGAGCACCGAAAAAGGATTGATGCTTTGATTACGATACTTCATTCATTAGAGACATTCACGGGCTGTTCTGTTTCACGCCTAACGGCGGTGCAGCCGTGACCGACCTCCGCTGCAATTACTGCAATCAGCCTTTGGTGCGTACCGCGCACTCTATGGCGGACGGCCACCGTGACATATCCGAGTGTATTAAGGCCGTAGCGCGGCGCTGTGCTGAGATCGCGGCTGAGTGTACGTTCAGTACCCCAAAAGAAATCGCCGGTCTGATCCGCGCTGAGTTTGGGGTGAAGCCGTGAGCCCCCTCGAAGCGGCTCTACAGCGCTGCTACCAGGAACAGGTGGCAGCGACAAACTCCCTAGCACAGGCACTCCGGGCGCTCCAGGTTGATCCGTTGGACCTAGAGGCACGATGTGCGTTGCTGGAGACTGTTCGCGGCTCTCGCCAGGGAATCTCAGATTGGCACTGTGAAGAGTCCATGATACGCCGGGGTGTGGGGGTATGACCGCCGGCCACAACCACCAGGGGAACTGCTGGGAGGCGAAGTGTGCCGATCCTAGCGCGTGTGGGACCGGCAGGGTCCAGGACTGCGAGCACAGTGCCACCAGCACTCCACGGAGCGCGGCAAATGCCCGCACTGCCCGAGGTGTCCGAAGTGCGGAGATATCGGGGATCTGGATACGGTGTTCTCACAATGACGCGCAACAGAAATACCCGAAAATGTTCTGGACTTAAGCCAGAAATAGGCGGAGAATATAGCAGGGCAACGAGCCGTTGGCACGACGCGCTGCCCCTAGTCGAAACACCGGAAGGAGCCCGGCGAGTGACATCACCATATCGTATCAGTACTCCTACAGTTTTCAATGCGGAATCGCGGGTGCGACCGTGACGGGTGGAAAGAAACGGCGTCCTACCGAGTTCCATTATTACGATTGGCATTTCAACCGCTGGTTTGGATCTGAAACCATGGCGCGTGCCTTCGCTCTAGGCGGGCTGACTGGAGCCGCGGCGAGTGGCTGCTACCGGCAACTTCTCGACCACTGTTATAAGTCTGGAGATATCCCGGCTGACCTCCCTGGACTGGCGGCGTTATGCGGGCTTTCGGTGGACGAATTCAGCGTCGTTTATCCCACCTTTGAGAACAAGTTTTACGCTCACAAAAGTAAGCCGGGAAGACTCACTTGTGACGAGGTTCAGTTGCGACGCCGCGAGTGGAAAAACAAAACGAAACAAAACGCTTCAGCAGGTGCGAAAGGAGGCCAAAAAACGCGGATCAATAAACCCAATCCGGATAGTGAGTTAGATAGCGACCGCTTAGCGAGCGCCGAGCGACCGCTAAGCGAAGAAAGAAGAAAGAAGAAAGAAGAAATAAACAATAAGAAAGAAGAAAGAGAAAACCCAAACCCTTTCCCTCCCTCTCCGCCCAAAGACGAACGCTACAAACTCGACGAGACTTTTGAACCATTCGCGGAAGCCTACCGGGGAATCAAGCCGGACCTGCTCGCCGAGGATTTGATCGAGGCGCACTACGCATGGCGCTATCTGGATTTCGAGCAAAAGGCCGACCGGCTGACGGCTCTGTTCACGCGCATCGACTCAGGCACCTGGAGCGATCCAGCATTCATCCCCAAGCCCAAGAAATTCATTGCATCGGAGTGGAAACGGCAAATTTTAACACCGCAAAAAAAGCAATCGAAAGTTGAGGAGTTATTCGGATGATCGACGTAAAAACAGCGGAGAAGCAGGTGAAACGGCTGCTCGGGTTGAGCTTTCTACCACCCGGGAAAGAGGCAATGGCCGAGGTAACGAGCGCGATGCAGTGCGCGGAAACCGAGGCCGACGCGGCGGAAATTGTGCGCGATTGCCTCGACAGAACGGAGTTTCCGAAGCCCGCGGACATCCGCAGAATCGCCTTCCGGCTCCAGGAAAACCGCAAGGCTGAGGGCTGGACTCCGAGTGACTCTACGTGCGTTTGCGAGGGTACAGGCTTTGTCCACACGCGCCGGATGGTGAACGGAATTGCTTACGACTATTCAGCGCGGTGTACGTGTGTTGGAGTGGCGAAGTGAGCAAAACCGATGCGCGGTTGCAGCGGACGAAAACCACAGACAGCGACCAAAAATGCAAGCGCTGCGGACTAGTCCTCCGTGGCACACGCGGACATCCCACGGCTGAGGACTGCTTGGAGGATTTAGGGCCGCGCTACAAGCTCGCCAGTAGTCAGCTACGGGTAGCAGAGACCAGGGCGCGTCAGGCGCTAGCCGATGCGGATGAACTGCGCCAGAAGCTAGCGACTGAGCGTGCCGAGGGGCGGGCTGTGGCGAATCGGCTCGGGTTTACGGCGCGCGTGGCAACGCTCGAAAGCGGGCAGAAGCAGACGGATTCGATGATCGAACGCATCAACCAGCGGCTCACGTTTCTGCTCACGGAGTACTCGCGGATGACGGAAAAGAAACCGGTGCGACGGACGGAGGCGGCATGAAACCGCATTACTTGCCCATTCGGATGTGCGCCTGTCT
>DATLCW010000301.1:0-3115 GCA_035526195.1 Bryobacteraceae bacterium
CCGGAGCCGGACGCGGCAGCATTTTTCAGAGCAGTTTCGGTCCCGAGCGGCTCGCGCTCTACGTCCTCGCGCAGGGTCGCCGTCTCGTCGGTTTCGAACAGAACCTGGGCGATCGGCTCGACATCTGCCGTATCGATCTCATTCAATTTGTCGATATGCGTCAGGATCTCGTCCAGATCCTTCGCCATACGCTCGATCTCCGGTTCGTTCAACTGGAGATTCGCCAAATCGGCGACATATCGTACTTCCTGCTCCGTGATCTTCAAGAATTCGCCCTCTTGCGTGCTGCTTTGTAATTTACCCGAAAGACCGGGTCGAGGATCAGATCGGCCTCGTCATTGGAAGGCGCCAGGACTTCGGCCCGCGCAGGTTTCATCCTTGGCACGCCGACCTTAAACTCGATCTCTTCGACGATCTTACGCCCCAGCACTTGCTCCACCCGTTGCAGAATCTGCGCCCGCAGTGTCCACAGCTGACGCTGCCACACGATATCTTCGACTTCCACCACCAATCGGGTGCGCACCAGCCCGACCGCAGTAGTGCGTAGGGCGATTTTTTTCCCGACGGCGGCAGGCCAAGCCGAGCGCGCCAGTTCCTCGTCGGAAACAGCATTTTTTGCGAGTTTTAGCTTGCCCAGCACTCGGCCGGCTCGTTCCATCTTCCCTCAGCTGAAGTCCTGATTCTAGCACCTGCTACGATGACGGCCGATGCTGATCCTCGCCTCGCAATCGCCCCGCCGCCGTGAGCTTCTGGAGCGGGCCGGCATCCCGTTCACCGTCCGTGTTTCGCACGTCCCGGAGCAGATTGAGCCGGGTGAGACGCCCTGTCAGTACGTTTCGCGCCTCGCCAGAACCAAAGCGAGCGCCGTATCCGGCGACTTGGTCCTCGGCGCTGACACCGTGGTCGTGGTGGATGAGCATATCCTTGAAAAACCAAAAGACGCGGCCGATGCCCGGCGCATGCTCCGTATGCTAACCGGACGGGAACATTCGGTAATTACCGGAATCTGCCTCCGCCGCGGAGAGGAGTTCCTGAACGAGACGGAGGAGACGCGCGTCCGCTTCCTACCAATGACAGAGGAAGAAATCGAGGAATACGTCGCTTCAGGAGAGCCAATGGACAAAGCGGGAGCCTACGCGATCCAGGGATTGGCATCCAAATTCATCGACCGCATCGAAGGCGACTATTCCAACGTAGTAGGCCTCCCCGTCTCACTCGTCTACACCCTGCTAAAGCGTATCCAGCCAAGCGATCTTCCGCCGCCCGTTCACGCAAGTAGAAAATAATCCATACCTCACACAAAACACACCTGTTTACAAACAATCTCCGCCTGCCGTACCCCCCGGCCATACGACACCCCGTCTGTTACAACTCAATCATGGCAACACCCGCACAGATCCTAGCCAACCGCGACAACGCCCAACGCAGTACAGGACCCAAACCCAGGAGGGCAAACAAACCGCAAGCCGTAACGCGACGCGCCACGGACTCACCGGCACACAAATCGTCATGCCCGGCGAAGACCCGGCCGCCTATGAAGACCTCCGCCAGGGACTCCACCAATCCTACCTGCCCGTCAACGAAGCCGAACTCATCCTCGTAGACCAGATCGCTGCCAACGCCTGGAGACTCATGCGAGCCCAGCGAGTCGAAACCGCCTTCCTCGCCAAACTCACCGAAGGAGCCCAAGATCCGGATGCCGCATTGGCGGAAGCCTTCCTCGAAAAGCCCAAAGAACTAGCCCGGATGCACCGGTACGTCGCCGCCGCCCAAAACGCCTACTACAAAGCAATCACACAACTTTCAAAACTGCAAAAGGAGCGAGCCGCCACTGAAGCAGACGAAATCGGCTTCGTTTCGTATCCGCATTTATCGGCGTCCATCGTCGGCCCTAAAATTGAAAATTCGGATACCGCTCCCGCATCCAGTCGACAAACCGGTCCGGCGCAGCCATTGTCGATAGGCGGCCCTGCCTCACCAGCGCCCAATCCTCGAACAGCTTGCTCTTTTTAATGTCCGCCAGACTGGTGGGCGGAGCAAGATGAGACAGATAACCCAGCTTCACCACCTTGGATTTAGGGACCTTAGCGTCTTCGTAAGGCTCCGCTAGCACCTTCGCCAGCCCGACGATAGCCGACTGACCGCCGCTGTGATAGATGAACACCCGATCCCCCGGCCGCATCTGGCTGATAGCCTTGACCGCCTGGGGATTTGTAACTCCGTCCCAAATAGTCTGTTTCTCTTGCCGCAATTGGTCGATAGAGTAAGTAGACGGCTCGGTTTTCGCAAGGAAGTATGTCATGAGGGATCTCGTTCAGCGTCTATGATATCGACCAGTACCGCAAGCCGTGTGCGACCGTACTCCAGCGCCGGGATGCGGCGGGCGCCTGCGGTACAATAAACTGGCTTCATAGCTGTGAGGACAGTTACGCTGAGGATTTTGATTTAGGAGCAAAGATGCGCGTGATGCGTGTTCGCGCCTGGAGCGCGATGGTTCTTTTCCTGCTGAGTGTCGGCTTGCTCTACAGCCAGCCCGTACCGCGAACGAACCCAACCGAGAAGAAGGAAGAAAAGCAGGAGCTTGGCCCGGCCACCGCCAAGACGAAAGAGGAAGTGGAGAATAGCGTAAAGGCCCCTGTTGCGATTCCTGCGCTGCCAACGGCAGCTCCCGTCGACCCGAAAACCTATGTCATTGGTGCTGAAGATATTCTCGCGATTCGGGTCTGGCGCGAACCGGAACTTTCCAGCGCCGTGCAAGTCAGGCCCGACGGCAAAATTACGTTGCCGCTGATCGGCGAGATGGAGGCAGCGGGCCAAACGCCCGAGGGCCTCAAGGGCAAAATCGTGGATGCACTGCAGGAATTCATCATTAAGCCCGATGTTATAGTTTCGCTGCAATCGGTCCAAAGCCGGAAGTATTACATCACCGGCGAAGTGAACCGGCCCGGAACGTTTCCGCTGGTGGTACCTACTACCGTGCTGGAAGCGCTAACCAATTCGGGCGGATTCAAAGAGTTCGCTAACACGAAGAAGATTACGATCCTTCGCAAAGGCAAGATTCTGAAATTCAACTACAACGACGTCGTGAAGGGAAAGAATATGCAGCAGAATATTC
>DATLCW010000342.1:0-16514 GCA_035526195.1 Bryobacteraceae bacterium
GCGGGGCAGCCCGCCTTCCTTCACCAGGTTCTCAATGCGCTGCAACTCCGCTTTCGCCCGGATCAACTCGGGCGGATCGGGCTGATTTTGAGCAACCGCTTCACATGTACACACGACCACCCCGAGAGCCAGGGACAACAACAACCGCATGTTTCTATTGTAGTACGATACAGGCAGGAGATTTCCAAAGCGACGATTGGCTACTAAAAAGAAGGCCCCCATCTCGAGAGTCCGCAAGGTTGTTGCGGGCGGTCCTGCCGCTGTCACCGAAGCTGCTGCAAACACACTTACACCGAAACGCGTTCGTACCCCCACGGAGGAACCGGAGCCGTGGCTCATCGCGGCGCGGGCCGCGGAGTCAAAGAAAGCGGCTGATATCCGGGTTCTGGACTTACGGGAAGTGACTACGTTCGCCGACTTCCTGATCATCTGCTCCGGGAGCAATCCGCGGCAACTGCAAACCATTGCCGACGAAGTGGAATTGCAGTTAAAGCAGGCCGATGAACGGCCGAAGAGCGTGGAAGGATACACGAATGCCGAATGGATTCTGCTGGATTACGGCGATTATGTGGTGAATATCTTCTCGGAGACAGCCCGCAAGTATTATGATCTCGAACGCCTCTGGCGGGATGCCGCGCCGGTAGAAATACCGGTGACCTGAGATCACCCGTCCAGACAGGCCTCCAAAAGCGGCTTGCTCCGGGCCTCCAGCGATGACGAGGTCTTCCAGACCGGGAGCGTAAGGAGCCGTTGCGCGATTCAGCGCGCCCGAATTGTCACTTCCCGCGCGGCGTTCATAACTACCACGTTTCCTTCCGCCCTTCCGGCTGTCTGCCGCGCTTCCTCCCATTTCCGGCCATGGCGCCTCCACTGGCGATTGCGGCGATCCGCGGCTTCGAGACCAGGAATCTTCTACTGAGAGCCTGCCGGTCGAGGGACCACTAGCTATTGCAGTGCGACCTCGAGATCCTTTGTTCCTCCCTGCCCTCTGCTTTGCGGCGGGGATCTTGCTTGGGCCGCTGCTGGGCTTTCAGCCCTGGGGACTGGTTGGGTTCGCGCTGGCGGCCGTATTCTCGCGCTATCGGACGCTTTACCTGTTGCCGGGTTTATTACTGGCCGGGTCGGGCGTTCAGCATTGGCAACGGCCGCCGCCCGATCCCGAGTTGGACGCCCAGCCCGGAGAAATATTGACAGTGGCCGGCTGCGTTATCGATCCGCCGGCCTTTTCCGCGGGCAGGGAACAGTACGTGGTAGAGATCGCCCCGCACGCGCGGATCCGCCTAAGCATGTACCTGAAGGAGGGGGAAGCGCCGCCCGCCCTATCCTACGGACAACGGATCGAGGTGCAGGCACACGTTCGTAAGCCGCGAAACTTCGGCAATCCCGGGGCGTTCGACTATCGAGGGTATCTGGCGCGCCGCGAAATTTACTGGACCGCGAGCACGCTCTCGGGCAGCCGCCCCGTGGTTTTTCCGGGAAGTTGCGGTTCGCCCGCGATGGCTCTGCTCTACCGCTTGCGAACCAGGGTGATCGAGAGGATCGAAAGTCTTTACCGGGACAACGGGTATGCCATCGGAATCCTGGAAGCGCTGCTGATTGGCGAATCCTCGCGGCTGGAGCGTGTATGGGCCGATGACTACCGCCGCACGGGCACCTACCACGCCATCGTGATCTCGGGGCTTCACATCACGATCATCGCCACCGCTCTCGTCTTCCTCCTGCGCCTTGTTTTCCCTCGTAACACCGCTCGGTTGATTGCCGTGCTCGTGATCTGGATTTATGCCGGGATGTGCGGCTGGCAGGGTCCGGTGCTACGGGCGGCAGGCGGCTTTACGCTGTTTGCGATTGGACGTTTCTTCTTCCGCGAGTGCCGGCTCCTGAACCTTCTAGCCGCTCTCGCTTTCGCGTTTTTGATCTTTGATCCTTCACAAATTAAGGAAGCAAGTTTTCAACTGACGTTCCTGTGTGTGCTGGCGCTCGGTGCGTTGGCTGCGCCGGCCGTCGAAAGCACCACCGGACCGCTGCTCTATGGCCTGCGCGATCTGGCGGAGGTCGCCAAGGACATGCATGTTCCCCCGCGCGTCGCGCAATTCCGGATTGAAATGCGGCTGCTGGCCGAGACTTTGCATCTGGCCGCCAACGCACCCCCCCACCCCGTTTTGTGGCTGGTCAGAGGGACCGTTGGAGCGGTTTTTTGGATATGGGGAGGCTTCGTTGTTTCGGCAGCGCTACAGCTCGGACTTACTCTTCCGATGGTCTTCTACTTCCATCGGCTGTCCCCATCCGGGCTGAGCGCCAATCTCATCGTTACGCCCCTGTTGACCTATGCTGTACCGCTGGGGTTTCTGGCGCTGGTGACGGGCTTGTCCTGGCCGGTGGGTCTTACGGGCTGGATGGTGGAAGCGGCCCGCAAAGTCACCGAATGGCACGCCTCCTGGGAGCCCAACTGGAGGGTCCCGGATCCGCCGTCATGGCTGGCCGCGGCCTTTCTGGCTTCTCTGATTGCTCTTGCACTGGCGCGCAGAAGAGCGCTGCTGATGCCGCCGCTGGCTCTCCTGTCGATCCTCGTCTGGCATCCTTTTGAGCCGGAAAGGCAACCCGGCAGTCTGGAATTGACGATGATCGACGTGGGACAGGGCGATTCGCTCCTGATCGGTTTTCCCGATGGCCGGTGGATGCTCGTAGACGGAGGGGGTATCCCGGTTTTTGGGAAGCGGACCGCACCGTCGCGGATGGATATCGGCGAAGATGTTGTCTCGCCGTACCTGTTCGGCCGGGGTATCCGCCGGCTGGACATCGTCGTTTCTACGCACCAGCACGAGGACCACGCCGCCGGACTGGCCGCGGTGCTTGAGAATTTCCGGCCGGGAGAATTGTGGGCCGGCGCCACACCCGGCGGCGCGGTGTGGAAAGGTTTACGCGATCGGGCCGCACGGATTGGCGCTACCGTGCGCAACCTTCATGAGGGAGACGGCGCATCGCTCGGCGGAGTCGCGCTACAGGTGTTGGCGCCACCCGCGGACTACAATCCGAAAGCGGCGGCCGCGAATAACGATTCTCTGGTGTTGCGCCTCACCTATGGCGAGCATCGCTTTCTGCTGACCGGCGACGCCGAGAGGCAGATCGAATCCGGCATCGTGCGCGCTTCCGGCAGAGTGCATGTTCTCAAGGTGGCGCATCACGGGAGCAAGACGTCGACATCGGAGGCATTTCTCAATTCCGCGCAACCCGTCTTCGCTCTCATTTCAGCCGGAAAAGACAATCTGTTCCACCATCCGCATCCAGACGTAGTGCGGCGCTTAGCCGAACACCACGCCACTATTTTCCGCACCGATGAATGGGGTTTGGTCACGATTCGGAGCGATGGCAAGAGGTTCTCGGTCGATACCAATCGCTACAAAGTGCTTTCTGAATTGCCCTGAAGCTCGGAAATCCGCTCCGCTTCCTCAGCCGCGGCGGGTCCGGCGGCGCGCGCTTCTTTAATCGTGGCGTTGGCCACTTCCACCATCTCCGTAGGCACTTGAATCATAAACGGGAGGTTTGGCAGCGTTGACGAACCCACCAGCACGACGGGGATATCGTTTGCCTTAAGCACGCCCTCGAGCGCCATCGCCTCCGACTCCGCCTCCGCCCCCTGGGATTCGAAGATGGTTACGAGGTCGAGCTCGTGCGAGGGGTCGACTACCTCTTCCTGTTCCTGTTGGATTTCCGGTGTATCTTCCATGCCTCCACCATAGCGCACCACACACCGGCCCGATAGAATGAAACGAGGAGATACTTTATCATGCGCGAAGACAACTCGGGAAAATTTGCCTGCTTTTTTGCCGGGGCGGCGATCGGCGCGGCCATCGCTTTGCTTTATGCGCCGGATTCAGGGGAGCGAACGCGGCAGTTGATCGGTGAGAGCGCGAGCCGGGGCAAGGAAAAACTGAATGAGTCCGGCCGTGACCTGGTGGACCGCGGCCTGGAGCTCTTCGAGCGTGGGAGGCAGATCGCGGATGAAGCTTCCGAGCTGTTTGAAAGCGGAAGGAAGCTGGTTCAGGGCTGAGAGGGTTTCCGTGTCTATCACACTGGAGCCGTTTCGCAACGAATCCTATCGCGACTTTACGCAACCGGAGCATCGGAAAGCGATGGAAGAAGCGTTAAAGGAAGCGCGCGGGGCGCTGGGGCGCGAGTACGAACTGCTGATAGGCGGGAAGCCGCAAAAAGGAGAAGGTACGTTTGAGTCGCGCAATCCATCGCGGCCGGCGGAGGTGGTTGGCAGGCACCAGCGAGCCACGCCGGAACAGGCGAAGCAGGCGGTGGACGCCGCCCATTCGTATTTCACCGACTGGGGGCGCACGCCGGTTGCTCTGCGCGTAGGAATGCTGGTACGGGCGGCGGAGTTGCTGCGGCAGCGCAAATCGGAGTTCAACGCCTGGCTGATTCTTGAAGCGGGCAAGAACTGGGTAGAAGCGGAAGCCGATACTGCCGAAGCCATTGACTTCTGCGAGTATTACGCTCGCCAGATGGCCAAGCTGGCCGATCCCGATCCGCTGGTCCAGATGCCGGGCGAAAAAGACGAGATCGTGTACCTGCCGCTTGGCGTGGGCGTGATTATCCCGCCGTGGAACTTTCCTTTGGCGATCATGGCGGGCATGGCAACTGCCGCACTCGTGGCGGGCAACACGGTAATCATCAAACCTTCCAGCGACACGCCAACGATTGCGGCGAAATTTGTCGAGGTACTCTTGGAGGCGGGATTCCCGGCGCAGTCCTTTGCCTTCGTTACCGGCAGCGGGGCGACCATCGGCGATGCGCTGGTGGAGCATCCGAAGACGCGCTTCGTCTCTTTCACCGGTTCGCGCGACGTGGGATTGCACATCAATCAGATTGCCGCGATGCCGCGAAAAGGACAAATCTGGATAAAACGCGTCATTGCGGAAATGGGCGGCAAGGATGCCATCATCGTCGATGCGGAAGCCGACTTGGAACAGGCGGCCGCCGGCGTGGTGGCATCCGCTTTCGGCTATCAGGGACAGAAATGCTCCGCTTGTTCCCGCGCGATCGTCGATCAGTCGCTCTATGACGCTTTTGTGAAGAAAGTGAAGTCCCGGGTGGAAGAACTGAAGGTAGGGCCGGCCGACGAGTTCGGCTACGACATGGGTCCGGTGATCAATGAGGGCGCGCGGAAGAAAATTCTCGAGTACGTCGAGACCGGAACCCGGGAAGGACGTTTGATCACCGGCGGCAATATTACTTCAGGTGAGGGGCACTTCCTTCAGCCGACGGTGATCGCCGATGTGGACGAACACTCGCCGATTTTTCAGGAAGAGATTTTCGGGCCCGTCCTCGCCGTGACCAGGGCGCGCGATTTCGACCATGCGCTGGAACTGGCCAACAGTACGGAGTACGGCCTGACCGGCGCGGTCTACACAAGCAATGCGGATAAGATCCGCGCGGCCAGGGAGCGGTTCTTTGTGGGCAACCTGTACATTAACCGGAAGTGCACCGGGGCGATGGTGGGCGCGCATCCCTTCGGGGGGTTCAACATGTCCGGAACGGATTCGAAGGCCGGTGGGCCGGATTATCTGTTGCAGTTCCTTCAGGCGAAGTCCATTGCGGAGAAAATCGGGGTATAGAATAGGGACGTATCATGCGTCGGTTTTGCTCTCTTGCATGTCTATTGGCACCGTTACTTTGCGCGGAATCGCCGGATTCGCGCGAATTCTTCGAAAACCGTATCCGGCCGGTCTTCGCCAGAACCTGCTTCCCCTGCCATTCGAGTACGCGCATGGGTAATCTTGACATGTCCTCGCGGGAGGCGCTGCTCAAAGGTGGCAACATTGGATCTGCCATTGTGCCCGGCAAGCCCGAAGAGAGCCTTCTGATTCAGGCCGTCAATCACTCCCATGACCGGTTGAAGATGCCGCTGGGTCAGCCCAAGCTGAGCGACCGCCAGATCGAGGATCTCCAGGACTGGATCAAGGCCGGCGCCGCCTGGCCCGAATCGCCGGTGGCTGCCAAAGGCAAGCCGTTCGTCATCACGCCCGAGCAGCGAAATTTCTGGGCATTTCAGCCGGTTCGGAAGCGGACTCCGCCTGCTACGAGAAATAAAGGGTGGGCGAAATCCCCGATCGACCAGTTTCTTTTGGCGGCGATGGAGGGGAAAGGCGTCACGCCCGGGCGCCCTGCCAGCCGCCGCACCCTGATCCGGCGCGCTTATTACGATCTGATCGGATTGCCGCCCACCGCTACCGGGATCGATGCCTTCGTGAATGACCGGTCGCCGGCAGCGTTCGCCAATCTGGTGGATCGCCTGCTCCAATCCCCGCAGTATGGAGAGCGCTGGGGCCGCTACTGGCTCGACATTGCGCGCTACTCCGATGACCGGTTGGAATCCGAGGTGGACGCGCCCTACGCCAATGCGTTTCGCTACCGCGATTGGGTGATCCAGGCCTTCAACTCCGACATGCCTTACAACCAGTTTCTCAAGGCACAGGTCGCCGGAGACCAGTTGGGAGACAATGCGAAATACGCCGCCGGACTGGGTTTCTACGCCTTGCGGCCCGACACCCAGGACGACCGCGTGGATGTCACCGGCCGCGCCTTTCTCGGACTCACTACCGGGTGCGCGCAGTGCCACAATCACAAGTTCGATCCCATACCGGCCACGGATTATTATGCGTTGTTAGGCATTTTCACAAGCTCGGAAGATTCGCAGCTTCCGTTGGCGCCAGAGGCTGTCGTAAAAGACTGGCAGGATCGGGAAAAGAAGGTATTAGAGAAGCAAGCCGAGATCCGCGATTTTCTTCATTCGCAGGCTACGCTGCTGGCGGGGATGTTCGCCCATGAAACGGCGCGCTATTCCCGCGCCGCGCGCCGCGTAGTGGTTCAACACGAGGGCGTAGTTGCTGTTGCTTCGGCTGAAAGGCTGGATCCCGAGACGTTGCAGCGGTGGATCAAGTACCTCGCCAATCCGCAAAAGGATCACGCTTTTCTCAAGGGCTGGCGCGACGCCTCATTCGACGATGAAAAGTTTCAAGAGGTTGTTCTCGGAGTTCTTAAGGAGCGGAAAACCGTCGACGATGAAAACGCCGTGCGAAAAGCGCTCGCCAAAAGCAAAGGCAACAAAGCGAGTACGGATCTCGTTTCCCTGAAGACCGAATCCTTCTACCTCTGGCGCGATCTTTTCTTCAATGACTTTTACGGCAACCGGTTTAAGCAGGAAGATGACGGCATCCTTTATTACGGTCCGAATCGGGGATTTTATGAGACCGATGGCACGGTGGAGCGCTTCCTGCAAGGCGAGTTTAAAGCATACTTGAACCGCGCCCGCGAAGAACTTTCCGCTCTCAAGGCAAACCTTCCCCCGCAGTATCCGTTCCTCCACACCATAAAGGACTCCGCTAAGCTGCGCGTCGAACGCGTGCGGGTTGGCGGCAGCGACGACAATCCGGGCGAAGAGGTTCCCCGGCGCTTCCTCACGGTACTCTCCGATGGAGCCCCCTTTGTCAAGGGCAGCGGCCGGCTGGAACTCGCGGAGGCCGTAGCCAGCGCCACCAATCCGCTCACCGCGCGAGTGATGGTGAACCGCATATGGGCGTATCATTTCGGCCAGGGTATTGTGGCCACTCCCAGCGATTTCGGCTTTATGGGCGCACGGCCCACGCATCCTGAACTGCTCGATTACCTCGCGGCGAAGTTCGTAGAGAACGGCTGGTCGCTCAAGGCGCTGCATCGCGAGATCATGCTTACCGCCGCTTATCAGCTCGACTCGCAAACGGTTTCAGGTAATGAAGAAGTCGATCCCGGCAACCGGCTTCTCTGGCGCGCCAACACTCGCCGTCTGGATGCCGAGGCGCTGCGCGATTCGCTGTTAAAAGTATCCGGCGAACTCGATCTGGAAGCCGGCGGCCCACCGGTACAAGTATCATCTTCTTCCAATCGCCGCCGCACCGTGTACGCATTCGTCAGCCGTCGAAAACTTGATGGAACCCTGGCTTTGTTTGATTTTCCGAACCCGAACCTCACTTCGGAAAAACGTTCTGTGACCATCACGCCTCCGCAGCAGCTCTTCCTGTTGAATGGGGAGTTCGCCATGGACCGTGCGCAGCGCCTGGCCGCCAACTCGAAGTCGGATTCCGCTGCGGAAACGATTCAGAAGCTGTACCGAAGCGTCTTCGGCCGCGCCCCAAGCGCGCAGGAAATCCGCCTCGCGTCTACGTTCGTCGACGGCAACAGCGAACGCTGGGCGCTCTACGCTCAGGCGTTGTTGAATTCCAATGAATTCCTTTTCATTCCTTAGCGAGAGCAAGCCCTATGAACCTTCCCCAACTCCGCATGACACGCCGCCAGGCCCTCCGCAACATTGGCGCAGGCTTCGGCATGGTGGGGCTTGCCAACCTCGTTGCGGAACAAGCTGACGCCGCCAGCATCCTTGCCGCGCGCGCGCCGCACTTCCCCGCCAAAGCCAGGCACGTGATTTTTCTCTTCCTCAATGGCGGTCCGTCTCATGTCGACACGTTCGATCCTAAACCCATGCTCACCCGCTATCACGGCAAGAGCATCCCCGAAGAGTTCATCAAGCGCGAGAAGCGCGGGCGCGATTTTCAGAACACGCGGCTCCTGGGGTCTCCCTGGCAGTTCAAGAAATACGGCCAGAGCGGGATTGAAGTTAGCGACCTGTTTCCCCACACTGGCAAGTGCATCGATGACATCTGCGTGATTCGCTCCATGCACGCCGATATTCCGGCCCATCCGCAAGCCATCACCCAAATGAACTGCGGCCGCCTGATCGCGGGGTTTCCGTCGATGGGCTCGTGGATCACCTACGGCTTAGGGACGGAGAATCAGAATCTGCCCGGTTTTATCGCCATGTGCGCCGGCACCCCCAACGTGGGTCCGGAATTGTGGGGCGCTGGCTTCCTGCCCACCGCCTTTCAGGGGACTTATATTCCCACCGATGAGAGCGATCCGGAAAAGATGATTCAGAATCTGACGAACCGTCGCATCGGACGGGCAGAACAACGGCGCCAACTCGATCTGGTGCGCTCGTTGAATCAAATGAATCTAAAGGAGCACGGCGCCGATCCGATGATGGAAGGCCGCATCCAGGCTATGGAAACCGCCTACCAGATGCAGGTGGAGGCCCTGGATGCGTTCGATGTCTCTAAAGAACCTGGTCCCGTTCGCCGGCGTTACGGCATTCCGGACGGGCCTGTGGCGTCGGAATCCAAGATCCGCTCGGCCACCAAAGACGGGGACTTCGCGCGCGGCTGCCTGTTAGCCCGCCGCCTGGTGGAGCGCGGCGTCCGCGTGGTTCAACTGTATTTCGGTGAGGACATTCCCTGGGACAGCCATCATGACATCATGGTCCATCGCAATCTCGCGAGGCAGGCCGATCAGCCGATTGCGGCGCTGCTGCAGGATCTGAAAGCCTCTGGCCTGCTCAAGGAAACGCTGGTGATTATCGGTGGTGAATTCGGCCGCACGCCTTCGGTGGAAACTTCTGGCCGTACCAATGTGCAGAACGGCCGCAACCATAACTCCGATGGCTTCACGTATCTGCTCGCGGGCGGCGGCATCCGGGGCGGAATTGCCTATGGAGCCACGGACGAATTCGGTTTTGCGGCGGCGGAAAACAAGGTGCATTTGCATGACTTGCACGCCACCGTCCTTCACCAGTTAGGCTTCGATCATACACGTCTTACCTATCGCTACAGTGGACGCGATTTCCGCTTGACGGATGTCGCGGGCAACGTAGTCAAGGGAATTCTCGCATAGCGGGACGGCGCGCACGGAGCATATACAATGGGGCGGATGTCCCGAACCTTCCTGCTCCTTCCTCTGCTGCTATCCGCCGCCCGGGCCCAGTACGAGCCCGGCTACCGCGATCCAAAGCCCGTGTTGCACGCCGCCGCGCAAGCGATCGGCTCCCATAAATTGCGATGCGTCACGATTTCCGGTACCGGCTACGCGGGCATGGTGGGCCAGCAGCGGGAGGCAGCGTGGAACGTCGATTGGCCGCGAGGCGAGCCGCTGGCCAACTTCCGCCGCACCATGAATTGGGAAACGGGAACGATGAAGGAGGAATTCGAACGCAAGCCCGGCCTGAATCCAGCAGCGTGGAAATACGGCTCGGGGTGGAAGGGCGGGACACCATTGCAGCGCCAATCGCACCAGCAATTTTTCGTCAATGGAAAATTGGGATGGCACGTCGATGGTGTTGGCGGCAAACCGGTCGCGGCGCCCCCGGAAGATGCGGAACGGTGGCAACTGGATCTCTGGCTGAATCCTCACGGCTTTCTCAAAGCGGCGCAATTGCCAGGAGCCAATCCCAGGGCGGCGTGGCGGTGGGAACTGGGAGAGTCCGGCCGCGATGGCAACACCACCACGCCCGAGAAGGTAACAATCGTGTCGATCACCTTGCTCGGCAGATATCGGGTGGACGCAACGATTAACAAAGAGAATCTGCTGCAGCGGATCCACACGTGGGTGCCGGATCCGGTCCTGGGCGATATGAACTACGAACACGAGTTCACCAATGAGAGCTACGCCGATCTGGGCAATGGGATCCGGTTTCCCACCGTGTGGCACCATCACGACGGCTGGGACGATAACTTCGGAACTCTTAATGTGACGGCCGGACACAATGGCTTCGGCGGGACGTTTAAAGACATCCGGCCCAACGTGTGCGCCGATGCAGTGGCGGTTCCCGAGTCCATTCGCCGCACGGAAGCTCCCGGTCAGGTAATCCCTACGAAGCTCGCCGAAGGCGTTTATCTTCTGGGCGGCGCATCGCACAATAGCGTGGCTATTGAGTTTAAGAACTACATTGCGGTAGTCGAAGCGCCGCTGGATGAGCGCCGCAACCTGGCGGTGATTGAAGAGGTGGTCAGGCTCATTCCGAACAAGCCCATCCGCTTCCTTGTGAATACGCATCAGCATTTCGATCACGTGGGCGGGCTGCGCGCCTACATGCACATCGGAGCCACCATCATCACCCATTGGAAGAACCTGAACTTCTATATTCGCGACGTGCTCAACTATACGCAGAGGACGCTCGAGCCCGACATGATGTCGCTTTGGCCGCCCACGGAAGTAGCCGAGGGCTATCAGTATGAGACGGTGCGCGAGAATTATGTGCTCTCTGACGGCGCGCGGAACCTGCACATTACCTACGTCCAACCGCTCGCACACGCCGAAGGAATGTTGGTCGCCTATCTGCCGAAGGAGAAAATTCTGATTGAAGCCGATCTCTATGACGCGCCCGACAGCGATGAGCCCCAGCCCACCTCATCAGAAGCCAATCGCAGTCTCTACACCCATATCCGGCGTCTTGGGTTGGACGTCGCCACCATCGTTCCCATTCATGGCCGGCCCGTGGCCTGGAGCGAGTTCTTAAAAGTGGTGGGGAAACGCGAGTAACGACGTTAAATCCACTTCTCGATCCATGCGAACGCTTCTTCCTGCATGGCGGGAGGAAACGAGTGCGGGACGTCGTGAAACGTTCCCTGAAACCGCTCCGGAATTCCCGTTTTTGCGTAAATCGACGACAATTTGGCAACCGATTGCTTCATCGCCGCCAGCGGATAGAGACGGTCGCGGGAACACTGCTGCACCAGCAAAGCGCCCGGAGCGTGCAGCGCCGCGGCATCGGGAAGATCCATCGCGCCATAAAGGCCGGGAATGTAAGCCATCCACGTATGCGAGCGCAGGTGATTGCGCAACTGCATGCGAAATTCGGTCATCCAACCTGTGACGCAAGCCACTCGTATCCTGGGGTCGGTTGCGATCAGATGCCCCGTACGCAGACCGCCGATGGAGAGGCCCACGCACCCGATACGCTTCGTATCGACTTCGCTGCGGCTGCAAAGATAATCGACGCTGCGGCGGTCATCCCACGCAAGAATGCCGGGCCAGGTGGCTCCGGCGGAGAAGATCGTCTTTGCCGTCAGCGTTTCGAATTCGCTGCAGACTCCATCGATCGCTCTCAGCCATTCAGTCGAGCCTGCCGTGAGCTTCGATAAGGCCGTGAGACGATCGCGGGCCGCCGGAGGAGCGCCGCCGGCGGTCATGTTCTCCGGGCGCAGGCGGCGGCTTCCGAAATAAAACCCATCGATCACCAGGACAACGAAGCCTCTTCTGGCAAGCTCTTCGGCGTAAGGACGGCCATACGCGTTTTTGCGGAATTCGAGCAGCGCCGGCGAATCGCTGGGAGCACTGAGGATCTTCTCGTGTCCCCAGACATACCTGCCGCTGTGGCAATGAATCGCCACCACTCCCGGGAGCTTGCCCGTGCGGCCGGTTGGAACGAGAACCCAGGCCGGGATATCGTAGGCGCTAGTGGCCTTGATGCGTACCGTCTCCAGCCGAAATCCGTCGCGCTCTTCTACCGCGATTCGTTCGGCGGAAACCGCTGCCGCCGGGGGATCGTAGTGAAGCAGCGACCGGAGAAACGGCCGCGCCGTCCGCTTCCAGGAGTTCAGCGATTTCCACTTGGGGTCGAGAAACGATAATTTCAAACTTCCGCCGCAGCCGATCCCGGCGATCACCTCATAGAGATTGCCCAGGTCCGGTGCCGCGAAGCTGGCGTCAGGGAGCGGCAGCTCGCAACCGGCGGGAGCCGCACCGGCGTTGTTCTGGAACCCCAGCGCCAGAGCCGTGGAAAGCATGTCTCGTCTCAGCACGTGACCATTACAGCCGTGGATTCGCCGAAAAGCAAGCGCGTATGGCGTTATCCTCTATAGGAGGTACCAAACGACAGGAACGCCTCATCCTTTCCCGACAGCCGGGCGCTGAATTTTCCAAATTTTGGACTGTAGGAATTATGAAAATACTGATGTGCATTTTCGTAGCAGCTCTGGCTGCTGTAGCTCAATTGCCGCCGGCTTCGCCGTCTTCCGTTGGCATGTCGGCGGAGCGGCTGGACCGCGCCGCGCAAATGCTCGAATCGCGGGTGAAAGAATTCCCGGGCGGGGCGGCGGCAATCCTGGTTGCACGGCGGGGAAAGATTGTTCTCCATAAAGGCTTCGGCAAACTGGCCCCTGGGACGGATTCGCCCGCCGTGCAGCCCGATTCTATCTTTCTGCTGGCATCCATCACCAAGCCCGTAACCGCGGCGGCGCTGATGCTGCTGGTGGACCGCGGTTTGGTTTCCCTTGGCGATCCGGTGTCCCAGTACCTGCCGGAATTCACCGGCGAGGGCCGCGCCAAAGTACGGGTGCGGGACCTGCTGAGCCATACCTCCGGATTACCCGATATGTTGCCGGAAAATACCGAGTTGCGGCGGGCTCACGCGCCGCTGAGCAAGTTCGTGACTCAGTCTTACAAAACGCCGTTGCTGTACACTCCTCAGGAGGATTTCCGTTACCAGAGCATGGGCATTCTCCTTGCCGGGGAGATCGTGGAAAGGATTACCCGCATGCGCCTGCGCGACTTCGAGCAGAAAGAAATCTTCGCGCCGCTCGGGATGAAGAACAGCGCACTGGGCATGAAACAGGGTTGGAAGATCAGCGATACCGTGGCTATTTATGAGCCACCCGGCGGAAATCGGAAAGATAGCGAGCGCTTTGGGGGGAACAGCGCTTATTGGCGCGATATGGGTCACCCGTGGGGAGGAATGCACAGCACGACCGGCGACCTGGCAATCCTGCTGCAAACGTTTCTCAATGGCGGCCGTCACGGGAAGAAGGTCTGGATGAGTCAGGCGGGCGTGGGGGCGATGACCACGGACCAGAACGTATCGATACGCAAACCTTGGGGCTTAGGTTGGGCGCTGGCGCATTCTACTGTGTGGATCTACGCGGGCGACCTCGTTTCCCCTAAGACCTTCGGCCATGCCGGCGCGTCCGGAACCGTCGCCTGGGCGGACCCCGACCGTCAATTGTTGTGCGTAGTGCTCACAAATTTGTCCATTGGCCTCGATAGCGGCCGGCTTTTACGGCTTGTATCCAACGCAGTAACGGCTTCCGTGGAGGAATAGCGGATCAAGTAGTCGCGTAGGATGGAATATGCGGCAAGTTGAGACTGTTCGCGGTCTGTTGCGTGAGCGGAACGAGCAGTCTCCGGACGCCGTGTTCCTGCTCGGTTCCGGGCGCACACCACTATCGTACGCGGGTTTGTGGGAGCAATACGTTTATGTCAACGCCACGCTCCGGGCGGCCGGCGTGGGCCTGGAGAGTTGTGTCGCTGTTGTAATTCCGAATGGAGTGGAAGCCGCCGCCGCGTTTCTGTGCAGCCGCAACCTGTACGTACGTTCCTCTCAACCCGGACGAGACCGCGGAAGCTATGGAAAGTTGCTTTGCGCAGTTGTCGCCGGCAGCGGTGATTGTGAGCGAGGGGCACGCTACGGCGGCTCGCGAAGCCGCACACAGCCTGGGGCTTCCTCTCATTACCCTGTGCCCTTCGCTTTCTGAAGATGCCGGCCGCTTCCGGCTGCACGCTCCTTCACGGGGAGAAGTTGCGCCGGATTTGGAGCCGGAACCCGATAATCTGGCGTTATTCATGCAGACCTCGGGAACAGTTGGCGGGCCGAAACTGGTGATGCATTCGCATCAGACCATACTTTCGGCTGCCGCGTCGCTGGTCGAGTCCTTCCACTTGTCGGAGGGCGACCGCGCCATTAGTATCGCGCCGATGTTTCACAGCCTTGCCCTGGTGGGTACGGTTTTGACCGCGGCCATCTCCGGCAGTTCCCTGATCTGTGCGGCGGATAGTTCCCCGCAGATGTTTTTTGAGGGAATGGACGAGTTCTCGCCCACCTGGTTCGGCGCGGTCCCATCCATGTTGCAGGCTATTTTGCTCGACGCTCCGCGGTTTGAGCATGTGATCCGGCGAAGGCAGCTTCGCTTTTTTCGTTCCGTCGCGGCGCCGTTACCCGCCGCGTCGGCGACGGCGCTCGAAGGGATCTTCCGCGCTCCGCTGATACAGGTGTATGGCATGTCGGAGGCCCCCGGCATAACCGCTGAGCCATTGCCCCCCGGGGAACGAAGATCCGGTTCGGTGGGGCGCGTGATCTGTGCGGACGTGGCGATCGTGAACGACGACCTGGAACGGGTTCCGGCCGGCGCTTACGGACAGGTGGCGGTTCGCGGCGGCAATGTCGCATTGGGTTACTGGAACAATCCCCACGCCACCGGTGAAGCATTTCGGAATGGGTGGCTGTTGACGGGAGATTGCGGCCATTTTGATGAGGATGGATTCCTGTACCTTACCGGGCGTATCCGTGAATTTATCAATCGCGGCGGTGAGAAAATCTGTCCCGCGGAAGTGGATGAAGTGCTGCAGCGGCACCCGCGCGTGGCGCAGGCGCTTACGTTCCCGATTCCCGACAGCCGGCTTGGGGAAGAAGTAGCGGTGGCGCTGGTGGCTGGAGAACCGGGCGCGGTCACGGCGGTCGAAATGCAACGCTTCGCGGCAGCGCGTCTGGCCTTTCATAAGATTCCCCGGCACTTCTTCTTTCTCGACGAAATTCCGGTAGGCGACACCGGCAAGCCAAGCAGGCAGGGAATGCGCGACCGTTTGCCGCTGCTTACTCCGCCGCCGCCGCCGGCGCACGCGGCTCCGCGGAACGCGCTCGAGAAAACGCTGGCGAGGTTGTGGGCAGAGGCGATCCGCCGCCCGGAGCCCGGCATTCACGATCCCTTCTTCGAGTCCGGGGGCGAGTCTCTAGTACTACTGGGTCATAAACTGATGTGAGTGTTGAACTTATCGCCCCACAGGGTTGATCATCATGAAGATGAGTGTTGTGCAGGTGCCAATCCAGACTGTGGATGAGACTTATCGACTCGTATGGGCTGCTGTGGCGAACAAACGGCCGATCGAGGCGGTCTATCATGAGCGTCCGAGATTATTTTGTCCACACAGGTTGGGCCGGAACCGGCGAGGGGAGCTTCGAGCGCTTTGCTATCAGTATGGCGGCGAAAGCGAGAGCGGACTGGCGCCGCCAGGTTCGCCTGCAAACTGGCGTTGTGTGGCGCTGGAGGAGTTGTGCGAAGTGAAGTTACTCGAGAACGGTTGGTGGACAGCACCGAACCATTCGCGCCCTTCGTCCTGCGTGACGGATGCCGACATTGATGCTGAGGATCTTTGCATGGATCATCCCGAGCGCGATCCACAGCAGGGGCATTGAGGAAGTCGCGCGATCAGTTGTTGGGCCAGAATGATTCTCAATGTCGCAATCGAATTCGGATTATGCCGCTCGGGGCGAACGCGGTGAGCCACGCGGGCGGAAGTCTGGCGCTGGCCCTGGGGTAACGAATCCAAGATGGCCGGCGCGGGCAGAGGGGGAAAAACGGTTCCGCTCGGCCACGAGGAACCCATAAGCTGCAATACACAGTGTGGCGTGGTGGTGGAACCCGCGCCAGTTGCGACCTTCAAAGTGCCCCAATCCCAACTCTTGTTTCAATTCCTGGTAGTCCCGTTCGATGATCCAGCGGTGCTTGGCTATTTTGACCAACTCCTTAAGCTTGGTAGTAACAGGCAGCGTCGATATCCAGTACTTATTAGGTTCTGCTTCCCCGCGCGGCCAT
>DATLCW010000344.1:0-32895 GCA_035526195.1 Bryobacteraceae bacterium
GAAAGAGCGGACGGGTGTTTTACCCGCGTCCACAGCGCAACACGGCCGGGGGTCATTTGACCCTTGGCCGATTCCTTTGGTCAGGCATCACAAGGCGGTTTCTGCTGGTCACCCTTGGCGGGGTGAGCAGCAGAAATTGCGTTTCGGGCGGTAACGCTACCCGTGCGTCTTGCGCACGGCCCCGTTAGGGGGCGTTACCGTTCGGAAGGTTGTGATGACTGGGAACCGCTACCGCTAGGTATAGGCAACCTCAAATAGTGAACTAAGCGCACCGAAGGTGCGTCTTCGCTTTCGCGCATGCCACGGGAGGGGCATTGAGCGCGAAAGCTGCCGGTGCGGAGAGTGGCAAGCGAAAGCTTGGCCGCGAGCCGTGCCGGTGTTCGGGTATTTGCGGCTTTGCCTTTAGCTGAGCGGACCTGCGGGAACAGGTCTCGAAGGTAAAGGCTTGGGGAGAGTGTGCCGACAAGAAACACTCTCCGTTTTTTCATCTATAAGACATACGTGAGGTGGGCATGGAATATCGGTGCGTGGCGACATCGCTGGAGGGGTTCGTTCAGCAGCTCGCCGTTGCCTACATTGCCCACGGCTACTACTTCTACGTCTCCGGGTTTATTCCCGAAGGGAAGGACCCAGAGACGGTAGACCGAAAGCTCCTCGACAAGTATGGCGTTCGACTCTCGAAGTTTGCCCGCTACCGGAGAAAGGCTCTCGGGCAAGCAAGCCTTCAATATCTCCGGTTTGAAAGATTCTTCGTCATGATTGCCACTCACGGAAAGCACCCGTTCTTCTGGACCGAAAAGGAAGGCGGCGAGGGGGAGCGAATCAAGGACGTGCGTCGCACTCCACTTCGCTTTGCCGGCTACTCCCTCAGCTCCCGAAGAAAGTCCGGGACTGGGTCGACCCTCGTCACCCACGTCCGGGTCGATCAAGAGGTTTACCTTGAGATGAGGGATGCCTTTGTTGACCAGGCCTCCAAACGTTCGAAGGCCTACCTTGAATACCAGTTCTGGAACTTCCCCTTTGAGCCGTATGCCCCTGTCAGGCGTCAGGCGGTCAGCATATTCACGAGGGTCAACCGCGCGAGGAAGGAGGCTGGTCTTGAACTTCTAAGAACCACGTGCCTTAGGCTAAAGCGCAGACCCACCCGGCCGTTTGGGTCGGTTCTCAACGAAGAAGCCGGCTGAGATGCCCGAAAAGTATACTATCTACGGCAGGGTTGGGACCTTTCCTAATGGGACCGTGCCCGGCGTATTGATTAGGTTAAGGATTCCGTCATCGCGTTCTAGAACCCGCATAATATGTTTTACACCCAAAATATCCTGCGCTCCTCGAAACGGATCTTTCGCCGTTCCGACTTTGATGTCCCTCAGGTTGTTCGTTTTCTCTTTAATGGAAGCGTATGTGGCAGAGGTGACACTCATGTCTTTGGGGAGCCTGTTTAAAAGATCAACTGCGAGGGGTAGCTGCAAGTCAACCAGAGTCCATGTAGCAGACATGCTTAAAAGCAAACCATAAGGGCGCTGTTTTTCAATTAGCTGAGTAGCGGATCCATACATTAGCGGCGTGTCCTCGGAGGCCCATTGATGCTGTCTCTCGGGGCCTGCCGAGCCTTTCATTCTCTCGGCACGTACAGCCATAATCAATGTAGACTTTACATCGGGGTACAAAGTGCTGTTTTCGTCCCAGTCAAGCTTCTTAGCGGCCTGGCTAACTTCGCCGGATGTTACTTCACCTGTGGCAATCAGCCTTTCCCTTAACATCCATCCCGAGTAAATGTCTGGATCACGTCTTCCAGGATCAAACCGCGACCACATGTCTCTAATCCGGCTCCTGTCTTCAGGAGTCGTTAAAGCCCGTTTGGCTGACACCACTGCGGTGTACCGCTCTATGAAGTCCACCAATATGACATTAACGTAACTGGCACGTTGTGATAGATGGTCGCGAATGTGGAGCAAATCAGAGACCTCTTGTTCGAACACGCTCCATGGGTCGCGAACCATTGTGTTTCCATATGTGTTGAGCTTCGCGACGAACTTGGTTGCAATGGTCCGGTATTGCTCTTGAGTAATGACCTCTCCAGACTTCTGGACTGCCGTTTGGTCGGAATCAACCTCCGGCCAAATGCGCATCTGTACCTCAGCCTCGCTAAGCCAGTCAGCCCCAGGTAAGGCAAGAATCCTATCCCATTCCGCAGATTGAGCGATGCAGCTCGAGGACGTCGCAAACAATGCAATCAACGCGATCCTCCACAAAACGATCATGGGAACCTCAACTCCGCCTTGAAGGGGTTGTTAGGGAAGAAATCAAATTCAGCAGTATCTATGCTGATGTTTATACGCACAAGATAAGGTCTACCACTATTTCCAACTGTGGAATACCCGGCCTGCACCGTTGCTCCCCAACGTGAGAAGGCACCTTGTGTAATATCAAAGTCTATCAGATCATCGGCAAATCCGGTTACTTTAAGGGACCGCACGGCCCTTGTGTTGGTATCAAGCTCTACCGAAATGCTTCCACTCACCTCCAATTGATTGACAGCATAGAACATATCGGTTTCTGTCAGCACATTAAGGCTAGGAATGAATGGTCCCCACTGATTCTCCCCGCCCCCGTCACCCGAGATTATTTCGTGGAACTGGAAAGGACGATCAGGCACTCCATTTTGTTTTAACGCTTCATCTAGTGCAGCTTTATTGGCCTGTAGAGTCTTACGTATAACGTAAGCTAGCTGTTCTGAACCAAGAAGACCGTCCTCAATCGCAGATCCACGCTCCGCTGTATAAAGCAGTATGTCAGCAGAGCAGGTCTTGCTAAAGTCAGGTTGACCCGTCGGGTGAGTAAGACGCCAGTCACTGGTCTCTATCCGACCGGTAGTAGGTTTTGCAAAGCCGTCAACTTCAGAACCCGGCGACAGAAATAGTTCCAAAAAGATCGGGCTGAGCGTGAACGGTGACAGTTTAGCAGAACCGAGTGACAACCCGGAAAGGAAGACAACGGACTTGTTGTAATCAAAGCTCTCGACAGGGTTCAGGGCAATCGGAAAGACATCGACAGTATCGTATGTACTGGCGCCCCCCGTTCTTCGACCAAGAAACACCTCATAAAGGCCCTGCAAGCTTGAAACTGGAAAGGACACTTCGGTAGAAGAAGACCCAATATCAGGCTCTTGAAGTGCCACGGTCATCTTGCTTGACGCAGTGCGAATACCGATAGTAAGGCCTTGCGCTCTTGCTGTTTCCCCGCTCGCGCTGAGTTCAACAGAAACGTATCCTCGGCCATTAGCCCTTGTGCCGAATAAAAGTGGTTTGTTACGTTTCCAGTTGTCCCTGTGGGTATGGGACATTTCACCATCCCGGTTGATCCTGTTGCAATCGAAGTTTTTGTATTGGGCAGAACCAACTGAGCGGATGTCTAGCGTGGGCTGTTGAGCGAGACACTCCCCTGGTTCGGTAGTCAGTGTCGTTATTCGCCCCTGGGCATGATTGAATCCGAGGTCGTACAAGTCAAACTTATTGTCAGTCGCCAGCCCTATGTTGAGAGACGAAAAGGGTGTCAGTGTGGAAGTCATGGTCAACGGCCCACTGAGCAGATAGTCAAGAGTCCCGATTGGTCGCTCCTCGTCAGGGTTACGGTGTTTGTGTTGAAGATTGAACCGAATCTTGTTTCCCTCAACCCAGATGTACCCCCACCCGAAACTACGACCATCGGCGTCAAGGGTGGCTGTGCTCTGACGCTGAATCAGCTTTCCGCCAATATACAGCTCGGAGAAGCGTACATTTATAGGGCTTGGCCCCGCGTTGAGGGGAAAACCTTCCGCTGTCGCTATCCTCATAACCACTTCGGTTCCGTTGACGACTGCTTGCAGGGGAAACCCTAGTGGGCTGTTGACTTGCGTTACCTTCCCGGCGAGCGTCGCACAGATTGGTGACGCAGCTCTACAGACCATGGGGAGAATAAATACCACCGCAAGGACACACCACCAATGCGGCGCTAGCTGAGCTCTACTCCGATTAGGAGGCATAAGCCAGTATAGGCGTGCCTCGCCTGCCTTCGCTCGGCCTACCCTGAATCGGATTACTCGAGGCGTTCTCGGGCCTGGCGCATACAGAACGCGTTAGCTTTTCGAAACTACCGACGTCGGTAGTTTTCCAAACCTCCCCTCCCCCGTTTGGCTCCGGGAACCAACTAGAATCTGTATTGACGTAGCGTGGTACGATACGCCATAGAACATTCTTGCTTTAACTTGTTTTAAGCAAGGAAGGAGGTTTGGAAGTGCCCAGAAAAGCATCGACCAAGAAGTTTAAGAATACGGGGGTTCGCCTCGAAGAGCCGGTGATCATCTTCCTCGACGCTCTTGCTGTTGAGGAAGAGCGTCATCGCAGCTTCCTTATCAATCGCATCGTGCGGGAGTATGCCCAGAGACAGGGTCGCCTGATTCCTCCCGAACTAGAGGCTGAACGCAAACGTGCCTAGTCGTAGCAATAGAGATCCGGGGACTTCCCTCCCCTCTGCTCGAACGGAACTTCAGTTTCGGGGCTTCCCCGAGTTCCGCTCGAACGTTCTCTATTGCCCAAAGCAGTTTTTCACCATCGTCATTCCTAACTCGTCAGTTAACTGTATCCGGGTTGTGGCCCACATGCTTCGAAAGACTCTGGGCTGGGTCGATGAAAACGGTGATCCGATTCAAGAGCAACACGAGTTCTCCCACCGAGACCTGGAACAGGCAGCCGGCGTTTCTCATAGCCGGTTGAATGAAGCTCTTGATGACGCGTTGAAGTTCAACTTCATCCGAAGGGTTCACAAAGCTCGTGTCCAGATCCAAGGAGTCCGGGCAAAGAGCGCGTCCTTTGAGCTTCGCTGGATCAACTCCCACTACACGGACGACCTGGCCGCGTTCGAAGGATTCTTTAGTCAACCAAGCTACACGGACGGAGCTGGACAGAACCGGATTGGAAGAAAGAATATTCCGAACATCTTCTTCGACTACCTGATTCGAGAAGAGAACCGGGCTCTCATCCGAGTGGTAGGAACACTCCTCTGGTACAGCATCGACTGGGGTAAGGGTGGTGAGCGAAAAACGACCGTCAGGAAGTCTCTACGGGAGCTGGTAGAGCTGACCCAGCTTGCCAAGGGAAGCGTTGTTCGAGCACTCGATGAGGCCATTGAAAAGGGCTACATCGAACGGGTTGAGCCGGGGGTCTTTGACCTGGCTGGGAACCAGCAGGGGTCGGTAACGGTATACGGAATCAAGTGGACCACGGACTACACCTATACCTATGACGGGCTTGCCGTTAGCGTCGGCAAAACGACCGAACGCACCCAAAATGAGACACGGGTGATTTCCCTGAACGCTCCCAAAATGAGACACGGAACGCCCCCAAAACGAGACCCGCCGAACGCTCCCACCGTGCCGACAAACAGCTTTTCGAGAAAGGGCTGAACGTTGACGGGGGAGAGGGAGCCATACTGCACGACATTCGCCGGGGTATCGAACATGGGGGCGTAGAAGAGTCCGTTGGCCCAGTGCGTGTTGTAGATCTCGAGGGCGGGGGCAGTGGGCGTCAGCTTCTGCACGATGTCATAAATGACCGTGGAATAATTTCCAGACTCAGCGGGGTTCGTCCCAACGACCGGAACGTCAAAGCGGAAGCCGTCGACCGAGCCGACGCGAGCGATGTAACGATGGCCTTCGCGGGAGATTACGCGATGCGGACGATCGTCGCCGACGTATAACCAGGGAGTGGAGAGTTGGTTGTTGGGAGAAGGCTGCGGCAGTTTATCGCGTTGGATGACGGAGTCGGCGGTGGAGAATTGCGGAACCGTGTGCGATTGCAGCGCCCCAAGTGAGGGAATTCCGCCCACGATGGAGGGAACATTCCCCACCGCGGGGGTTGCGCTTACGTTCGCACCGATGGTACCGGCTACTGTCCGCGTATACGTGATGGGACGGTGATAGAGCAGTGTTTCGGGGTTAGCGAAGTAGCCTTGATCCACCGCGCCCCAGAGGCTGGAATACTGTCCATCCAGGTTCCCGTTTCCGTTGAAGGAGGCGAGCGAGCGGCCGCGCACATGTTCGGGTTCGTAATGCAATCCGGTGACGCTCTGCGGGATGCCGGCGGGCAGGGTGCGGGCGATGAGTATGTCAAAGGTGAAGGCCGTGGAGGGAACAAACAGATCGTAGAAATCGCCTTGAAGCTGAGGACTCATCTGCGATGCTCCGGGACAGAGCCATACACTGGTACCGCAGGAGCCGGAGACACCTGTCATGCTTGTCGTCCCGGTGTAGAGAGCAGCCTTCTTAACGACGCGAGTGCGCGTGCCTTGCCATGCCGGGAACTGGCTGATGGCCGCGCGAATGGCGGCTTGCTTTGCGCTTGCGGGGTTCGCGACCGCGGCTTCCGCATTGGCTCCATTCGTCAACGCGTGACCACGCACCGCCAGCGGCACGTTATCGTCGTAAACGCTGGATGCAATCACGATGTTGTCGTTGTCCAGCCCGAGGCGCGCGCTGGAGGGGAAGTAACACACGCGGCTTCCGTCGCCCACGGCGGAGTTGTTACAGTCGACGATGCGCGCTTTGATTTGCGCTCCTCTTCGAAGGTCGGAAATGGAATTGATATTTCCGAACGGGCAGCCGCTCTCGCAGGAGTTGTCGGGAATGCCATAGGAGACGATCCAGTTGGAATTGAATCCCCCTGAGTTCGGGTTACTTTGGCTTGAGCCGGGAGGCTGGGGCGTAGTAAAGAACTAAGTGTTTCCGGGAATCCCTGGGGTGGCGGGGGTGGGATTCGGAACGCAGAAACCTCCAATATTGACGCCTGTGCTTCCTACTGTTCCCTGACAGCCAGTGGCCCAACGGGAGGCCACCAGCACCCAACTCGCCTTGCGACGGAGGGGGACGGCGGTCTGCACCGGGACGCCCACGCAACCGCTGCAGTTCACAAGACCTGTGTCGACTACCGTAAACAACACGAGAAAGCGGCCCTGCATCTGGTCATAGCGGGTGCTGGCATTCTCAATCACGCAACTGATATTCGAGCGGGGAAAGGTGGGGCACATTTCGTTGAAAGCCGCTTCTCCGAGCACACATCTAAAAACTGCCGGCTGGTGGGCGCGTAGAAAAATGTATCCACGGTGTCATAGGGGACGGCAGCGGTTCCATCCAGGTTGTTGAACAGCGGAGCGTTGGGATTGGGATAGCGGGCGATGGTGCGGTTTACGACCGTCAGGATGTCATCGGGGCCCACCGCGATGTCAGGGTTGGGCGGAGAATACACATTTGGTGTAAACGTGAAGTAATCGGTGGCGGAGATACCTTCCCATTCCCGGCCGGACTGCGAGTCGCAACTTGCGCTGGCCACGGCCGGGCCGCCCACAATTCCGCACTGCGGATTGACGAGGCCGGGACACCGCTGGCTGGAGCGCAACGCATAGGTGAAGGGGCCTTGGGGCGCCGTTCCCTTTAGTGCCGGACCAGACTGCGCCCGCGCTGGACGCGGGGAGGCGAATGCCAGACACAGCACGGCGGAGAAGGGCAGGATGCCGCGAAATTTCATTCCGTTACCTCAACCAATGACGAATTTGGACAGATGTACCAGCGTCGGGTGAACAACCGCGCAACAATTGGGATATTGGAATGCAATTGTACACTATTTCTCAACGCATTGAGTCAGGGAGCCGCTGAGCCTTCAACGTTCCAATGGTATGGTGGAGTTGTTCTTTCATGGATTTGTACACGATAGGCTGGTGCGACGCTTACGGACTGGAAATGGATGCCGGCCTGCGCAGGGCGCGCGTCGCCTCAGATAAGGGAGGCGTTTACGAACTGTGGGCGGAAAGCGGCGTGTTGCAGGCAAGAGTCGCCGGGGGATGGCGGCTGGCACGTCCGGTGACGGGGGATTGGGTCTGCTATGACTCGGGATCGAACGTCATAAAGGCCCTGCTGCCGAGGCGGAGCAAAGTGTCGCGAAAGAAAGCCGGCCGGACCTGGGAAGAACAGGTGCTTGCCGCCAACGTGGATGTGCTGTTTCTGGTGACCGCGTTCGATCACGATCTGAACCTACGGCGGATGGAACGGTATCTGGTGATGGCGGCGGAGAGCGGCGCACGTCCCGTGGTGGTGTTGAATAAAGCCGATGTTTGCGCCGATCCGGCGGAAGCGCGGCGCGGCATGGACAGGATCGCCGGGGATGTGGAGGTGGTGCCGGTTTCCGCGCTCGATCGGGAATCGGTCGGGGAGTTGCATCGTTATGTGGAGCGGGGAGAGACCGCGGCGCTACTCGGATCGTCGGGCGTGGGGAAATCGACAATCGTGAACCGTCTGGTGGAACGCGAGGCGCAGCCGACCCAGGTGGTGAGGGAGCACGACGGCAGGGGCCAGCACACAACCACCGGCCGGCAACTGTTTTTATTGGAGGAGGGGTGGCTGTTGATCGACACGCCTGGCCTGCGGGAACTGGAGCCCTGGGCGGGCGCGGAGGCAACAACGGCGGTGTTCCCGGATATTATGGAACTCGCGCAAAACTGCCGGTTTCGCGATTGCGCGCATGCGTCAGAGCCGGGATGCGCCATTACGGCGGCGATCAGCGGGGGCCGTCTGGAAGCGGCGCGGTTAGAGAGCTTTCAAAAGCTGAGGGGGGAAATGAAGGTTCTCGAGGAAAAATGTAATCCCAGAAAGAAATGAGAGTAAGAATGCGGGCACTCGTCGCGTTGGCGATATTGGCGGCTTCCTCGAGCGTGCGGGGCGCGAACAAGCCGCACATTGTATTTGTGTGCGGCGACCACGAGTATAGCGGCGAGGCCACGCTGCCTTTGATCGCGGCGGAGTTGGAGAAGAACTACGGCATGCGGTGTACGGTGCTGAAGTCGGCTCCGGATCAGAACGCGGAAACCAACATTCCCGGTCTCGGTGCGTTGAAGCGGGCGGACCTGGCGGTGTTTTATTTACGTTGGCGGCAGTTGCCGGCCGATCAATTGTCGTTTATCGAGGCGTACACCAAATCGGGCAGGCCGATGATCGGTTTACGGACGGCGTCGCATTCGTTCAACTATCCTCCGGGGCATGAGCTGCAATCGTGGAACGCGTGGGGCTCTGAGGCATTTGGGACGCCGCCGGGGTGGGGCGCGGACGGGCACACGCATTTCGGCCATGAGGCGAGCACGGACGTAGCGATTGTGCCGGGAGCAGAGGGTCATCCGGTACTGAAGGGAATCAAGGCTCCGTTCCACGTGCGGTCGTGGCTGTACCGTGTGTTGCCGAAATGGCCGCCAGCGGACGCGACGCGGCTTCTGATGGGACACGCGATACAGCCTAACAAGCCCGCGGAAGACAATCCTGTGGCCTGGACGTGGAGGAACAAATACGGCGCCAGAACTTTCTACACGTCGCTGGGACATCCGGAGGATTTCCGCGAAGAAAGCATGCAGCGGCTGGTGATCAACGCTATCCAGTGGGGTTTGAATGGAAAGGCGCCGGAAAAGTGGAAAGGTCCGATTGCGATCGAAGTGCCATACCGGGGAATCAGGAAGTAACAATGTTGCGGACGTTATTGCCGAGGATCCGGCCCCGAATCCTCGATTGCCTCCGAACGTATAACAGACGCGATTTTGCCGCCGATGCCATTGCGGGACTGACTGTCGGCCTGGTGGCGTTGCCGCTGGCAATGGCGTTTGGCATCGCGAGCGGAGTGACGCCGCAGGCGGGCATTTATACGGCGATTGTGGGCGGTTTTTTAGTGGCGGTGCTGGGCGGCAGCGAGGTGCAGGTAGCTGGGCCGACGGGTGCATTTGTGGTCATCGTCGCGGGGATCATCGCCAAGCATGGACTCGCCGGTCTTTCGATGGTGACGATGATGGCCGGCGTCATCCTGCTGGTGTTGGGATTAACCGGGTTGGGAACGGCCATCAAGTTCATTCCACGGCCGATCGTGATCGGGTTTACCAACGGAATTGCCTTGCTGATTGCGTCAACCCAGATCAAGGACTTTTTCGGCATGAGCATCGCGAGCGTGCCAAGCGAATTTATCCCGCGACTGAGGACGCTGTTTGGGAATTTGGACACGGTACAACTGGCGGCTACGGTGTTGGGAGCGGGATCGTTAGCCATTATTGTGTTCCTTCCCACGATCACGAAAAGGGTTCCGGGGTCGATCGTGGCGTTGTTCGCCGGCACAGCGGCGGTGGCGATCTTCAAGCTTCCGGTGGAGACGATCGGGACGCGATTCGGCGGGATCCCGCAGGGGCTGCCGGCGATCGATCTGCCCCCGTTTCGTCCGGAGCTGATTCTGCCTTTGCTGCCATCCGCGCTGACGGTGGCTCTGCTTTCGGCGGTGGAGAGCCTGCTATCGGCGGTAGTGGGAGACAGCATGACGGGGTTCCGTCATAGCTCGAACGCGGAACTGGTCGCGCAAGGAGCGGCCAATGTGGCGGCACCGCTGTTTGGCGGAATCCCCGTGACCGGGGCGATTGCGCGAACGGCGACCAATGTGCGCATCGGGGCGAGAACGCCGGTGGCTTCGTTGCTCCATGCGCTCACGCTGCTCGCGGTAATTCTGGTGGCTGCGCCATTGGCCGCTTACGTCCCGCTGGCGACGCTGGCGGCAGTTCTGTTTGTAGTGGCTTACAACATGGGAGAGTGGCGGGAGATTGGCACGATCGTGCGCCTGGACGCGGCGGAGATCGCGGTGTGGGTGGCGACGTTTGTGTTGACCGTGGTTGCGGATCTGACGCTGGCGGTGGAAGTGGGCATGGCGTTGGCGGCGCTGTTGTATATTTACCGCGTGGCGCAAACGACCACGGTTTCCGTGGTGACCAAAGACTATGTCGAAAAAGGCCAGCCGCACATTCTGCAGGACAAGCGCATTCCTCCTTATGTGATTATTCTGCGCATTCATGGACCATTTTTATTCGGCACTACGGACAAGTTGTTTGAGGAGACCGCCGATCTGAATAGTTATGCCCCGATCGTTCTCCTGCGGCTACGAAACATGACGGCGATCGATGCCACCGGCTTGCATGCGCTGGAGACGTTTTCCGAACGTCTGCGGAAGTCCGGACGCACGCTGCTGCTGTGCGGCGCAAGGAACCAGCCGGACGAGTTTCTGCAAAAGGGTGAATTTGTGGAGCATATCGGCAAAGACAACATTCTGCCGCACGTGGAAGCCGCGTTGCAGCGAGCGGTTGAGGTTTACGCGAATTTTTCAGGGATGGGCAGCGAACTGGCAGAGAATTTGAAGAAGGCCAAGCTTTGAGTTGACAGGGGAGGGATAAGCGATGACGACGGCGCGCCGGAGTATGCTGAAGGCGGTAGCGGCTGCGCCGTTGGCGTGGAGTCAGGAGCATCAAGCGGCGGCGGCGCAACATCCCAGCGCTATTATTTTGTCCTGTGCCGACTCGCGAGTCCCCCCGGAGGTCTTACTGGACCAGGATATCGGAGACCTCTTCACCGTCCGCGTGGCTATTGAGTACGCCGTAGAGCGCTTCGGATGTCCCCTTTGCGTGGTGCTGGGACATGACGAGTGCGGCGCCGTAGCGGCGGTGGTGAATCTCGACAAGGTGCCCGAGAGCATCCAACATCTGGTGAAGCATATCAGCGAGACGGTCGAGAAGACCGGCGCTCTCAAGATAGCGGGCGCCGTCTACCATCTGACCGACGGCCGGGTCTCGTGGCTCGGAACCTATCCGGAGGCGGTTTCGACGACAACCAACGCTACACATCATGCAGGTGGCCGGCGCTGAAGCCGCCGTCGACCGGCAGCGCAATCCCGGTAATCCAGGACGCGTCCTCCGACAATAGAAACAGCACCGCTTTCGCGATATCCTCCGGCTCGCCCATGCGGCCCAATGGATGCATCGCTTCGATTCTGGCTTTTCGTTCAGGATTGTCAAACAGCGCCTTCGTGAGTCCGGTGCGGGCAAAGCCCGGACAAATGCAGTTGACGCGAATGCCATGCGGCGCATAATCGAGGGCCATGTTGCGGGTGAGGGCCACCAGCGCTCCCTTGGAAGCGGTGTAGGCCGCGCGGTTACGCACTCCGATTAACCCGACGGCGGAGGCGATATGTACGATGCTGCCGCCTTTGGACATACGAGGGATCGCCTGTTGGGCGCAGAGATAAGAGCCTTTGAGATTGATGTCGATCACCGCATCCCAGCCGGCTTCGTCCTGTTCCACCAGCGGATGGCGGGTTGCGACGCCGGCCGAATTGACCAGCCCATCTATCCGCGGAATCCCCGCGAACGCGGCTTCGACACTCCGAAGATCGGCAACATCGCACTCCAGCCGGTCCAACCGGACCACCTGCGCCCCTTCGTGCTCGCAGAGTTCGGCAGCGGCCTTACCAATGCCCGAAGCGGCTCCCGTAACCACGATGATTTTTTTGGAAAGGCGGGACATTAATAGAGGATCCACCCGCCATCCACGTTCAAGGTCTGGCCGGTGAGGCCGTCGCTCCAGGAGCCCGAAAGAAACGCGCAGACACGGGCGATGTCGAGCGGTTGCAGGCGCCGCTTCAGGCTTTGCAACTGGATGAACTCACGGCTTTGCTCTTCGGTAACGAAATGTTTCTCCGAGGCGGTCTGGATGGCGCCCGGCGTGACGCAGTTGACGTGAATGTTGCTTTCTCCCAATTCCTTGGCCATCACGCGCGTGAGGCCCACCACGCCTCCTTTGGCTGCGACGTAATGGCTCAGCAGCCTGGCTCCCATAAAAAAAGTAACCGAAGAGATGTTGACGATTTTGCCGCCGCCCTGGCGAATCATGTGGGGAGCCACCAATTGGGCCATGCGGAAGGTTCCCTTTAGATTGATGTCGTGCATTTCGTCCCACTGCTCATCGGTTACTTCCAGAAAGCTCTGGCGCGGGTAGATGCCCGCGTTGTTGATGAGAATGTCGACACGGCCAAAATGACTAAGCGCGGCCTCGACGGCTGCGGCGAGTTCGCCGCGGCTGCGCATGTTGGCGGCGATGGCAAGCGCGTTGCTACCGATGGCGGCGGCCACCCGACGGGCGCCGTATTCATCGCGATCGAGCACCACGACCTTCGCTCCCTGTTCGGCGAAGAAGGTGGCGGTGGCTTCTCCGATTCCGGCGGCGGCTCCGGTGACGATAGCTACTTTATCTTTGAGCACGCCAAAAGGGTAACAGGATGAAGTGGAGCTATGCCAGTGGCAATGGCGGGATTGCGTTATGATAGGCTTTCCGTGCTCAGGCGCACATCCATCCTCGTAACCGCCTCGCTTGTGGCAGCCTTCGTACAGGCTCCCACGCTGCACGTCCACCAGCACGAGGAGACTCAGAAGCACAACGGATCGCTGTTTCATACACATGTGAAACATGCCGTGGCGGACCCCTCCCACGGTACGCACATGCTGGGATGGGATCCGGACCAGGATGCCAGGTTCACGGATTGGTTCTCGGCGACCAAACAGGATCGCGCGTTTTTTCCGGTTATCGTGCCGGCGCTGCTTGCAGGGCTGGATTCGCTGGAGATCAGCGGGTGGACGCCGCCCGCCGCGAACCCTGTTGCACACGATCCGCCTGAAGTCGAGGCGTGCGCGCCTCGCGGCCCTCCCCTCTCCTAATACTGCGGTCTGACTTTGCGGCCTCCGGCACGCGAGCGCGCCACGCCCTACGTTCTAACGCAGTATTCCCGCCCCCATGCGCATGCCGCCGGCGTGCTTACGGATTGTCTGAATTGCGAGAGGTAGAGATGCCTTATCGATGGATCCTGTTAGGGGCTTCCCTGACCGCGATGGCGCAGGAGCCTTTCACTTTGACCGATGCTTTGTCGCGGGCTTTATCGAGCCACCCGAGATTAGCAGGCGCAGAAGCTGGAATTGCCGCTGCCTACGGGCTGCGCGCACAGGCCGGAACGGGCCCCAACCCGCGGCTGACGCTGCAAACGGAGAACACGCGGTTCTACGGCAGTCCCGCATTCAACTATGGACGCGACGCCGACACGTTCGTATACGCTGCGCAAACTTTCGAAACCGGCGGCAAGCGCGCCCGGCGGGTCGATCTCGCCACCGTCAACGTGCGGCGCAGCGAGATTGAGCGGGAAGTGGAACGCAGACAGATCGTAACCCGCGTGAGTGCCGCGTACTGGGCTGCCGCCGGGGCGAGCGAACTCAGGGCGTTGCTGCAACAGGAGCTCACCCGCTTTGAGCGCGTGGTTCAATACCATCGCGACCGGGTCAAAGAGGGCGCGACCGCCGAAGTCAATCTGCTAAAAATTGAAGTGGAACGGGACCGGCTTGCCAGTTCCGTCCGGTCCGCCGCGCAGGAAGCGACGCGGGCCGCGATCGCACTTTACCGCGAAATGGGCCAAAGCGAATTCCCGGATGTTGCCTTCTCCGTTTCGCTGGAAGCGGCCCCGTCCGCCGCCGCGGCCCCTCTCAGTCAGGTTTTCGAGCTTCGGCCGGAGATGAAGCTTGCGCGGGAGGGCATCGCGCGGGCTTCGGCTAATCTACGGTTGCAACAGGCTAATGCAAAAGTCGATCCCGAAGCCCAGCTAGGCTACAAGCGCACAGCGGGTTTCAACACCGTTTATGGCGCGGTCCATATTCCGATTCCAATACGGAATCGGAATCAGGGAAATATCGCGGCGGCGGCGGCGGAAATAAGGGTTGCCGAATCGGTGCGGACGGCGACAGAGGCAGCGATCCGGGCGGAAGTGGCAGCCGCCCAAGCCGATTACGAGTCGCGGAAAAAACTTCTCGAGGAAACGTTGCGGCCGATGCGCGACCGCGCCGCGGAAGTTTACCGGATTGAAGATGCGGCCTATCGGGAAGGCGGCTCCGACATCCTCAGGCTGCTGGATGCTGAGCGGACCAGAATCGAGACCCAATCGATGTACACTCGCACGCTGATCGAATATCAACAGAGCGCCGTAGCTCTGCAGGCCGCGCAGGGGATGCTCCCATGAAAATATTTTCTATCGTCATCGCATCCGTGGTGCTCGCCGCCTGCCAAAAGAGCCCGCCTGACGCGGCGCCTGAGGAAAAGAAACCGGAAGCCGCGGAGAAGCATAAACGGGAGCCGGGGGTGGTTGTCGTGAATGCGGCGGCGCAAAAGAAAGGCGGCGTGCTCATCCAGCAACTGGAACCAAGAAACGTTGCCGGCACGATCGCCGCTTCCGGCCAACTGGCCGTCAATGAGGACCGGACGTGGCACGTGGGCGCGACTACGGATGGCAAGATCGACGAGCTAACCGCCAAAGTGGGTGACACCGTGCGTTCCGGCGCGATCCTGGCGCGCATTCACACCCATGAGGTTCACGAGGCGCGCGCCGGCTACAAGAAGTCCATCGTGGAACTGGAACGAGCCAAGATGGCTCACGGTTACGCCACCCGGCTCGCGGATCGCGCTAAGCGGCTGTTCGATCTCAAGGCCGGCTCCCGTCAGGACGTGGATTCCGCGGAAGCCGAGGTGAGGAACGCGCAGGCGGTAATCGACAAGGCCCAGGCCGAGTTAGGTAAAGAACGCGCCCACCTCGAGTTTCTGCATGTCCCCATCGAGGATCTGCCTTCCGAAAAAAATCACGACCCGATGCACGATGATGTGCCGATCTTCGCACCCGCCTCGGGTTTGGTGGTGGAGCGCAAAGCCAGCGTAGGCAGCGTGGTCACCGCGGGCGATCGGATTCTATCCATTACCGATCCCGCCAATTTGTGGATGATTGCCGCGGCCAATGAATCAGACCTCTCGAAGCTGCGCGCCGGGCAATCGGTACGGGTTTCCGTGCGCGCCTACCCCGACCGCGAATTCCGCGGGCGCATCCTTAAACTTGGCGAGCAGTTGGACCCCACCACGCGTACCCTGCAGGTCCGCATCCTGGTCGCAAATTCACAGGGACTGCTGAAACCGGAAATGTTCGCTACGGCCGCCGTCGAACTGCCCTCCACCCGCTCCTCCCTGTTTATTCCGGAAGCGGCCATTCAGGATATTAACGGGGTGCCGGCGGTGTTTGTCCAGCGCGCCGGCGATCAGTTCGAGCCAAGGCCCATCAAGACAGGCGGGCGGATGAATGGAGAGGTGGAAATCCTGGAAGGATTGAAGGCGGGAGACTCCGTGGTGGTGAAGGGCAGTTTTCTGCTCAAGTCGCAATTGCTAAAAAGCACGCTGGAGGAGGAGTAAAGGCGTGCTTGCCCGTATCATAGATTTTTCTTTGGATAACCGCTGGCTGGTACTCGCCGGTCTGGCGGCACTCCTTTTCGGCGGCACATACGTGCTGGTAAACCTTCCGATCGATGCGTTTCCAGACCTGACCAACAACCAGGTGGTCGTGGTGACCGAGTGTCCTTCGATGTCGTCCCGCGAGGTGGATGAACTGGTCACCTTTCCATTGGAAAGCGCGCTGGTGGGGATGCCGCGTATCGAAACTGTCCGCTCCGTGTCCATGCTCGGCCTGTCGATGGTGACTCTGGTTTTTGAGGACTCGCTCGATCCGTACCTCGCGCGGCAACTGGTGGGCGAACGGCTGCAGGAAGTTCGCTCGCGTCTTCCTCGCGGCGTGCAACCCACTCTTGGCCCCATGGCAACCGCCTTCGGCGAGGTGTATCAGTACACGGTGGAAAACAAGAACAAGTCTTTAATGGATGTGAAGACTTTTCAGGACTGGACACTCCGTTACGCACTGCGAAGCGTTGCCGGAGTGAGTGAAGTGAATGCGTGGGGCGGCCAATCCAAGCAGTACACAATCGAGCTGGACCCCGCCGCGCTCCGCCGTTACGGGGTTACGGTGCGCGACGTGGCGCGCCGGGTTGCCGAGAACAACGCCAACTTCGGCGGCGGTTACATCGAGCACGCGGAAGAACGTTATTCCGTGCGTGGGCTGGGCCGGGTTGTGAAGGCCGCGGATTTGGAGAACGTTGTATTGGTGGCTCATGGCGGCGTCACCGTACTGGTGCGCGACGTCGGCAAGCTAACCGCATCTCCTCGGCCTCGCTATGGAGCAACCCTTCGGGAAACCGAGGAGGCTGTCTCCGCTACGGTGATCGCGCTGAAAGGAGAAAATGGGCGCGCGGTGATCGGCCGCATCAAAGACCGGCTTGCCAGGATTCACCTGCCCGAGGGGTTTCGAGTGATCGCGTTCTACGATCAATCGGAAGTCATCAACCGCACGATTCAAACGGTGCGGCGGAATCTGCTGGAAGCGGGCTTGCTGGTCACCGCGGTTCTGCTGCTGTTCCTGGGAGACTTGCGGGCAGCAATGATTGTTGCCTTGATGATCCCCTTCTCGATGTTATTCGGCTTCGCCGGGATGGCCCTTTTTGGCGTCTCCGCAAATCTGATGAGTCTGGGCGCCATCGATTTTGGAATGATCGTGGATGGTTCGGTGGTGATGATCGAGAATTCGGTGCACACGCTCGACCGGGCGGAGGGAAAACACACGGTGATCGAATCGATTCGCACGGCGTCTTATGAAGTATCGCGTCCCATCGTCTTCGGCGTGGCGATTATTATCGCGGTGTATCTGCCTATATTGACTCTTCAGGGTCTGGAAGGGCGTATGTTCCGTCCGATGGCAATTGCCGTTTGTTCGGCTCTGATTGGTTCCCTGATCCTAGCGTTGACGGTGGTGCCTGCTCTGTCGAGCTACTTCCTGAAGGAGAGAGGAGTCCGCGGCGACGGCATTAGCGAGCGCTGGTATCAGGCGTTGCGAGGCGGCTACGCAACGACGCTCGATTTCGCCCTGCGGCACCGGACGATCTTCGTTGCTGGCGCGTTGCTGCTGGTGGCTGGCGCCTTAACGTCGCTCCGATTCATCGGCACTGAATTCATGCCGAAGCTGGATGAAGGCGCGATTCTGATCACATCGCGCAAGCTGCCGGGGATCTCCTTGACCGAATCCATCGAAATCAGCAAGCAGGTTTCGACGATCATTCGGAGCTTCCCGGAGGTTACCGGCCTGGTCACAAAGCTGGGGCGGCCGGATATCGCCACCGAGGCAATGGGTATCTATGAGTCCGACTCGTATTTACGTCTGGCGCCGAAAGAGCAATGGAAATGCTGCCGCGACAAGCCGGAGCTGATCGGAAGGATCTCCGCTGCTCTGCAGCAGGTGCCGGGCGTGGCGTTCTCGTTTACGCAGCCGATGGAGATGCGTATGGATGAAACCCTTACGGGGCTTCGGGGGGACGTGGCGATCAAGATCTTCGGGGATGATCTGAAAACGCTGGAAGCGCTGGGCCGCCGTATTCTCGCCATCATCTCCGCCCTCCCCGGCGCAGCGGAGCCGCAGATGGAAGTGACCTCGGGCGTAGCGGAACTGCAGATCGAAATCGACCACGCCGCTCTCGCGCGTTATGGACTGAATGTGACGGACGTGGAGGAATTGATTGAGACACTGGTGGGGGGAAGGCCGGTATCGGAGCTGATTGAAGGCCGCTCGCGGTTCGCCATCTCCGTGCAGCTTCCCCAAAAGCAGAAAAACGATCCCTCGGCGCTGCGGCAACTGGTGCTGCGCGGTCCCGGCGGGGAACTGGTCAGGCTCGATCAGGTGGCCCACGTCCGCTCCGTTCGTGGACCGGAAGTGATTTCGCGGGAAAATACGCAGCGCCGGCTGGCGATCCGAACCAACGTGCGGGGAACTGATCTCGGCAGCTTTGTGAAAATGGCCCAGGACAAGGTGAGTGCGGCGGTGCAACTGCCGGCGGGCTATGAGATCGAATGGGGCGGGCAATTCGAGAATCAGTCCCGGGCCAATCGGCGGCTGATGATCGTGCTGCCGCTTTCCATTGCAGTGATTTTCATTTTGCTGTTTGCCACGTTTCATTCGGTCACCCAGGCCAGCTTGATTCTTCTGAACGTCCCGTTTGCGCTGGTGGGAGGCGTCACGGCGCTTTGGCTGCGGGAATTAAATCTGAATCTTTCCGCGTCCATTGGGTTCATCGCGCTTTTCGGCGTTGCGGTGCTGAACGGAATTGTACTGGTCAGCCGGATTAACACTCTGCGCGACCATTCCTTCCCGATGGACCGGGCCGTGCGGGAGGGAGCGGCGGACCGGCTGCGTCCGGTGCTGATGACGGCCCTCGTGGCCAGCCTGGGCTTCATTCCGATGGCTGTTTCGACATCGACGGGAGCCGAAATTCAGAGACCTTTGGCGACCGTGGTGATCGGAGGGCTGATCACGTCCACATTACTAACGCTTTATCTGATGCCGGTCTTGTACCCGTGGTTCAGCAGCCGGCGTGCCCCGGCACCCCCGGCTGCGACTACGCCAGTCCAGTCCTGAAATTTGCTCTTCGAGGAGTGGAACGATTACACTAGGAGATTCGGGGCGTGGCTCAGCCTGGTAGAGCGCCTGGTTCGGGACCAGGAGGCCGGTGGTTCGAATCCACTCGCCCCGACCATTAAAATCAAATAGATACAAAAAGGACCACCTTGTTAGGTGGCCCCTTGTGCCGTAGATTGTGACGTAACCCGATCAGTTCACCTTCAAGCTGGTTTGGGGAATGGACGACGGGATCATCAAGCCGCTTTCCAATTTCTCCAATACGTTCCGTTTCATTACCATTCTCACGTGTGAGTAATGTTCCATCATGGCTCTGTCGACGTGGCCGGCAACGGCCATGATTGTGGCGTCGCTCGCTCCCGCTTCGGCCATTTCGGTTATCGCTTGATGCCGAAGATCGTGAAAGCGGAAACTGGCGAAACCGGCCGCCCTGGTAAGGCTGCGCCAAGCAGATCGCCAGCTCTTTTGTGGCCTCGTTGGCTCCACATGCCCATTTTCGCAAGCAGGAAAAACAAAATGGTTGCTGCCCGCGGACCCAACAACGTCCGCTCGCTCACGCAATCTTGCCAGAGCGCTTGCGGCATCTCCGTTAAGCGGGATTGTTCGGTGCCCTGCATCCGTTTTGCTCCGCCTGACCGTCAATACCTTGCCCAGAAGGTCTACGCTTGACCAGCAGAGATTCTTCAATTCACCACCTCTGCAGGTAGTCGAAACTGCCATAACTGCAGCGCAATAAGCCACAAGCCATTCAGGTCTACTGCGCGCAACCTGAAACAGATGTGATTTTTCCTCACCAGTGAGTACACGTCCGACTACGCGAGAGCGTTTCGGAAACAGTTTTACTTCGTCGGCCACGAGATTCCAAATGCGGGCGCGTTTCATGATCAACCGCAAAACACCCACCTCCATGTTGATAGTCTTCCCCGAGCGTCCCGCTTCCAGACGCTGCTTCTGGTAGGCCCTGATGTCCTCGGCTCGAATCTTCATCAGCGGTTGATCGCCAAAAAATGCCGTAAGAGGACGCAGTCTTTCCTTCTCGAATTGGATAGTTCGCTCTGTGACATGGCCAATTCGCTCGGTTAGGAACGGTTCAGCCGCCTCGGATAGCGACTTGCGAGCGAAGTCTTTGGTCGATGCGGGTGCAGCCCTATTTTGTCCTATATCTGCAATACGCTTCTTCTCAAGGGCGAGTGCCTCGCGACGGTCTGTAGTGTTGAGCGCTTCTCGGTAGCGATCTTCATTGATTGTGACATCCATGTACCAATGTTTGCCGCGCTTATAAACCATGTTTCTACCCTCCTTCTAAATTTTCTGCAATGAGATGATGCAGGTTAGAGCCCCAGCTTTTCGCAGGCTGGATTGTCCAGATACATTTCCTGCCCGCAGTAACGCTGAGTTACTGCCACGTTGCTGTGACCTAACGCCGCCCGAATCTGATCCATTTCGGCGCCTCCCCGAAGTGCCGCTTTTGCGAAAGTGCGGCGGAGATCGTGCGGCCGAACGGCCGGGAATCCAAGTTTTTCCGCGTAGGCGCGGACCACCCACCATGCACCCGATGCCGTTAGCGGCTTTTCTGTGAGACTCCCGTGACCGTCAACGCGTCGTAGCAGAGGCAGGCCATGGTTCGACCCCAGGTGACCGATCCAATCGTTTACGCCGCTCCAAAGGACCTGCGGGAGCGGTACGGTGCGCAATCGTTGCCCCTTGCCTATCAAGTCGACCACCATCATTCGGCCATCGCGGTGTTGGATCTGTTCGATGGCAAGCCCGCAAGCTTCTGCTCTCCGCAAGCCGGCTCCCATTAGCAGCCCGAGCAACACGAAGTCGCGGCGCCCTCTTAAAGTCGTTTGGTCAGGCGCTACCAATAGGCTCAGCATGTCCTCCTGACCGAGCCAGTTCCCTGCGCGGCTGCCTCGCACGGGAACGCCACGGAGGCTCGAGATCGAGGCAGCCACACCCGGATCTAGTCCGCCGGCAGCTGCCGCCTCGGATGCAAGTTTGCGAATCGCCGAAAGCGCCTGATTGATCGTTGGCGGCCGCTTTCCATGCCCTTCCAGGTTTGCCCGGTATTCCTGCACCAATGCGCGGCTGAAAAGGGGCATCTCCGGCTTCTGACCCACCCAGGCCAGGAAATCTCGAATGGCGCGAGCGTAAGCAACGCGCGAATGCTCTGAATGGACGGAGTCGCAGACGTACCTCGTGAGGCTCTCCGCGATCGAGAATGTGGAGACGGTGTGGCGGTCTCCTGCTTCTGCCAGCCCCAACCCCGGATATGTGTATGTGCTGATGGTCATGATTTCCTTTCGTCCAGTAGTCCCATTCGAATTGGGGGTAGCGGTCGCCGGAGCCCCGCTGTTTCGGCCTACGCACTGATAGCCATCATCGACTCATTCGGAATGGGCAACCAAGTGAGTAGCCGCGTGGTGGACTTAGGCGCCGGAATTGGATTCTCGGGCTTCGGAGACTCGCGTCCAATAGCCGTTGCGATCACTGATCCTCCGTGTTGGCTAATGCCTCAAGTATTCCATGAGCTCGAGCCAGGACCTCGGCAAGCTCGCGGATGAGCCATGCGGCCGAGTCTGTCTTGGGATCCTCCATGCGCTCGAGGCGCTCTTGTAGCGACTCGAGGTCAATCAATAGTGCTTTCATGCCTGCTCCTCCCATGGGCTAGTGTTGAACACGAGGCTTATCCCCATCTTCCGAGTGGTAAATGCCGACGTACATGTTAGTTTCCCTTCCATTTCGTGATTTTGACAATGTTCTGATCCGTTGCAATCTTTGGCGTACCGTGCGGTCCGCCGATGTTGTTCACCCATCCGTACGGACCGCGCATTACAGCGCGGCCTGTTACCCGCCTATATTCGACTCCGTCGCGGCCTATGCCTGCTGGGATGAGGATAGTTATGCGGTCACCCGCTTTGATGGTCTCAAGTGCCGTCACGCTGCTACCTCCCCTATCTGTACGAATCCGCCGGTCTGCATAGTGCGTGCGTCTCCCTTGGTCTTCAGACCCACAATGACGCCGACGGCATCCAGGAAGCGCAGGTCCGACTGGTCACCGTCGATCACCTTATACCCGTACCATGTGGCAGGCAATGGACCTGAGAACACCACGGCTACATTTACGCCGTACAATACAGCATCCATGCACTGCACTAGGTTCACTCCACTATGGGAGAAGGTCAAATGGTAATTCGGCAGTGCCCTTGTCCACGGTCGCGGGATCTTGGTGTAGTCGTAGAACTGGACTGTGGGGTACCGATTGGCGAGCTCAAGCGCCAATTTGGGTTGATCCGACGTGCCATTGATCCGCACGGCTGGTTTCAATCGGCGAATCTTTGCGGCACGGATAAGCGCTTCGATATCGGCCGCTAGCGTCTCGACAAACGCCTTGGAATCCTGCAGGTACTGCACGGTCTTAGCGATGCGAGACCGCTTAATTGCGGGAAACACTCCAGCCATACCCGCGCCATACAGGCATGCTTTACGGCATTCCTCACTTGCCATGGGGCATAGGTCTACACCCATGCCGGACTCTGTCGATGGCGCGAGGTACAGGATGCCGGTGAGGTAGCCGTATTTCTTGCCTTTGACGGTCTTCGCGTCATTTTCGACGCTCAGCAGTTGGTAAGCCATTGACTACTTCACCTCCGCTGCAAGCGTCTGTTGGACACGCTTTACTGTCCATCCAAGACCCGCTGCCGTCATGGCAATCTGTTCGTTCGCAAAGATCCTGAATTCAAGCGCGAGAGTTTGCCGCAACGAGTGTATTGCTGCCGCCTCTCTCGCCGTTAGTGGTTTGCTGATAGACTTTTTTGTAGTCCGCATTGAAGTTCGCCCTTCGTGTGGATTAGCTGGGAAGTGAAGGCGCCAACCGACACTTTCCAGCGCTCGCGGCGTTGCGCTACAAGCAAACCAAGCTTGCAGCAAAACGTGTTGGAGCGTCAAGCAATATTTTTCGCAATTACTCGCAAGTTTCAGATAAATAGCCAAATAAACATCGATCCAGTGCACACTCACGTTTTTGCGACAAGGTATTCTTGCAAAGAAATACATTTGCGCGGTGTGCAATCGATCGAAGATTTCTGCACGTAGAATCGCGCTAGGCCGTAGAATTGTAGACGTGTACCAGCCAAGCTCGATGCTCTCAGTTGGCGATCGTTTCGTTCGCGTCACGTACGCGGCCGCCATGCTCGATTGCAATGAAGCCACACTTCGCAGATGGATCCGCGAGGGCCACCTGCCTGCCTTTCGGCATCGAAAACTGCTGCGGATTCGTCTATCGGATTTGGATGCGTTACTCCGCAGTGGTTCGCGAGAGTGTGAGAAGAAACCGTAATCAGACTTGCAAGCCTGCTCGCGCTCCGTGCGTTGCACAAGACCTCCTCGCGAGATGTCGCAATTCGCGTAGCGATGCACTCACGATAATGACTATTATCAACAGAGCCAACGCAGTTTCAATGCGTTAGGCCCCCCCGGCCACCCCTTCTTATAGGGCCACACCCCATTGGGCCCGGGGGGGTGGGTTTCGTAATACGGTCCCTACCCAAACGGTACAAATCGCGCGTGTCCGATTGGGACGATCTTCGGTGTCGGAGAGACTTATTTCGCATAATTCGCTTACTTCGCAGTACGCGTACTGAAGTAGCGCTCGGACGGCCTACCACTGGTCTTCTCCTCTTCCATACGAATTAATCCTCTCTCTAGTAGGACTGCTAGCGCCCGAGAGATTTCCATGGAGTTACAGTGTCCTTGAAGGACCCGTGCATTAATCTCCGCGCGCATAAGCCCTTGAGGCCGTTCATTGAGGGCGCGAAGGATGGTGTCTGCGTTAGCGTCTCCAAGGGCATCTCCAAAGATGAAGGCGCATGAATCCTCGCAGTATTGCCAGAGGGCAAGCCCAGCCCTCAGATGAGCTTCCCCTATCTCTTGTTTGCAGTCCAGGAGAGAGTACATCATTGCTAGTCTCATGACTTGCGCCTCGCTTCGGCTCGTTACTTGCCCCAGCAGCCCCGCGTGTCCATATGTAAGCCGGGGGTACTCGGCCTCCCACACCTCGCGAGCTTGCGAATTAAGCGAAAGAAGCGAATTAAGTCGGGCGGACTGGACGGCTGCTTTGAGTCGCTCAATGTAAGTTTCCCTCTGATCAGAGTCCCAATCGCCCCCGAAAGGAAGGAATTTCGAACGTTTCGCGCAGACGAAGAGGAACCGGTTGGCGAATCCATTTGCGATTGAGGTATCGGTTAGAAGCCGCAGGAGTTCCTCTTTAGTGATGTGCGCGATGATGCTAATATGTGGCTCCCCGCATCTTGCGGCTTGTCGTTTGGTCAGAATACTAAGGCACTTTCCATCCCACGCATTTCGTAGTACTGGGCTGAGGGTGTTTTGTGTCCGCTCAACCACGCTGAGGACACGAGCAAATTCCGGCTCAATGATGATGAGCCGCTTGTCTGCTACGCCGGGATCGACATCAATCCCTTTACGTAATGTTTTGTTACAGGCTCCTTCAGGGAGAGCGTCGCTGCTGGGATCGCGAACGGCCCAGATTAGGCCTTCCCCGGTGGATAATCCGTTCTCGAAACGATTCCTTGCCCACTTATCATCGACAGGAAGATACAGCGATTGTATGTTGTCCAGTGATGTACCCTTTCGGCTCTTCGCGGTTTCGCCTACAATGACCGTAAAAAGAATTGCGGGATGTTGAGTAGATTCAACTCTCCAATGTGGCCCTCGCCCGATAACGTTTCCAAAGAGAGTTAGAAACTGTACGAGGAGCGCCGCCGGATCGGCCTCGGAGTGAGGTGCCAGCGCGTTGACCACCTCACCTGGCAGACCGTGATATGCAGCTTGGCCCAATACGGGCCATACCCTAGGTGTCATCAAGCATTGCTCCTTTACAAGTAGCCCAACTCGTCTTTGTGGAGATTGGAACGAGGTCGCATTCTCAATCGTCAGCAGCGCTGCGTCTGGACCATTCGCAGCGATATAGTCATCGATGCCCTTGCCGATTTCGCAAGGCCACCGGATATTTCGTGGTGCAGCGTCCCACTTTCGAAGCTGAGCCGCAAAAGCTTGCAAAGCAGACTGAACGTTCTCGTTCATGTCCTGATCCGAATCGAATGCCAGGTACGCGATGCGGTTTTGCCAACGAATACGACTCAAATCCGGTATTGGACCCTTAACGGCAACGCGCTGCCCCTCCGAGTCCACCGACTGGCCGATGATCCCCCGCCAATTCCAAACTCCACTAATGCCCAACGGCAACCAGCGGGGCGCTTGGGCCATGTGTTGGGCCAGACGCCATAGTGCCAAGCTCTTGAACTCGCCTTCGGTGATGACGACGGGAGTTTCACCTATAAGCATCTCTGAGGTCACGCCCGGCGGAACGTACAAGAGGTTCGTTCTGCCGGGTGGCGACAGATACCTCGCGCGTTCGTGAAGGGTCCCGTCCGGCCGATATTCATATTCGGGGTGATCGCGTCGAAGCCTATGTTCCCTGATTCGTTTTTCACCGGGCCTTACATAGGGAATTATGATGCCCGCATAGTTGGAACTCGCTGTCGGCCGCCGGCCTACAGTTTCCGCCCCTGTGAAAGAGTCCACACGCCGGAGGAGCGCGTGGTCCGCTAGCGGCCGATCAATCCAACGCCGCTCAAGCGCCAGATAATCCGCCGGAGTCAACGGTTCACCTCGGAGGCCCTCTGCAGGGAACTCCTCCCTGTTACATGGAACCGTGTTCATTTATTCACCTGACAGGAACGCTTCAAGATCGCCCTTTCTTATTCGCACGAGTCGCCCAATCCGGGTTACTCGGACGCGGCGCTGAGCAACGAGCTTGCGCCAAAGTGCTATGGATGTATTCGTGTATTCAGCTGCCTCAGGAATTGACAAGAACTCGCTTGGTAAGCGGTCGTAATCGCGTGAAACGCGAGGTGGGAAGTTAGTTGCCATTAGTGCCTCTAGAAGCACTGTAAGGGCGAAGAGAGCAGTTAAAATGTGACGATATTTTCGCGCGGGTGTAGAAATTTCAGTCGGTTTTCGAAGGTCTGCCTTTGCCGCGTACACGGACACCAATCAGCGCAGCAACTTCTCGAAGCTCACGCCTCACTACGTCGGGATCTTTGCACAGTCCTGGCCGCGTACTGATCACCTGAGGGGTCATGCCCTTGCAAAGATAGAGTGCCATCATGTCGAAGCGTTCAGTTCTCGTAATTAGCGGGGTCGCCTTCACCCGGTCCGGAAGCTGCTGTGCGATTTCCGCGTTAAGGTGTTGCTCGAACAGCCCGCAGACCTCTCGGAGGTATTCTTTTTCGTCCCGGCCGTCCCATGCAGGATACTTGAATGTCGAGATGCCTTCCGAGCGTGGCTGAAATTCGCGGAATCGAAATTCGTACGGTGGACCGGAACAACACCAGATAAGGCAGGCATCCAAGGCCATGCTCAACATCCATTCATACCGGAGTCGATATCGATCTGCCCAATCCAACAATGGACCTCTAATGCGCGCAGCAGCTGTATTGTCCCTGTCAAAGTTGGATTCAACATTTCCGACCCATGCGGCCGAACATGAAGAGTTGCGGAAGATAAATTGTTCAAAGTCGCGATCCGAGAAGATACCGGCTTGGTTCCGGAGATGATCAATCAAGCTATTTTGGCCTGAAGGCACACGTCCGAACTGCTCGAATTTCACTCTGTCAATCAAGAATTCGGCAAGCATCTGTTCATATAGCGGCAGAACGTTGTTAGTCAGAGACCTTACGACTTCAGGAGTCAATTCCTGAACTCGTTCTAGAAAAAAAACGCGACATCTCCTACGCTCAATGCATTCGTCACCAAAATCCCGAGGATAGTATTTTCTTGGCCAAACTGAAAGCACGGGGCGCTTACGCTTGTATTGCGGCATAATGCTTGGTGGCAATCTAGCACGACGCTGTGCTACCCAGGAAGAAAATTCATACAAGGGAAGCGTCCGACAACGTGGTCCAGTCTTCTGGCCACCTGTACCGTTTCAGTACTTACGGCAACGGCCAGGGCTACGCGTTTCAGTCGCAGTCTGGGCTGGCGATTTTGGGCGGCCAGTCCGGCCAGTTGATATTGGATCCGCTGGCCAGAACCGCACACTGATGGTCAGCGCTTCGGCACTCGCGGGAAATGACCAGGTTTGTTCACGAAGACCGACTCAGCTGTCCCGCTTTCAGCGGGGATGATAATGCCCTCTCTACTGTCGTTTACCGACACAGCGGGGACTTCTTGGCGGGCAACTCTATTCGAACAAAATTACGTAACTCTTGGCCAGTGCCGACCCATTCGCAACAATTCGCAACACTGCGATGCTCGAAAACGGCGAATGGCGATCCGAGCAGCCTAGTGACGGAAAGAACAGAGGGGGGTGCCATCTATCGAATCTTTACAGTCCGGTTGGCTGGTTCTCATGGGGCGAGGCAGCGCGCATGTTCGATCAGGCGCAAAAAGCGCCGGAGCTGCTGGAGGTGTTCGTCAACACGGTGCTTGGTGAAACCTGGGTGGAGCGTGGAGAAGCGCCTGATTGGGAAAAGCTGAAGAGCCGCAGCGACGTTTATCTACTTGGAACAGTTCCCGCGGGAGTGATGTTCCTCAGGCCGGGATAGAAGTGCACGAGATCGCTTCGAAATCGCGATATGGGGCTGGGGCCGCGGGAAGCATCGGTGGTTGATCGACTACGTGGTGCTGGAAGAGGAAACAGGCAGTGGGACAGCGTGGAACAAATTGGATGCGCCTCTGGGCCGCAGTTTCCGGCACGAGGGCGGCACGATGCTGCCGATTGTATGCGCGGCCATCGATTCCGGGCGCCGAAGCCGAACGGCTGAGGTTTACGACTGGGCGCGACGTCATACGTTCGGGGGCCTGCTGGCGATCAAGGGAAGTGACAACGGGGTGGCGCTCCTGAGCCAGCCATCGACGGCGGATGTAATGATGAGTGGTCAACGGATACGAAGGGGAGTCAAAGTGTGGCCGGTGAATGTGAGCATGGCTAAATCGGAGTTGTACGGCCAACTGCAGCAAAGCGACATCATCGTGCATTACCCGGAGATGCCAGAGGAGTGGTTCCGGCAGTTTACGGCCGAGCAGTTCATGACAAGGACCGTGAAGGGATTCGCTAAGGGTGAGTGGGTGAAGACGCGTGAACGCAATGATGCACTGGACACGGCGAATTACGCGAGGGCAGCGGTGGCACATGTTAGACTGGACCGCCTTCAGATCATAACTGGAATTCGATGGAACGGCAGCTTCACCCAAAAGTGGAGGCGGAGCCGCCCCCGCCCCGGCCACCATCTCCATTCGACGATCCTCCCTGGGCGTGCAGGCCTGAGCAGGCACGACGTGTGCGGTTTCGTCTCCGGTCGCCTAGGTTGGAGCGATATTGATCACAAGTCTCGTTGGCAAACACAAACTCCCTGCCTACAGTTCGGTGATCATTCATGTCTTTCGGTCCGGATCGGCGGTCCGGTAGGAGTGGATACTCTGCAGTGAGCACCACGTGAAACCAATAGCTACCGATAATGTCCCACATCAGGCTCATCTCAGAGCAGGGGCTCGGCACGCCCGCTGATACTTCCTAGAACGGAACTTGCGGGCAACAACGATCACTGCAACGAGTACGGCGTTATCCGTCAACGTGACCGGCTGTGGCCAAGCTCCAAGTGGCTTGCCACTGCCCGCACCGGACCGCCCAGTTCGCCGCCTTGGCACCTTCCGGTAAGGCCGTTTCACTAAGGGCGAGCCGCTAAAACGCTTGGCCACGGGCGAAAGGCTGTTGTATTAGGTCAGTCGACAACAACGCCGCACCACACTCTACTCTCCAAGGTGCCTACCACTGCGGCTGATCCAGGCACAGGCTGCGTAGAGATTATGATGGACGTCTCACCGCTCAAGCCGTGGAGTGCCTGCGTCTCTGTCTGCATCAGCCGCTCTGCGCCTCTTCTCTTCTGCGAATATCAAACCGGTTTGCAGTTACGTCGTCCTGTTTCGCTATCCGCGGCACACTCCCGACCAGATGTGCGCCAGATTCACGCTGGAGGCAGCATTTGTACCTCTAAACCCATAAGCTTAGAGAAATGGACTGGATTTTCTCTCCCGAAGCTTGGGTCGCGCTGTTTACCCTGACGGTTCTCGAGGTCGTGCTCGGGATCGACAATATCGTTTTCATCAGCATCCTGGCGAGCAAACTTCCGGTCGACCAACAGGCCCGCGCGCGCACTATTGGGCTCGCGTTGGCTATGATCACGCGGATTCTCCTGTTGCTGTCGCTCACATGGATCATGCGCCTCACGGCACCGCTCTTCGTCGTTTTGCAGCATGAGTTCTCAGGCCGGGATCTGATTCTCCTAGTAGGGGGCATTTTCTTGATTTGGAAGAGCACGCAGGAGATTCACGAGCGTCTCGAAGGTGAATCCGAGTCCGAACGGGCTGCTCGCGGCGCCGTGACGATGCGAGGCGTACTGGTGCAAATTGCACTGCTCGATATCGTTTTTTCGCTCGATTCGGTGATCACTGCGGTCGGGATGGCGGACCAAGTCCTGGTCATGATCGTCGCCATCATGCTCGCCGTGGGCTTTATGATGTTCGCGGCAAAGCCGACGAGCGCTTTCGTGGAACGGCATCCCACGGTAAAGATGCTGGCGCTCAGTTTCCTGTTGCTCATCGGCGTGACGTTGATTGCGGAAGGGTTTGGCCAGCATATCTCGAAAGGGTATGTATACTTTGCCATGGCGTTTTCGGTCTTTGTAGAAGCGCTAAACCTACGCGCCAGGAAAGGGCGCGGCACGGAGCCTGGGCCCCACCCCCGGCCCGGCCGCCCGCTCGGATGAATCGACCAGAAGCCACAAGGTTTTGACCGCCATCTGGATCGTCCGCCGTCGTGACCAGAGTCCCGTTACCGGAATGTACACTGCCCCGATCCACATGAGCGTATAGTCAGCATCTCGGACAAGTAATCCAGAATGTCAAGAAACACCTGACAAACTTCCTCCAACCGGATTTCGGGCACCGCTGCGATGCGGCCCTGTTAGTGCCCACATAAAACACCCGCAGTTTTGCCGGTTTTGTCCTCAGGAAGACCGCCGAAAGAGACATCGAGACACACGAGTGTGGCGGCGTATGACGTTCGGGCACGTCGTACGTCTGGATCACGATGACGATTCCTAAGTAGCTAACCCATAGCCGACCCTCCCGCGCCGTCTACGGGAACAGGATCATTGGAAGACCTAGCGTGCTTGGTGTCCGGCCGAACCGATTCGATCACCAGGTAGAGTTTGTCGGCGGTGTTGACCTTTCCTGCTACGCAGTAGGCCACTCCGGGCCGGATGAGCAGGGTTTTGGTAAAGTCATGGAGCCGATAAGCGCGCTGTGTGTCGTGGCCCCGCAACAAACACCCCACACGATGGGTATTCCGTCCGTGAGAGCAGGTACAGATGATTGGCGCTGAAGTTGAACATTGAGGAGAGAGGAGAGGACAACGAGCGGGAGCCGAAGCCCCCGCTCGTATCGGCAGCGCCGTTGAGGGGTTACCCGGCGGACTCCTCCGGCCGGGATATCGCCACAGCGCGCGCCTGATCGGAGCCAGCGCGCTACTACTCGGCTGGCGGATTGCGATTCTTGGTAGGTTTACGAAGGCTGTCGCCGCCCAGCAAGAAAATTTCTGAGTTCTCGACGAGACGGTCGGCGATTGCAGTGGCGATGGGCCGATTTTGCGCTTGTTCAAGGTGAAGCATACTCAAACATCTCTCTACATCGATGCCAACAACGCCGGGGACAACGGCCAAGCGCTCTACTTCCGCAAGAAGGGGAACGCCGGAGGAGGGACCGCAGTGCGGCAGTCCGGTTACATGGCCAACATGTACTTCCAGGGGTGGGACGGATCGCAATACGCCGTCGGGGCGCTCATCGACGTGATGGGCGAGGAGCTATGGGACGGTACGCATCGCGGCTGTACGATGCGTTTCTACAATGCTGGGTTGGGTCAATCGAGTGTTAGGGCCGGTCTAAAAGGGAGCCACTTTGGCCGCTTTTGGTGCTGCCAATCCTGGCGATAGCGTCGCGGAAGCACACCACCACTGTGGCCGCCGCACAACCCAACTGCATCGCCGACTTGAAAATGAACAGGAGCGGGAACCGAACTGGCTACAAAAGAGAACCCTCCGGTGCCGTCAACACGAGTGGCAACGATGAAGCTTGACGAGGATACCGTTGCACCGGACTACAGCAAGATCGCCTCCCGCGGAGGGCACTGGTGATCAACACGTCGTACCTCGGGTATTCGCTTCGCTTCGTCAAAGGGAGTGGGAACATTGGCACCGAGTCAATGATGCCCCGGCCGGACTTCAGAGGCAAGAGGATTTTATAGAGTCTGCTGTAGAGTCTTTACCGCGTCCTCGCCGATGGGTGCTCTACCGGCCGTTTGGCTCCGGCGGCCACCGGCGAAAATGGATCCTTTTCTCACCGGCCCCAACATCAGCAATTGAGCCGCGCTCTGGTAGAGGCGTGTGCGTGAAACCCGCTGCTGCGTGGGTTGCGAGGCCCTGCGCCAAGCCTTGCAAAACTGCAGTAGGTGAGGGAAGTGGGTAAATTGCGGCGGTTGAGCACGCTGCCGAAAGTTGCGCGGGCCATCGACGATGCGCTGAGGAAACCAATCCTCCGGCGGGTCGCCTAAGAGTAGGACCGAGAAAGGGGAAATCAAGCTTTTGTGATACGCTTTCAGGATCAGACAGTGATGTAGCGAACCTAAGGAACAGTAACGATGAAAGCCAAGAAAGCAGTTAAAAAATTAGATAAAGTTCAGACACTACTGTCAGATGTGATTGACCAGTATTCTGAGATCAACCCGAACGTACGAGACCTGCTTGTTTCGGCGAGGGTTTCTGTGACACGTGCGAAAGAAGCCAAACTGTTTCAGCCTTCCCCGGATAGTGTCAAGAAGCCATCCCAGAAGGCAGAAAAACCGCATCTCACGCCAGAAGGCAAGAGAAAGATCTCACTTGCCGCAAAGAAGCGGTGGGCGGTTGCAAAGCGCAAGGGTGTTCATGCGGTAACCGGACGACCTTTGAGCAAGACTGGCTAGAGGCTGGTCGGCTATCGTGAAGGTCAAGTAGTTCCGCTTCCTCCACCTCGGTGGATCACACCGAACGTTAAAGAAGCTCACCTTACGAACTCCGCGCTGCGCACTCAACGAACGGCTCTCAGCAGCACAGCATCCCGATGGTACTCCAGGAACCGCTTCTGGCCTGAGGAGAATGAACCCACATTGACCTCTGCCCGCGTCGGAACACCCATACGCTCCAGAGATAGGACGTGAGCTACAGGGGACACAATCAAAACACCATTATCCTGGAAGCCAATGAAACCTCTGTCGAACAAGTGATCGATGCTCGGCGTCAACAGAAGCCCATTCTGACCGTCAAGACGTTCAGCATTTGTGCAATCCCGCCACGGCTTACAGTGACTCGCCCGAAGGTGGGTGGGATTGTCCACACTCGTGATACGACAATGGCGCTCAATCGCCATCACGCGCTCTTTGAAGAGACCCTGGCCCCGACGAGCAGTAATGATTGCTTCCCGCTCTGTCACTGAGATACTCCCGTCTCGATCCACTTCTGACTCAATATGGTGCTCCCACACTTCTAAA
>DATLCW010000351.1:0-24455 GCA_035526195.1 Bryobacteraceae bacterium
GATGCACAACGGTCCGAAGGCCAACTACAACAGGGAGTTGATTTCTCAAGGCATCGGCAATTCCCTCTGCGGATTTTTGGGCTCTCTTCCGATGACGGGGGTCATCGTTCGCAGCGCGACCAACGTCGCGGCGGGTGCCCAGACCAGGCTTTCTACGATGCTCCACGGGTTCTGGCTGCTGGCGCTGGTGGTTGCCGTGCCCTGGCTGCTGCGCATGGTACCGACGGCCAGCCTCGCCGCTATTCTTGTCTTTACGGGTTACAAACTGGTGAACGTGCAGAATGTGAAGCGGCTGCTTCGCTATGGGGGAGCCCCGGTGGTGATCTATGCGGCCACCGTGATCGGCATCGTGACTACGGATCTGCTGAAGGGGATTCTGATCGGCCTTGCACTTTCCATCCTTAGCGTGATCTACGCTCGAACCCACTTTGGCGTACGAATGCAGTCCCACCCCGACGGGCGCCGCATGGACGTGTATTTGATGGGAGCGGCGACGTTTCTCCGGCTCCCGAAGTTTGCCGATGCGCTCGAGGCGATCCCCGAAGGCGGCGAAACCCGTGTCCACCTGCGCGATCTGGACTACGTGGACGACGCCTGCCTCGAGACGCTTTCCACCTGGCAGCAGCAACGGACGCAAAAGGGCGGCACGATCGTTATTGAGTGGGACGAAGCATTGCGGCTCTACAAAGACAAGAACCCTCTCGGCTCTTACCAGCGCGCCGATATCGCCGTTTCCACTGCCTCCCACTGATCCATTCCCATGCAACTTTCCATCTCGAGAATTTTGGCGCCGGTCGATTTTTCCCGGCGTTGTGAAGGAGCTGCGCGATCGGCGCGGCGTCTGGCCGCTCACTTCCACGCGGAGTTGATTCTCCTGCATGTCGTTGAGCCATTCCATGTGGATTACGCCATGGTGGAACCGTTCGAAGCTTCGCTGCGGGCGTTGGCCCAGGCGAATCGCGCGAAGAAGCAGGCGCAACTCGACGCCTTCGCGGCTCACGATTTACAGGGGACCCGGGTTCGCCGCCTCCTTGCCGAAGGCGACGCGGCGGTTCAGATTATCGAGTGCTCCAAGGCGGAGAAGGCCGATCTGGTGGTGATGCCCACGCAGGGCCATAGCTCGCTTCGCGGGATGCTGATTGGATCGGTGACGGCGAAGGTGCTTGATGAGTCGGAGCGTCCGGTTTTAACGGGCACTCACCTTGAACAGGAGGGCGATCTGACGGATTGCCAAGTGCGCCACATCCTCTGCGCGGTAGATCTCGGCGCACGCACCGGCAACGTGTTGGAATGGGGCGGGGCGCTGGCCAAGGAGTTCGCGGCAAAGCTCACAGTGCTTCACGTGGCGCCCGGTCTCCAGGCCGCCAACGGTCTTGACAAGGCGCTTGCCGCCGCGGGACTCCAAGCGGCGGCCCTCACGGCCGAAGGCGAGCCGCACAAAGTGGTGAGCGCTACCGCGGCTGAGCTGAGTGCCGACCTGGTAATTATCGGCCGGGGCACGGCCACCAATACGCTGGGGCGGCTGCGCGCGCAAGCGTACGGGATTGTGCGGCAGGCGCCTTGTCCTGTGCTGAGCGTGTAGGCGGCCCCCGGTTTACGCCAGGATATCTTTTACTACGTTGCCATGCACGTCGGTAAGGCGGAAGTCGCGGCCGGCGTGGCGATAGGTCAGTCTGGTGTGATCGAAGCCAAGTACGTGCAGCGCGGTGGCGTGCAGGTCGTGGATGTGCACCGGCTTATCCACCGCCTTGAAACCGAAGTCGTCGGTGGCGCCGTAGGTCATGCCGCCCTTGATCCCGCCTCCCGCCAGCAGCACGGTAAAACCGGGCACGTTATGGTCGCGGCCACAGCCGAGTTTCTCCAATCCGGAGTTCTGAATCATGGGCGTGCGGCCGAACTCAGAGCCAATGATGATTAGCGTCTCGTCGAAGAGCCCGCGCGCCTTGAGGTCGTCAATCAGCGCGGCGATGGCTCCGTCGGTCTTGGCGGCGAGCTTGGAATGGACGCGGATGTCATCGTGGTTGTCCCAGGGCTGTCCGTTGCCGTAGAAAATCTGCACCATGCGAACGCCGCGTTCCACCAGCCGCAGAGCCAGCAGACAGCCTCTTCCAAAGTCGGAAATGTCGTAGCGTTCACGCAGCTTTTCGGGCTCTTTGCGAATGTCGAACACGTCCATCGCTTCCGCCTGCAGGCGATAAGCGGACTCCATGGATTGCACCGCGGATTCCAGTTGCGGCTCGGCTCCAGCGCGCTCGATGTACTTCTGATTCAACTTGCCCAGCAGGGAAAGTTGCCGCTGCTGTTCCTCGCTCGAGTTCTCCGTGTTCCGCAGATGGTGGATGAGCTTTTCCGGCTCGACCGCGGAGTTGTGAATGTGGACGCCCTGATAGACGGACGGCATGTAGCCGGCGCTCCACAGGGAGGAGCCGAGCACCGGGTAGCCGGGGCAGAGCACGACGAAGCCGGGAAGGTTGCGGTTTTCGGTTCCCAGGCCATAGGTGACCCAGGCTCCCATAGAGGGGCGACCCGGCAGTTGGTGGCCGCAGTTCATCAATTGAAGCGAAGGGCCGTGATTGCCGGAGTCCGTGTACATCGAGCGGATCACGCAGAAGTCATCGATACGCTTCCCGATGTGCGGGAAAATCTCGCTCACTTCAATGCCGCTCGACCCCATCTTTTTGAATTCCCAGGGAGAGCGCATCAGGCTGCCGGAGGCGCGGTCGGTCTTGATCTTGGGGCCGGGCATCGGTGTTCCGTCGAACTTCGCAAGCGCGGGCTTGGGATCGAAGGTGTCTACCTGGGACATGCCGCCGTTGAGGAAAAGAAAGATGACATGCTTGGCCTTGGGGGCGAAATGCGGCTGGGTGGGTGCGGCATCGAGCATTCCGCGAAACGCGGTCATGCCGAATCCCGCTCCAAGGTTTTGTAGAAGCTGGCGCCTGGTCATGCTTTATCTCCTGGATCTCTAGCGAACGCTTGTGAACTCACCCGAACCGAGCAGAACCTGTACGTACTGCTGCCAGGATTTTCCACCCGCTGCTACATATTCTAACCCCAGCGCAAGCTCCTGTGGGTCGGGCGTGCGCCCGTACAAAAGCTGGTACACACGCTGGACGCGCCTCTTGTCATCGGAACCGCACTCGGCGGCGAGCCGGGACTCGATGGCCCGCGACTGCTCGGAAATAAACTTGCTGTTCAGGAAATACAACCCTTGCAGCGGGCCGATGGTCACCGGACGCTCATCGGTGGTGCCGTTGGGATCGGGAAAATCGAAGAGCGACATGGTGGCATCCAGGCGCGTGCGGCTCACCGTGAGATAGAGAGATCGCCGGGGATTGCTTTCTTTCATCTCACTGGCAGGCCCGCCTAGCTGGCGGTCTAGCTTGCCGCTTACCGTGAGGACGGAGTCGCGCAACGACTCCATGTCGAGCCGGGGGCTGACGTTGGCGCGCCACAACAGACGGTTGTCCGGATCGGCTTCGCGGCCGGCGCGGCTGGGGGTGGAAGACAGCGCATACGTGTTGGAAAGCAGAATCTCGCGATGAACCGCCTTGAGTGACCAGTTGGAGTCGATCAACTTCCGCGCCAGATAATCGAGCAATTCGGGGTGCGTGGGGCGTTCGCCCATCTGGCCGAAGTTCGATGTTGTACGCACGATGCCGCGGCCGAAATGATGCTGCCACATGCGATTCACAATCACCCGGGCGGCGAGGGGATGCGACGCAATCGACTCCGCGAGTTCCAGACGGCCGCTGCCTTTGGTGAATTTGCGGGGCTCGGCGGACAAGGCGGAAAGAAATTGCCGGGGAGCGATCTCGCCAGGAGTTTTGGCATCGCCGCGGATCGCCACCGGGATGTCCGCGGGCTTGGGGCGTTCCTTCAGCGCATGAAGAAACGGATACATCGGCGGCAGTTGCTTCTCCAGTTCTTTGAGCTCCGCCTGAAGCGCATCGAGGTGGTCCTTCCACACACCATTCAGAAATCGCACGATTGCTTTGGAATCGTAGTAATAGATGCCTGAAGGCGCCCGGAAGCCATCAATGTTATAGGGACCTGAAGCAAGCTCGCGCCACTGATAGAACTGAAGCACCGGCAGGGAAACGATGTTCGTATATTGACGGGTCTTCTCATCGAGCATCCCCTTCTTGCCGCCAAACGCCACATAGTTCTTGTCGTCGACTTCTTTCGAATCTTCGAGCAGCTTGAGCACAAAAACCTGGAATTCCTGGGCAGCTTTTTTGACCTGATCCTCGGTAGGGGATTTGGCCATCAGTTGAAACCAGGAACTCATATAAGGATGCTCTTTGTTGGGAAGCTTGAGATAAGCCACCCAGCGCTGCAGCGTCTCCTCGTCGAGCCTCGTCTTATCCGGCGTTTCGCCTCTTTCCATCTTCCACGCGGCCAGCATGTAGCGGGCGGTATTGCGTGCCAAAGCGTCTACCAGGGACTTCTGCTGCGCTTGCAGAAAGTCGTCAATCTCCTGCTTCCGCGCGTCGATCTTATCCTTTTGCGCCTTGTAGGCCTTTACGATGTCCTCTCCGACCAGCGGATGCTCGGCAACGGCGCTGCTGCGAAACACGCCCAGCAGCGAGTAGTAATCGCGTGTCGGAATGGGATCGTACTTGTGATCATGGCATTGCGCGCAACCTACGGTGAACCCAAGGAATACTTTCGTTGTGACGTCTACCTGATCGTCGGCATTGAGAGCCAGCGCTTGAAATCCGAGGCCGCCCACCATCGCCGGATCATCCATCAGGTCGCCGGCGATTTGAGCTTTCACGAACTTATCGTAAGGCAGATCCTTATTGAAGGCGTCCACCACCCAATCGCGATACCGGTAGGCATTGGGGAGCGGCGTGTCCACGCCCGCCGCCAGCAGACCATCGGAGTAACGGGCCAGATCCAGCCAGTAGCGCGCCCAACGCTCGCCGTAATGGGGCGAAGCGAGCAGCCTTTCCACCACCGTGCGGAACGCCTGCGGAGAGTTGTCCGCCTGGAACGCATCCACTTCACTGGGAGTGGGCGGAAGGCCGGTCAGGTCGAGCGTGACGCGGCGCAGCAACGTGATCTTATCCGCCGGCGGGTTCGGCGGAATATTCTTTTGCTCCAAACGCGCGAGGATGAAGTTGTCGACGGGCGTTTTCAGCAGGGAGCTGCCGTTCACCTTTGGCGGCGGTGTTTTACTCAGCGGTTGGAAACTCCAGAAACTGCGTTGCCCCGGTGCGCCGCTCTTCACTTCCGGCCACACCGCGCCCCCGCGAACCCACTCTTCGAGGACAGTGATTTCTTCCGGCTTCAGGGGGGCCGTGGGCGGCATCTTGAGCCGGGAATGGGTGCGGCGGACGGCCTGAATGAGAAGGCTCTCCCCGGGGTTGCCGGGCACCACAGACGCGCCGGACTTTCCGCCATTTATCAGGGCTTCCCGCGAATCAAGACGCAGCCCTCCCATTTGTGTCTGGGTGTGGCACGAGTAGCAATTGGCCGCCAAGAGAGGGCGGATCTTCGCCTCGAAAAACTCATCGCCAGTCCCGGCGTACAGCCCCAGCGCGGCGAGGCTAAACGATACACACAGACGCAAGTGGATCATCTAAGGGATATTGTATGTTAATTCCCGCCGCGCCACGGCCTCAATTTTCGCGCCTACCCACCACCCGCCGAATGAAAGCCCTGTTACAATGCCCTCTGTGAAACCTCAGCTCACCGCGGTTCTGTTGGCGGCGTTCCTCTCCGGCTGCGGTGGCGTTGGAAACGGCACTGCGCCCGCCTACACGACCGCCACCCGCTCCGACGTTCAGGACTTTCTCACCATGTACAACGAGATGGATCGGAGGCTTTCCACGGTTGCTACTGAATCGGAATGGAAATCCGTCACCGACGTCACTCCCCGGCACACCGGCGAGCGCATCGGATCGGAGCGCGCTATGGCGGCCTTCCGCGGAAACCGCTACGTGATCGAGAAGGCCAAAGCGCTCCTCAACGACCGTCAGTCATTGCCCGACCTTGATTTCCGTCAGCTCGACAACATTCTGCTGGCTGCGGCCGAGTCCCCTGGCTCCATCCCGGAAATCGTAGGCAAGCGCATTGAAGCCGAGGCACGGCTCACCGCGCTGATGGACGGGTTCACCTTCTGCGGCGAGATGCGCGCGGGGAAGTGCGCGAAGCCCGTCACGCCTAACGACATCGATGAGACGCTGCTGAAATCCCAACACCTCGCCGAGCGCCGTAAGGTGTGGGAGATCTCTAAGCAATCCGGCCCCGACCTGAAAAAAGGGCTCGCGGAGTTGCGCGATCTCCGCAACCGCGTAGCGGGCGAACTCGGGTACTCCTCCTACTTCCATCTGCAGGTGGCCGACTACGGCATGACCGTCCCCGAGATGATGCAACTCATGGACAAAACGGTCGAAGATCTGCGTCCGCTCTATACTCAGCTCCATTTGTGGGCGCGCAGGAAACTGGCGGATCGCTATAAAGAGAAGCTGCCGCAGCGCATTCCCGCCCATTGGATCGGCAACCGCTGGGCCCAGGAATGGCCGGGCATGGTCGAGGGCGCGGATCTCGACGATCTCTTTCGGGGAAAATCTCCGGAATTTATCGTACAGCAGGCCGAGCGCTTCTATACCTCACTCGGAATGCCGCCGCTCCCCAAATCCTTCTGGGAAAAATCCGATCTTTATCAGTTGCCGCCCGGCGCCACGCGAAAGAAGAACTCGCATGCGTCGGCGTGGCATATCGACGGCGAAAAAGACGTGCGCAGCCTGATGAGCGTGGTCCCCAATTTTCGATGGTTCGAAACATCCCACCATGAACTGGGTCATATTTATTATTATCTGGCCTACTCCAATCCCAAAGTGCCGAACGTCCTCCGCAGGGGAGCCAACCGCGCCTTTCATGAAGCAGTGGGGGATCTCATCGCCATCGCCGCGCGGCAACAGCAGTATCTGAAGGGAATCGGCATTCTACCGTCCAGCCGCACGATGGACCCCACGCAGGTTCTTCTATCGGAGGCCGTCGATAACGCGGTGGTCTTCATCCCATTCTCAGCGGGCTCGATGACCCACTTTGAGCACGATCTCTACGAGAAGAAGCTGCCCATCGATCAGTTCAACCAGCGCTGGTGGGAGCTCGCCGCCAAATACCAGGGCGTGGAACCTCCGGCGGCGAGAGGGGAGGAATTTTGCGATGCCTGCACCAAAACGCACATCATTGACGATCCGGCGCAGTATTATGACTACGCCATGGCATACCTGATCAAGTACCAGCTTCACGACTACATCGCCCGTAGAATCCTCAAGCAGGATCCCCGCAACTGCAATTATTACGGGAATAAGGAAGTTGGTAAATGGCTCAGTGACATTCTGTCCCGGGGCGCAACCCAGGACTGGCGACAGGTGATCAAGGAAAAAACCGGCGAGGATATCAGCAGCCGCGCCATGCTCGACTACTTCCAGCCGCTGCTGGGATATCTGCAGAAGGAAAACGGAGGACAGCCCGCGACGTGGGAGTAACCGCGATTGCGCTCTTGCTGCTGGGGTCAGTGCCATCTTACGCCAATGATCTCCACGCAGCGGTGCGATCGGGAGACCGCAAGGCGGTGGAGAAGCTGCTGGCGGAAGGTAAAGACGTGAATGAGCGCGATGAACTGGGCGGCACTCCTCTGCATGATGCGGCCTGGGCGGGCGATCCCGAGATTGTAAAACTGCTGCTCGATCGCGGAGCCGCGGTCAATGCCACCCATCGAGAGGCCGGATCAACACCTTTGCACTATGCCGTGATCACCAATCATCGCGCCGTGGTGGAACTGCTGCTGGCAAAGGGTGCGGACGTTAAGGCCGCTTATCAATCGGGCTCGACGCCTCTTCATCTGGCGGCCAACCGCGGTTATAAAGAGATTGTGCAGTCGCTAATCGCGCGCGGTGCCGACGTTGCGCAGAAGGATCAAAGCGGCGCTACCGCCCTGGATGAAGCCGCCGCGCATGGTCAGGCGGAAGTGGTACGGCTTATGCTGCCTTCCGGCAAACCTTCGAATAACACGCTCCGCCAGGCAGCGGTCAAAGGCCACGCGGAGGTGGTAAAGCTGCTGCTCGAGGCGGGCGCCGATGCAAACAGCCGGGATCCGGAAGGCGTGCCGGTAGTCGAGTTGGCGCTTCGCTACAGCCAGCGGGCCTCGGTGGAAGTGCTGCTCGCCCACGGGGCGTCGCTCGATGCCGGCGTCCGGCAGCGAGCGCTGAAGAACGCCGTGCTGCGCGGGGAAGCCCCCATTGTCGATCTGCTCTTAACCACTGCGGAAGAGGCATCACTGCTGCTGCCGGACGCGGCATTGAAAGGGCAAGCGGAGGTGGCCGCTCTGCTATTGGCGCGCGGCGCTAAGGTGAACTCTCGAGGCGCGTCCGGCGCCGCGCCGTTACACGACGCCGCCCTTGGCGGGCACGTCAAAGTGGTGGAATTGCTGCTCGACAAAGGAGCCGATCTTCAGGCGTTGGACAGCGCGACGGGAAACACGCCATTGCATATCGCCGCCAGCTACGGCCGGCGCGGAGCCGTAATCGAACTCCTCGCGCGGGGAGCCAACCCGAAGCTCAAAAACAAAGCAGGAAAAACTCCGCGCGATCTCGCCTTCGACGCGGGCTTCGCGGAACTTGCGGAAATCCTCTGACCCTCACTTCCTGCGGGCTTCCTTGATAATCGGTCCGTACACTTCTTTGTCGTAGGGTGGACAACCGGTTGGAAACTGACCCAGCGGATGATGCTTCTGGCGCATCAGGAATGTGCAAAATGTAACCGTGCGGCATACGCGGCGCTCTTCCAATACCCCTTTTTCCAGCGCATCGCGAGCGAACTCCGGATAAGCAAGCGCGTTCCGTCCGGCGCCGAAGAACGTAATGTTGCCCGCCGCCACATTGCTCGCCGCCGCCTGAATCGCGTACACCTGCAGCCAGCTATACCCCGTACCAACCATCGGCAAATCCGGGAAAGCCCGCTGCAATTCCCCGGCAATGCGGAAATGACGGTCCACGCCCAACAAAGGATGCTCGGGAGGTTCATAATTTCCATCGTCGGGCTTCTCAAACGGACGTCCGATATGAGGATTGAAATAGGGACAGCCGAGAGACACGTTCAGCAACTCCAGCCCAGCCTGGCGGAACATGGCGATCGCTTCCTTAACCTCCGTCAGTTCATCTTCCAGTGGATTGTCCGGATTATTCCCGAACCCATGCGGATAGGGAACGGAGAAAGGAAGCGGGACCCCGGTTCCCGTAGCCGGTTCCCGTACATAGGGCACTCCTTCAAAGCAACCGAGGCGCATGCAGAGCATCATCTCTTTTCCTAGCGCGGCGCGGATCTTGCCCATCACGTTCCGAATCAGCCGGGTACGATTTTCGAGCGACCCGCCATAGCGTCCCTCGCGCACGCGCGCGCCCAGTAACTCGTTCAACAAGTAGCCATGGGTAACTTTAATATCCACCGCCCGGAAGCCGGCTTTGTAAGCCAGTTTGGCGGCGGCCACGTAATCATCCTCCAGCCGCTCCAACTCGCCGTCGCTGATGACCGGGTAGTCCGCAGGGATATTAAATTTGGCGTCCACCGAAGGGTTGTGATAACCAAGGATGCGTCTCGGAACCGCATAGCGGCCGGAATGCGTCAGTTGCAGCGGGCAGAGGACATCGCCGGAGTTGCCGTAGATTTCGCGGTGCGCGCCGAGCGTGATATCGAGCAGCCGGGCCATGTCGCCGACCGTGTGCTCGTTGATCCAGAGTTGCCGCGTGTTCGCCCGGCCCTCCTGATTGATGGCGGTCGCCTCGAACCAGATGAGCTTCGCGCCGCCCGCGCCGAAGCGTTGATAACGGCGAATGGTCAGCTCATCCGGCCGGCCGTCGGTCGTGCCGTCGCACCCTTCCATCGGATGGATAGCGATCGAATTGCCGACGCGAAAACCGCCCACCGGAACGGGCCGTCCCAACACGGCGCGGATGGCGGAGGGATCCTCTTCAAAATGTACGTGTGCGGCGCCGGCCTTGCTGGCGTCCTGCTGCAATTCCCCCAACGTACGGTAGGTAAAGTGTCGCATGTTCTCTCAGTTCGTCATTTCCTCTTGCCCGCCGGACCCTTCGTTGCGCAACGTCGCGGGGATGTCATGCCTTGCGGGGAGACGCCCGCCATTCCTTCGCACCTCCGTTCGCATATGACCGGAACGAGAGCGGCGTCACCAATAACCTGCCCCTCGGCAGCAGAGCTGTCGTCAAACAGGTTTCGGACCGTCTGCAGCCGCGGGCCCGAAAGCGAGGGCCACACGCCGCTGACGCCTTCCACCATGACCATCCACAGTTGATCTGTGGCGCGAAACGCGGTGCGCAAACCGGCAATGTTCGGCGCCAGCCCAGGCTCTTCGAGAAGGCTGGGGAGCAGCCCTTTCCTTGCTTCAATTCGTTCCGAGATGACGTGCCGAACCAGAAGCATGATCCTTAATCAGCGTACACCGGATTCCGCCCGCTCGTGGCGCGGGCCGCTTCCTTGTCCAGGCTCTAAAAACACGTTAGGAAGCCGGTTCTGACGAAGCCCGTGGTACGGCGAATCTCCTGAAGTACGTCAAATACGCAAGCTTGACCCATGAAACCTGTTGATATATCATCGCGGGACAAGGGAGTCGCCATGTTAGCCATCTTCGTCGCTTTGATGACGTTCGCGCCAAACGCTTTCGCTCAATCCACCGGTACCGCCACCGTTGTGGGATCGGTTACCGACTCGAGCGGAGCCATTGTGCCCAATGCAAAAATCACCGTCCGAAACCTGGAAACGCAGTTCGTCTCCGAAGGCATCACGAATGCCGCGGGCGCTTATTACGTGCCCAACCTGATTTCAGGCAACTATGAAGTCGCCGTCGAAGCCGCCGGCTTCAAGAAATACGTCCAGACCGGACTGATTCTGCGCATCAACGAACAGCCCCGCATTGACGTAACCCTGCAATTGGGAAATGTCTCGGAGTCCGTCCAGGTTTCCGCGAGTACGCCGCTGCTGGAAACCGAATCCGCCGGCAATGGCCAGATCCTCGAGAGCGAACTGGTGCAGAAGATCCCGGTCATGCAGAAGTTTGTTCATCGCGTACTCCTTTACATGCCGGGTATGACCAATATCAACGGCCAGCACGCGGTCGGCCAGCGTCAGCGCGCCATTGGCTACTCGATGGACGGCATCAACGGCAAGGAGCCCGGCGTTGGACAGGTGGGCGACTATGAGCGCACCATGATCACCAGTCTCGATTCCATTCAGGAATTCAAGATGTGGACCACCGGCACTCCGGCCGAGTTCGGGCACTCCGGCGGCGGGTTGCTCAGCGTGGTCTTCAAGAGCGGCGGCAATGACTTTCACGGTTCGGTGGAGAACCGCTACACCAACGGCAAATTGATTCACCGCTCCTATCTGGAGCAGCTTCCCCGTACCGGCAACTTTACCTATCAGGAGTGGGGCGGGAACGCTTCGGGCCGCATCCGCCGCGACAAGACGTTCTGGTTTGCCGGCTTTCAGCAGCACTACGAAAAGCTGAACGAAACCTTTATTGGTACCGTTCCCAGTCCCGAGATGCTCTCCGGCAATTTTTCTTTCAACGGCGCAGGTTTCCCCATCTACAACCCCCTCACCACCCGCTTCGAGAACGGAGCATGGGTGCGCGATCCGTTCCCTGGTAACATCATTCCTCGAAACCTCTTCGACCCGGCGGCCCGCAAGCTGCTCGAATTGAAGCCATGGAAGGCGCAGACCGACCCGGGCATCATCACTCCCAGCGGTCCCAATAACAATCTCACCATTTCCGCATTTGGCTCCTATATTTTCTCCCGCATTGATGGAAAGATCGATCATCAGTTCAACGTGAATCACAAAATCTTCGGCCGCTATTCGATCGTCCGGCATCGCAGTGAGACACGACCGGTGAGGGAGCTGACGGAGTTGGTTTATGGCAATGTCTACATCAAGCCGATTGACCAGCAGAACGTAGCCATCTCCGATACCTATACTTTCAATCCCAGTACGATCAACGAAATTCGCCTTGGCTTTAACCGGCGTGTTTTCGAAGCCATGCCGGAAAGTTTTGGTCAGGATTGAGCCGGCAAGCTCGGGATTCCTAATGCCGGCCCGGAAACTTTTCCGGAGTTCCGCAACTCGGGCGGAGGCCGCTTCTTCAATCTGGGACCGGACGGCCGGTCCAGCCAGGTAAGCGAAGACTTCACCTTCCAGGAGAATTTCACCAAGGTGTTCAGCCGCCATACCTTCAAAGCGGGCTATGAACTGATCCGCACCCGCTATAATTCGCTCCCGACCGCCCAGCCGTCAGGCGAGTATCGCATGGGTGGAACCGAGTTTCCCTTCCGGCCGAACACCGGAAATGCCTTCGCTTCGCTACTGCTGGGAACGGTTGTACAAGGCATCTTTTCGCAGAATACAGCTACCTGGCTGCCCCGCTGGTGGCAGCATTCGGTCTATTTCCAGGATTCCTGGCGGCCGCGCAAAGGGCTCACTCTCGAACTCGGACTTCGCTGGTCCTATGAATCGCCGTTCAGCACGAAGTATGGACAGCAGTCGCAATTCGATCCGAATGCCACCGATCCCTCACCGGCCGCAAGGGAGCGATCGTGCACGGCAAGGGAAATCTTGCCAACCGCGACTTGAATAACTTCCAGCCACGTCTCGGCATCGCCTGGACCATGACGCCGAAAACCGTTTTTCGCGGCAGCTTTGGCATGTTCGCCATTGATCTTATGACCAACGGCACCAATCAGAATTTCGAGGAGTATCTGGCCACCGCGAATATCCAGGCATCGCCCGGCGACCCGTCGCACGCATTCCGCTTATCGCAGGGTCCGCCGCGATTTACCTATCCCACCGCCGCCGACGGCAGTGTACCGTTCCAGGGCAACAATTACGGCGGCCGCTCCGCCGGCTGGTACGATCCGAACATGCGCCTGCCCTATGTCCATATGTGGTCGGGCGGCATTCAGCGCCAGTTGTCCAACAGTTGGTTGATGGAAGTGCTTTACCAGGGTTCTTCCGGTGTAGGTCTGCTCAACAGTTGGGATGTCAACGTTGTCCCGCTCAATATCTCCACCGACCTGACCACCTTGAATCAGATCTTCAACGCTACCCAGAATTACAAGCCCTATACGCAGTTCGGCACGATCCGCCATTACTCCAACTACGGCCACAACACTCATCACAGCGGCATGCTGCGGTTTGAGCGCCGCTTCGCGCAGGGGCTGACATTGAATGCCTTTTATCAGCTCGGCAAAACCATCAATAATGCCGATGACGATGGCGACGCAGGCGGCATTACCTTCTACAACCGCTCTCTTGAGAAGGCCCGCGCCAGTTATGACATCAGCCATCGCTTTGTCAGCGTCATGACTTATGAGCTGCCCTTCGGCAAGGGCCGCAAATGGATGACCGGCGGCAGAGTGAGCAATTGGGTTCTTGGCGGGTGGGACTTCGCCTGGACTCAGACTTTCCAGTCCGGCCCTCCCACTACCGTCACCTTCGGCGGCAATCCCAATCGCTATCTGCCCGGCGCTTCGCGTCCCAACCAGATCCTGCCCAATGAACTCGCGCAGCCTGGCGATTGGGAAATCGGACCGCACCGCTTCCCCCTCAGCGCCCAAAACCGCTACTACAACTTTGATGCCTTCGCGTGCCCCGCGGCATTCACCGCCGGCACGCTCGGCCGGAATACCTTCGAATCCCCGGGCCTGCGCTGGACACAGTTGTCACTCTCCAAACAATTCAAACTCACCGAGCGCATGGCTTTCAGCATCCGTTGGGATTGCAACAACCCAACCAAAGAGCCGCAGTTCCCCGATCCCAACGGCCAATTCAACCTTGCCAACCGCGCCAACTTCGGAACGTTTGCCGGCAACGGCCGCGGAAGCTTCTCCGATATCGGAACTTCCCGCATGCACCATATCCTTGTGGGACGCTTTCAGTGGTAGATGGAGTGGCCGGCTCTCAGGTAGAATGAACCATTCCCAATGAGTCCGGCCCTTCCGCGTTTCAAATACCTGGATCACTTCATCAACGTCTTTGTGGTGGTGCTGATCGTGTCGAACCTGGTGGCCCCAAAGATCGTTGCCATCGGGGATTTCAGGTTAAGCGGGGCGCAATTGCTGTTCCCCATTACCTACATCTTTGGCGACATCTTCACCGAGGTCTATGGGTATGCCGCGTCCCGGCGCGCTATCTGGACCGGATTCTTAGCTTCCGCGCTGCTGGCGGTGATGGGCCTGGTCGTGGTGGCGCTTCCCCCGGCGCCGGACTGGCCGGACCAGGAGGCTTTCGCCAAAGTATTCAACTTTGTGCCGCGCCTGGTAGTGGCCAGTCTCATCGCCTACTGGTGCGGGGAGTTCGCCAACGCTTTTGTGATGGCCCGGTTGAAAGTGCGTACGCAGGGAAAGATGCTATGGGTGCGTACCATCGGCTCCACTGTGGCCGGTCAATTGGTGGACACGGTGGTTGTGATGGTCCTCGCATTCGGCGGTTCCATGAGCCTGTCAACCATTGGAAATCTGATCCTCTCCGGCTATCTGGGCAAAGTGATCTACGAGGTTGTCGCTACCCCTCTCACGTACCTGGTTGTGAACGGACTTAAAAAGGCGGAAGGTGTGGACGTCTATGACATTAACACCGATTTCAATCCCTTCCACACTTCTCCTTCAGCCGCTCCGGAACCTTTGAAAGTCACGGTCACTTGAGGCTCAGCGCACGATCGCGAACTTCTGCACCCGCCAGTTCTTGATCTCCGCCACATAGAATGCTCCGGTGGAATCCACCGCCATGTGATGCGCGAAGTCGAAGCTGCCCGGCGCTTTGCCGAATGCCCCGAGCACTCCCTGCACCTGGCCGTCCATATTCAGCTTGATCACCCGGTTGGCAATGCCGTCACACATGTAGAGCATGTCTTCCCGCGACGAATAATAGAGTCCCCATGGATTGCCCAGATTCGTCCACTTGCCCAAAAACTTGCCGTTGGCATCGAAGATCTGAACTCTGGCGTTGGTGCGGTCCGCCACATAGACACGCCCCCGGCGGTCAATCGCCACATCGTGCGAAATGTCGAACTGGCTGTCCCCGGTCCCTTTCTTGCCCCAATGCTGCACGTACTGGCCGTCCTTGTGATAACGCACCACACGCTGGTTTTCATAACCGTCCGAAACATAAAAATCGCCGCTGGAATGAAAGGCGATCGAAGTGGGACGGTTGAATGCATATTTACTATCGTTGTCGCCGGCGGTATTGCCGGCATTGGCGATCACCATCAGGACCCGCCCTTCCGGTGAGCACTTGATCACGGCGTGGCCCACGACATCGACCAGCCACACGTTGCCTTCCGGGTCCACCCGCAGGCCGTGCGAGGACTTCACCGGCACCTCCGTCCAAGCCTGCAGCATTTTGCCGTTCTTATCGAACTGGATCACGGGATGCGGGCCGCGATTGAAGACCCAGACGTTATCGTGGCGATCCACGTCCACTCCCGAGACCTCGCCCAGGTTCCAGCCTTTCGGCAACTGCGGCCAATTGGCGACCACGCCGTGCGGCAACGGCGGCCCGGACTGGATCTGCGCGAAAGCGGCAAAACAAGTTGCCAGAAGAAGGGCGAGCCGGAGGATCATGAGGGAAAGCGTATCAGAAAAGAAGTCTATCAGGGGAACGCCGCTGGCTACTGCTGAATCGGAACCAGCTTATCGGCAATCAACAAATACGATGTCCGCGCCGCGCCCGGCAGACGGCTGACGCTAATTCGCACTTCACCGGGTCCAATGCCGCTAGCGGCCGTGTCGATTGTGGCCCAACCGGCATTGCTGATCGCACTCCACCCGCAGCCCGCGCTCGTGTCAACCTGCACGGTCAGCAATTCGCCCACGGAATCCGCCCGCAGTTTTTCACTACTCAACGAGTAGCGGCAGGGCTCACCCGGCCCCAGCCATACCTTCCAGGCGCCGCGCCCATGGGTGAATGCATGCATCCACGATCCGCTGCCGCTCTTCTGAATCGACATCGATTCCACGACCGTAAACGGAAAGCCGGAATCCTCGCGGTACCATGCTGCTCCGCCATCAAACGTCACGAAGATACCGATGTCCGTGCCCACATACAGCGTGCCGGGGTTCGCCGGGTCCGGCAGGATGGAGTGCACCGGGATGTCGGGAATTGCATCGTCTCCGGCTCCGTCGATGGCCTTCCAGGTAACGCCCAGGTCCTGGGTCTTATAAATGTGGCGGTCGCCGCCGGCGGCGCCAAAGCTCGAATAGGTGGCGTATGCAACCCCAGCCAGTAGCGGATCAAAGGCGATCCAAGACACGGTTCCACGGCGAGGCAGCGTGGACGGCCACTCCGTATCGGGACCGGCCGCCAGCGCCTGCGCATTTGCGTAAATCCGCCCCTCACTGGTGGCGACCAGAACGCGGTTAGGATCGGCAGGCGAAACGGCTAGCGCCGTAATCGTAAAGCTTGTGGTGAGCGCTTTACCGGCCTGCGTCCAGGATCGCCCGGCGTCATTTGTACGCCATACGGTACGGCCGCCCATCCACAGCCGGTCTGGCTCATTGGGGTCCATCGCGAATGGAGCGATAAAAGCAAAGTTCGCACTTGCTTCCGTGATGCCCGACGTGGCGTTGGAGAACGTGCGGCCGCCATTGATGGATCGCGACAGCGACAAGCGCGTGGTCTCCGCGAAGAGTATTCGTGAGTCTTTGGGATTGACGGCCGTGAAGCCGCCATCGCCGCCGCGCACCAGGCGCCACTGATTCGCCCCTTCCGCGTCCGTCCCGAGAGTGGTCCCGTTGTCCTGAGCGCCGGCCAGATAGAAATGACCTCCGGGGTAAGCCGACCCGTGATAGAACTGCGTAACTCCCAGACCGTTGTTCAAGCTCTTCCAGTGGATGGAGCTATTGGCGGCGCTGCACGCCGCGCGGTCTCCCATGGCCGCATCGGAGCGCGCATTATCCGTGCGGAAAATTCCACCGTCGCCGGTGGCAAATAACGTTTGATTGCCCACGCCGTCATAGCGGGGATGAAACACGAGGAAGTGATGGTCGGCGTGTGCATACTGGGCGGCGCCCGAAGACCACCAGTAGGAAGCGATGCCCCAGTTCGCACCGCCGTCATGAGAGCGGAACAAGTCAATTCCTCCGGCCCACACGATGTCGTGGTCGAGCGGGTCCACGGCAATCGTGTTGTCGTACCAGCCTTGCGAGCTGAACGATTTGGAGCCGTTGCCGCAAACATCCCGGAAGAAAAGCTGGGGATTACTAAGCAGCGTGGCATTGATCTTGTTATCGTCGCTGTTTCTTGCCCGCGCTTCCCAGGAGCCCGCGGCGCCGTTTTGCATAGAGCGGAACACTCCCAGCACACCGTTGTTATAACAGGGTGTCGCGGGGTTGGCGCCGGGATTGGTGGGGCACGTTCCGGTCTCGCTGCTGGCCGCCAGCGCGTAGATCACATCCTCCCGCGAGGGTGCCAGGGCGAGGGAAGTCCGATTCATGAACGGCGCGGTAAACACCTCCTCCCAAACGCCGCCGGCGTGGGCGCCCGTGTTACGCCAGATGCCCGCCTGGGGCGTTCCACGGCAGGAAGCAAAGAGAACATCGTCTTTCGTATCGGTGCGGATTGCCAGATCCTGACAGCCGATGCCCGGCGAACGCCGGTCGAGCGTGCGCTCCCAGGTGTCTCCGCCGTCCATGCTTCGATACACTCCGTTGGAGGTTGCGGCGTAAACCCGCTTCGTATCGCCGCGGCTGATCGCGATGCGGTTCACGAAGTAGAAATTGCTGTTACGGGTGGATTCGATCCACGTCCAGTGCTCGCCGGCGTCGGTCGATTTGAAGATGCCTGCTCCGCGCACCGCATCGACATTGCTGAACCCCTCGCCTGTGCCCGCGTATAGCGTCTCTGGGTTGAACGGATCCATCGCCATCGTACTGATCGCCAGATTGGGAAGCAGATCCCCCAAAGGAACCCAGGACGCGCCGGCGTCGGTAGACTTCCAGATGCCGCCGGCAACGCCCCCCGTGTACAGGATATTCGCGTTATCCGGATGAATCAACAGGGCCCGGATCCGGCCGCCAATGTTGCCCGGACCGAGGGGCGTCCAACGCCCCAGGGAGAGTTCCCGCTCCTTGCCGCCTTTGGTTGCGGGAACAAAGGCGCGCAGCCGGGACGAGTAAAGAGGCATCCGCAGCACTCGTTCCTTGGCCCTTTCGTAGCGTTCCATCGGAAGCTCCCGGGTGCCCGGCGGGAGCCGCTTCCTTAAATAGTATTCCAGCGCCTCACCGGGTTTGTCCGGGGGCTCGTGGCCAGCAATTTCCGGCGCGCCGCGGCGACAGCCTGCAAGTAGCAGCGCGGTTGACACGATCACCCGCAATTTCATCGCAGAATAACCTTAGCCAAGCCCGCATTTCCGGCGGAATCATACGCGCGCAGCACGATCAGATGTTCACCGGGGGGTACATTCGCGATCGTACCGCGGAATCGCTCCTGAGGTGAATCGGCTACGCCATCATCAACCATCAGCGGCATCCAGGGACCGGCATTTAAAGAATACTCCGCCCGCCGGATGGCCGAGGTGGAGTCCTGCGCCGTCATCTCCAATTCTACTGTGGCTCCGTTGCGCCGGGGCGCCGATGGAAGCACTACGGGCGGTGTGTTGTCCACTAGAAACTGAGCGCTGACGAGTTCTCCTTCTCTGGCATTGGGGCTGGGGTTCGAAGGCGCATCCGTGGCCACAACCCGGAAGATGTATTTGCCGTCGGCGAGAGAATCGCCATCCAGCGTGAATGCCTGCTCGTTCCAATTGGCCTTTAACAATTTCCAATCGCGCTCCTCTTCTCCGCGAAAGTAAATGGAGTAAGCGAGCTTGTCGCCATCGGTATCCTCGGCCTGCCATGTGATCACCAGTTGCCCCCCGGATCCCCGGGAAACGGTTTGTGTCGGATTGCCGGCCGAGGTGGACGTCCCGCTGTCGCCGGTATCCGACACGGTAATGCTGTACACCGCATTCGGGGAACTGGACGTGGTGGCAGCCTTGGCGGATTGCGGCGCCGGCTGGGCCGTGAGCTGAATGCTCTTTACGGCCGGAGGAGAGTTCTGAGGGAGATAAGCAATCGTGACCGCATCCAGTTGCGGGGTACCGCCGGCCGATCCCTGAAACTCCGCCTTCCATTGGATATAGCGCGCGTTTGGACTCCGCACGATGGCCCCGTGTGCACGCACCGGCTCCGACCAGTCGCTCCAGGCTTTATCCGGCCGGGCGGAGTTGCCGGTGCGGGTGCGGAAAGCCACGGCTGTCCCTAGCGGGAGTTCGGCGCGCCATGTGATCCGTCCCCAACGCGAGGCGTTGGTGGCGTCATGAACGGGCGATTCGAAAGAACCCGTCGCGCCCGGCTGCACGCCAATGCGCAGTAGCTTCCCGGCATGGCTGGTGGCTGCCAGGATGCCGCCCGGATGTGCCAACAGACGCGTGGCTTCGCCTTCCCGTGTTTCCATAATCAGAGTAGCCCTACGGTCGGCATCCAGGCTGTAGATGCGGCCCTGGCCATCGGTGGAGAAAAGAATTTGCGGCCCGCTGGCGGCGAGGTCGTAGATGTTCTCCTCCCTCGACACCCAAAGCGTTTCCACCAGGTTATCGGGATGAATGCGATAGACGGCTGCTTTATCCACGCCGGCCAGATCCACAACCGGCGTGGCGGCAACCGCCGCGGCCGCCGGTACAGCCGCGGGTTGTGGCTTGGCCGGCTCCGGTTTTGGTTTGATCTCCAGCCCACCCTGCGTCTTCGCAGCTTCTACGGTAATGCTGATCGCAGGAGCGGTCACCATGCCGGCGCCAATATTGGCCACCGCCCCGGCGGCGCCCGCCTGCTTCTTCCCGAAAGCTCCCCCCAATGCCGCGACATAGAGGCTTCCGTCGGTTGCCGGAACAACGGCGCGGATCTCCGGCAGGTTGGAATCATAAAGGACGAAGGCTTTGTCCTTGGCCGCGATGCGGTAAAGTACGCCGTTCGGATCCGTTCCCGCCAGCAGACGGCCTTCTCTGTCCAGCGCCAGACTGGTGACATTGGACTGGCCCGTTTCGTACCACACCTCGCCCACCCCCGCATTGCTGATGCGGAATACCTTACCCTCGTCGCCCGTACCGGCGAACAGGGCACCATCGGGAGCGAAAGCCAGCGACCAGATGTATTTTGACTTGGGAGCGAAGTATTCCGTGGCCTTGCCGCTTTCGATGCGATAGATCCTGCCGTCGGGAGAAGTGCCCGCGTAGAGCGTTCCTTTCGCGTCCAGCGCGATCGCGAAAACCTCCGGTTCGGGCGCGGTCCACAGCAATTCGCTCTTTCCCGCGGCATCGATGCGGAATATCTGGCCGCGATGCCCGGTGGCCACATAGATCACGCCGCGCGGACCTTGAGCAAGACTCCAGATCACCGGCTGGTCGCTGCTGAACAGTATCTCCGTTCGCGGGGCCAACAGCAGTTTACCCTCGCGTGTCAGCGAAAGTCCCTCCAGCCGTCCTTTGAGAAATTCGGAATAGCTGTTCATTTCCCAGTAGGACGTGCTGGCACCCTGCACCGTCCACGAAGCTAACAGCAGCAGCACTCCGGATCGGGTCATTCTTTCACTTCCACGGAGACGTTCCTGGTTCCACTCACCATGTAATCCCGCAACGGGACCGCGATTTCGGTGACCTTGGAATTGTAGTTCGGTATGTAGGAGGCTCCCTGCGAGCGCCCGAGCAGGTTGGCCGCCGAGGGCGGAGGATCCGGCAGGTCTTCGCCTTGGGATTGATACGACGGTAAAGGCCGCCAGACGCGGACGTAGGCGCTCGTGTTGTCGCGCAGCGCATGCAACAGCCGCAGTACTTGCGCCGGAGTTCGCGGCGGCGTCATTACATACTGCCGGAACTCCATAAAATTGCTGATCAGCGCATCGGAGATCGTGAAATTCAATGTGCCTGACGGGGCTCCCTCCGGGACGCGATAGGCGGCGTTTCGGGTGAAGCGCCGGCCCTCGGTGGCGAACGCGATCTGCAGCGTGACCGTATCGCCGGGGCGCACGGTCCGCCGGCCTAGCGTGACCTCTTCGATCATCACTTGTTTACGGGTGGGGAAAGATTCGATATCGAGCTGTACGCCTTTAATTGCCAGCTCCGGGAAGCCACTTTGCATCGCATAGGAGAGTGGAATGGCTCCGCTTTGCGCCGCAAGCTGGGGAATATTGAATTCCCCGGAGTAGATGTTGGCGGCGTGCACGGGCGGGGCGTTTTCAAACTCAATTCGCTGCCGCACCTTGAAAGCCACGCCCCCCAATGTCCGCTCGGTGGCGTCAATGGCGGAAAAGGCGGACATCTGGAGGAGAAAGGGGGTCAGAGCGGGGTTGCGCACCAGCTCCATCCGATAGTTCGAGAGACGAGCGCCTCCCTTGATTTCAATCGACAGCGGCACGGTGTGCGCCTTTCGTCCGAGCTCACCGCGCAGGGCCGTGCTGTGATCCTGGGTGATGGAGCCGAGCCAGCCGCGGGCGGTGGAAATCTTAAAGGAGGTGGCCAAATTCGGGAGCAAAGTGAGAACCTCTGCGCCGGCAAACGGCATTTCAACGTCGCCCAGCGACACGAACCGATGTCCAAACGCGTAGATTCGCTTTCCTTCGATATGCGTTACTGTTCCGTCGGCAGCTACGCTGAGATCGCCCGAGATCAGTTGCACGCTGATCATCGAACCTGGCTTCAGCGAGGCCGGATCGCCAGGAGGGTGGGTGGAGCCGCCTCCGCCCGTCATGCCTTGCCTCGGCTCGAGTCCCAATGCCCGCAACTGGGGAGAGAAGTGCTCAATAGACGCCGCGGTGAAGCCGCTGAACGACAAGGGGGTAGCAATGTCGGTGAGCTTTGCATCGCCCCATGTGAACTGCTGCGCCGGCGGAGTCTCCAGCGATGCCCGCAGGTTCGGCGGCCGCGCTTGCGCCTCCAGCATTTCCTCGAACGGACGAATTCCGGCGATCGGATCCTTCGAGAGGGTGAAGGCGAGCGCTACGGCGCCGATAAGCCGCTCATTCACATAAACAGGAGATCCGCTCATCCCTTGCATCACTCCGGTGTGTCGGAGCGGGCCACCGCTGAGGCGCGCCAGAATAATGGACTGCCTAGGGCCGGCGTTCTCCAGGACGCCGAGAATCTCGGCGTCAAAGGCTTCTACCTTGTTGCCGGAAAAGACCGTAAAGCCCTTGCCGCGCATGCCGGCCTTCACCTCCCGCGTTGGCATGTAAGAGGTTTGAGCGAACGCCGCAAACGTCAGTAAGCCCATCAGCAATAACGGCAATCCCACTTCCCTATTCTAGTCCTGTATTTACCTTAGACCGTTAAGGTGTGGTTGTGACTTGGGTTTCACTATGTTCTACTGAGGGAAGATCATTAAAAGGTATTTCCATGAGCTCGATGCTAAATGAGGCGCCGGCGAGCGATGCACGGGCCGAAGGTTTGCCGTTCGGCGTGCCGGGGCTGGTGTGGTTTTTCGCATTACTGTCCCTCTGTTACGCTCCCATCCTCTTAAATCTTGCCAATCAATGGATGATGGATGAGGACATGGGCCATGGATTTTTTGTGCCGGTGATCGCCGGTTACGTGGCTTGGCAAAAGCGCGAGGAACTTGCCGCCGCCCCGTTGAAGCGGAACTGGCTGGGACTGGTAGTCCTGGCCGTGGCGGCCTTCCAGTCCATCATCGGTACTCTGGGAGCGGAACTCTTTCTCTCGCGTACAGCCTTTATTTTATCCGTGATCGGGTGTGTTTTGTTTCTGGGCGGATATGCCGCGATCCGCGTGTTGGCCTTCCCCCTGTTTCTGCTGGCATTCATGATTCCGATTCCTTCCATCATTTACAACCGCATTACCTTTCCCTTGCAGCTTCTGGCGAGCGGAGTAGCGGAAACGGTGTTGACTTTGGTGGGAATTCCGGTCTACCGGGATGGAAACGTGTTGGAGTTGCCGAGCCAGAAGCTTTCGGTAGTGGAGGCATGCAGCGGGATCCGGTCACTGCTATCGCTCTCCTTTCTATCCCTGGTGTATGGTTATTTCTTTGATCAGAAGTCTTGGATGAAATGGTTGCTGCTGGTGGCGACGGCGCCGATTGCGATCACCGCCAACGCGAGCCGGGTCACGCTCACCGGCTTGCTCAGCGAGATCAACGTGGAATACTCTCAAGGCATTTACCACAGTCTCTCGGGCTGGGTGGTGTTCATGGTTGCCCTGGTGATCCTCGTGATCGTCCACCAGATTGTGAATCAGATCTACAATAGGGTAGTGAAGTCCAAGACAGGCGGCCTGTCATAATGCTGAGTTTTCTTTCTTCGCGAAATGCGCGTATTTTAAGTATCGCGCTCCTGCTGCAAGCGCTGGCTTTTTACGGCTTGGGACGAACGGAGCCGGTGCGGATTGTCAGCGCTTTATCCACTTTCCCGCAGGAATTCGGATCCTGGAAGCTTCTGCAGGAAGGAGTGGTCGACAAAGAGACGATGGAGGTGCTGAAGGCCGACGATGTGGTAACCCGTTGGTATTCAAGTGAGCGCGATAAGGACATTGCAAGCCTCTTCATTGCATACTTCAATACGCAGCGGAGGGGGAAAACTCCACACTCGCCGAAGAATTGTCTGCCTGGCGCAGGCTGGACAGAATTGAGGAACGACAAGCTCCTGATTCCGATCGCCGGGCGTCCCGAGCCGGTGGAAGCAAACCGTTATGTGGTCGCGCGAGGCAACGACAAGTCAATGGTGATTTACTGGTACCAGACAAAGCGGCGGACGATCGCCAGCGAGTATACGGCGAAAATTTATACCGTGGTCGATTCCCTCCGCTACAACCGGTCAGACACAGCGGTCGTGAAAGTAACAGTTCCCATTCGCGACGGTAATGAAGAGAAGGCCAACGCCATTGCCGTGGGGTTTGTGCAAGCCATGTTTGACAAACTGGCGCCTTATTTTCCGGCGTGAAGGATAGCCGCGGCGGCAGCTTTCAATGTCGCCTGGCGGTTGTGAAGGGCATTGGGATAATCAGGCAGGATCTGAAGCGCGCGATCGAAGTCGCCTAGCGCCCGCTCATACTGGCGCAGCAAAAGCCAGGCGAATCCACGGGCGTTGAACGCCTGCGCGTACTTTGGCTTTAGATCGATCGCCGTGTCGAGTTTCTTCACCGCGTCGTGGTACTGCCCGGACTGAATCAACTCACGGGCGGCCCGCCACAGGGACTCGGCCGGGCTCGATTGGGCCTGTATCGGGCTGGTGCCGGACGCGGCCGCTACCGCCACCTTCCGATTGTGTGCCGCATTCGGATAATCGGGTCTCAACCGGAGCGCGGCGTCGAAATCAGCAATCGCCCGCGGGTATTTTCGCAAAAGCAGCCATGCGAAACCACGGGCGTTCAAAGCCTCGGGATAGCCGGGCTT
>DATLCW010000352.1:0-19289 GCA_035526195.1 Bryobacteraceae bacterium
ATCATCTGTTGGATGTTCGACTCCAGCGCATCCAGATCAAGCGTCAGATCGTCCTTGAACGGGGTGATGGGAAATCCCACCACGCCCCGCATTTTTTCACGCAACATGGTTACTCCGTTGTTCAGTTTGTACCGCCAGCAGGCTGTACTTGCGGCCGAAAAAGTAATAGATCGCCAGGCCAACGCCGAGCCACACAAAAAACCGCAGCCAGGTTTGAAGAGGCAGGCTCAGCATCAGCAGAAAGCAGAAGAGGATGGACAGGATGGGCAACCCCGGCACCCACGGCACGCGAAAGCCGCGCTTCCGTTCGGGCTGCTTGCGGCGCAGCACCAGCACGCCCGCCGATACCAGGGAAAACGCGAACAGCGTACCGATATTGCTGAGATCGGCGAAGGTGCCGATGTCCCAGATCCCGGCCGGAATTCCCACCACGATCCCCGCCACCCAGGTGCTCACATGGGGCGTCAGAAACCGCGGGTGCACGCTGCTGAAGACCCTCGGAAGCAAGCCGTCCCTCGACATCGCAAACCAGATCCGCGCCTGCCCGTACTGAAACACCAGCAGCGAACTCAGCATCCCTCCGAGCGCGCCCACAGTCACCAGCGAGCGGATGTCGTCCATCCCGATGGCCTTCAGGGCATTGGCGACGGGAGCCGCATTATTCAGTGTTTTCCAGTGCTGGGCGCCGGTGAGCACCAGCGATACCGACACATACAGAACAGTACAGATCAACAGGGAAACAATGATGCCGAAAGGCAGATCCTTTTGCGGATTGCGGCATTCCTCCCCGGCTGTCGATACCGAATCGAACCCGATGTAGGTGAAGAACACGATCGCCCCGCCAGTGAGGACGCCGCTGAAGCCGTTCGGCATAAACGGCGTCCAGTTCTCCGTTTTCACATGGCGCGAGGCGGTGGCCACGAACAGCAGGATGGCGGCGATTTTAATGAGCACCATCACGTTGTTGGCCTTGGCGCTTTCCTTGACCCCACGCACCAGCACCGCGGTGATCGCCATCAGCACTAAAAACGACGGCAGGTTGAACCAGCTTCCCGTCAGCTGCCCGCCTACGATCATCGGTTCCGACAGCTCTTTCGGCAGGTGAACCCCAAACACGTTGTCGAGAATGTCATTGAAATAGGCCGAGAACCCCACCGCGACCGCCATGTTGGAAACCGCGTATTCGAGGATCAGGTCCCAGCCGATGATCCAGGCGAAGATCTCTCCCAGCGTGGCATACGAATAGGTGTAGGCGCTGCCGGCCACGGGGATCATGGAAGCGAGTTCCGCGTAACAGAGTCCCGCCAGCCCGCAGACCATCGCTACCAGAAGAAAGGAGAGGGCGATCCCCGGTCCCGCGCCGGGGCGGCCAATCGTCGATACCGAATCCGGGCCGTGCAGCAGCAGATCCAGCACCGGCGCATGCAGCACCGACGGGAAACGGAGCGTCTCCCCGGCGGCGGCGGTGCCGGTAAGAATGAAGATGCCGGAGCCGATCACCGCGCCAATGCCCAATGCCGCCAGGCTCCACGGGCCTAGCGTTCGATGCAGCTTGCGGCCCGGCTCTTCGCTGGCCGCAAGCAGAGCATCAATGGATTTGGTGCGCAGTAACTGGCTCATGCAAGGGTCTCAACAGTATACTGCCTTGTTGTTTGAAAAGGCTGAAACCGATGCTAGCGCTTGCGTTGGCCCTTCACCATTTTCGGGACTTTCTTTTTCATCGAGCCGCGGGCCACGCCCTGAGCCCTCTTCGCCTGGGGCGCGGCCTTTTTGCGGGCTGCGCGTTTCGCTGCTTTGCGTTCGTCGGTGTCAGTGATGTGCTTGGTATTCATTCGTCAGTCAATCCTGCGTATTTCGCAATCAATTTTTTCAATCCGTGGCGGGGAAAACTTACCGTCAACTTGGCGTCGGGTCCGTCGCCTTCTTTGCGCATGATCGTCCCCCTTCCCAGCGTGGGGTGGTTGATGATGCCGCCAGCCGCCAATTTCGATGGCTTTACTACGGGCTTGGAAGCCGGCTGGGGCAAGGGCGGCGGCACGGCCGCTTTGGTCTCCGGCTTCACGAACGCCCGAGGATCGGCGGCAACCCCGCGCTCCTTAAAAAACGTGGCGATGTTCTCTACCGAATTATAGGTCTTGCCCGTATAGAGCGTCTGCCGCACACTATGGCGAACTTCGAATTGCTCGGCGTGCAGATCCACTTCGCGCCCCTGGGCTCCCGCTCCGACCTTGCGAATCAACTGCGGCGGGATTTCTTTCAGAAATTGCGACGGGATCGCGGGCTCCGGAGGGTTGCCGCCGAAACGGCGCCGCACGCGCGCGTGGCTGATGTAGAGCAGCTTTTCCGCGCGGGTCATGCCGACATAGAACAAACGGCGCTCTTCTTCGAGCATTGCCCCGGAATTCAGCGAGCGGCTGTGCGGAAACAGACCCTCCTCGAGCCCGGCTATAAAAACCACCGGGAACTCGAGGCCCTTGGCGTTGTGAATCGTAAGCAGGGAAACTTGCGCCTCGTGATCCAATTGATCGGCGTCGCTCACCAGGGCGGCATGGTCCAGAAAATCCGAGATCGATTCCCCCCGCTCCACCGCCTCTGCCGCGGCGTTCAACAATTCCGTGATGTTTGCCACCCGGTTCTCGGCGTCTGGATTCTTATCCTGCTCGAGCATCTTCCGGTAGCCGCTCTTATCCACTACCCGTTCCAGGATTTCATGCACCGGCTTCTCGGCGCATTCCGTGCGCAGTTCCAGAATCAGCGCGCGGAAAGCGCGCAGGGCGGTTTCCGCGCGCGCCCCCAGCTCATGCGTTTCGAGGAGCCGCTCGATCGCTTCCCAGGCGCTGATCGCGTTGGCATTGGCGAACTGCTCAATGGCTTCCAGCGTGCTGCCGCCGATGCCGCGGGCCGGCGTATTGATGACGCGGAGCAGGCTCACATTGTCGGTGGGACTGGTCAGTACCCGCAGGTACGCGATCACGTCTTTGATCTCCGCCCGCTGGTAAAAACTGAAGCCCCCGACCACGTTGTATTTACGTCCGTAGCGGCGCAGCGCTTCTTCAATCTGCCTCGATTGGAAATTCGTGCGATAGAGAACCGCCACCCGGTAGCCGGGATTGCGATGCAGCACCTTCTCGATCGTGTCCGCGATATGCAGCGCTTCGTTCTCCCCGTCTAATGCCTGGTACAGGACGATTTTTTCTCCCGCATCCCCAGCCGTCCAAAGCTTCTTTCCTTTGCGTTCGATGTTATTGGCCACCACGCTGCCGGCGGCTTCCAGAATCGACTTCGTGGAACGGTAATTCTGCTCCAGGCGAATCACCGTGACGTTCTTGAAGTCGCGCTCAAAGTCCAGAATGTTGCGGATGTCTGCGCCGCGCCAGCTATAAATGGATTGATCCTCGTCGCCCACCACACCCACGTTGTTGTTGGTTCCGGCGAGCAGCCGCATCAGCTCATATTGGCTGCGGTTGGTGTCCTGATACTCGTCGATCATCAGATATTTCAGATGGTCGTTCCAGCGCTGTCGCACGTCCTTGTCGTGGCGCAGCAGCCGTACGGCTTCAAGCAGTAGATCGTCGAAATCGAGCGCATTCGCCGAGCGCAGCCGGCCTTCATAGTGCGTGTATAGCGTGGCGATCGTTTTTGCTGCCGGATCTTTCACCGTGGCGGCAAAATCATCCGGTGAGACTTTGTCGCACTTCGCTTTACTGATCACCGACAGCGCCGTGCGCGGCGGCAGCGCCTTGATATCGAACCCGAATTGCTTATACAGCGACTTCAGCACCGACACCTGGTCGTCGTCATCGTAGATGTTGAAGCTGGAAGTGAAGCCCGGGCGAATATCGCCCAGCGTCTTTCCGTAGCGCCGCAGCAGGCGCACACAGAAGGAGTGAAACGTCGAAACCATGGGGCCGTCGCCCGTATGGCGGCCTTCGAGCAAGGTGCGCACCCGTTGGCGCATTTCCTCCGCCGCTTTGTTGGTAAAGGTCACCGCCATGATGGACCACGGGGCGATGCCGCGATCGCACACCATGTGCGCGATGCGGTGCGTAATGACACGGGTCTTGCCGCTGCCGGCTCCGGCCAGAATGAGCAGCGGTCCCTCCACGTGGCGTACTGCTTCCACCTGTTGGGGGTTTAACCCCGCGAGAAAATCCATGGCTGACTGATCAATGATTCCGTTCTGAGAGAGTGTGGGGCCACTTGTTATTGTGGCATAGGAGCGAAGCGCCTTGATGGGATGCCCGGAATTGTGTCGGACGGTTGCTCCGCCGTCCCCCCTTGCGGTCCCGAATTTGGCCATAAACGTGCTAAAACTGAACGGTGCCTCTTGTGAGGTCCTAGAAAGGGGATTGGCATGATTCGGAAACGCCTGTTTGGCGCCTTACTGTTCGGGTTTCTGGCGACCAGCACCTTGCTCGCGGATGTCGTAGTTCGCGTTGGTCCGCCCCGCAACGTTGTGGAGCGTCGTGGCCGTGCTCCCGGACGCGATTACGTCTGGATCTCGGGCTACCATAATTGGGATGGCCACCGGCACGTCTGGGTACCGGGCCGTTGGGACCGGGCGCCGCGCATGCGCGCCAAATGGGTGCCCCATCGCTGGGTCCGGCGTAATCATGGCTGGGTGTTTGTCGAAGGCCACTGGCGGTAAAAAAACACCAGCCGGGGCAATTGTCTCGTGCGGAGGTGATTGACAGCGGCGCCCCCCGCCTCACTTCCGCATTCCCGTTTTTGCTCGCGATTTTTCCTTCCATTCCTGCATGCCCTTGTCGAAGGTGGCATCGAGGATGGTTTGCAGCCCGTAAAGCGGTTTCAGCCCCGCCTGCTCGGCTTTATTACTCTGGAGTTGATCGAGAGCCGTCTTCAGCGCCGATGCCATTTCTCCCACCTCATTCAGCGGGATCTTGATCAGGCTGATAAACGAGTATGTATTGAGCGTAGATGCCGCCCGCGGCACGGATTGTTTGGATGCCGCCCGCGTTTTGCCGGTGGCTTTCTTTGCCTTGGGTTTCGTTCTCGGAGCAGGACGTTTGGATGCCATTCCTCAAATTATGGCTGCTGCCGGAAGCCCATTCAACCGCGCCGTGGCAGGATCGAACAAAGTGAAAGTCCTCCAGGTCGCAAGCCCCAACGCAGCCTTCGAAATGGTGGAGCGCGACATTCCAGAGCCCGGCCCAGGTTCCGTACGGATCAAGGTTCAGGCATGCGGGATCTGCCCCCTGATTCAATACCCTCGCGTGCCGGGACATGAGGTCGTTGGGGCACACCAGTTCGGCGCAGCGGCATTATATTGATAGTCAGGCGCAGGATCCGGCGGCGGAACTGCGGAGTTTGGGCGGCGCCAAAGTGATCCTGGCCACCGTGACGAATGGGGAGGCCATGGCTGCTGTCGTGTGCGGTCTCGGCATTGACGGAACCCTGATGGCGATTGGCGCCCCTCCATCGCTCGATGTTTCTCCGATCCATCTCATCGGAGCGCGGCTGTCGATCGATGCACAGGACACTCTCGCATTCAGCGCTCTTACCGGCGTGCGCTCCATGAACGAAGTTTTCCCGCTCCATCGAGCCGCCGAGGCCTACCAGCGCATGTTGAGCGGCAAGGCTCGTTTCCGGGTGGTGCTCACCATGCATACCTGATTCGCGGTCATTAACTATACGGTTGCATTCCGGGAATGTACGGCATAGCATGAACCATGCGCGCGAAAACTTCGAAGTTACACGTCCGCTTCCCTGTACTTCCCGTTCTCTCCGTGGCCTGCTGCTTACTCCTGGCTTGGGGACAGGGAATGCCTCGGATGCAATCCGTCGAACCCGGTCAGGGAAAAGCTGGCGATGAATTAACGGTCACGGGCGAGAATCTCGACCAGAAGAACGTAGCGCAGATCTATTTGACCGACGGCAAGAATGACGTCAAGCTGCCCGTCGTGACTCAGGCGGCTACTTCAATCAAGTTTAAGTTGCCGCCGGAAGTGAAGCCCGGACGCTTCAGCCTGATGCTCATGACCGCCGGCGCGGATCCGAAACTGATTGAGCAGCCGGTTCGGGTTACTGTTCAGTAGGGCGGGTTCGCGACCAACCTTACGATATTATGGATGTCTGTGACTCCAGAATTCGATTATGACCTGCTGGTCCTGGGATCCGGGCCGGCAGGGCAGCGAGCGGCGATCCAGGCGGCAAAACTCGACAAGCGCGTGGCCATTGTCGAAAAGAAGACCGTCGTTGGCGGCGTGAGCGTAAATACCGGAACCATTCCCAGCAAGACGCTGCGTGAGGCCGTGCTTTACCTTTCGGGCTACCGCGAGCGAAATTTCTACGGCGCCGCCTATTCGGTGAAGCACAACATCACCATGGAGGATCTGATGCTGCGCACAGACCAGGTGATCCGTCATGAAATCGATGTCACCCGGCACCAGTTGCTGCGCAATCGAGTGGACGTAATTTCGGCTACCGGCTCCTTTGTCGATGCGCACACCATCCTGCTTGAGAGCTCGGAGTCCCACACCACCCGCACCGTGACCGCGTCGCGCGTGGTGTTGGCGGTGGGCACGGAAGCCACCGTCGATTCTCATATTCCAGTCGACAAGCAGCGTGTCTTCACGAGCGATGAGATCTTGAAGCTCGACAAACTGCCGCGATCCCTTACCGTCGTTGGCGCGGGCGTCATCGGCTGTGAGTACGCCAGCATGTTCGCCGCCCTGGGCGTGCGCGTGACGCTGATCGACAAGCGGCCCCGCTTGCTCCCTTTCGTCGATGAAGAGATTTCCGACGCATTGGCGTATCATTTGCGGGAAAACCGCGTGACGCTGCGGCTCGGCGAGGAGGTCAGCGGCATGGAGCAGGTCGATGATGACGATCACTGTCCCCGCGTGCGCATCAACCTTGCCAGCGGCAAACAGGTGATCACCGACAAGGCGCTCTATAGCATCGGCCGCACCGGCAATACCAGCCGCCTGAATCTGCAGGCTGCGGGATTGAAAGCCGATGACCGGGGCCGTCTCAAAGTCAATGAGCACTATCAGACCGAGGTTCCCAACATTTACGGCGTGGGAGATCTGATCGGGTTTCCCAGCCTCGCTTCCACCTCCATGGAGCAGGGACGCATTGCCGCCTGCCACGCCTTCGCCCTCGATGCCCACTCCGTTCCCGAACTCTTCCCGTACGGCATTTACACCATTCCGGAAATCTCGATGGTCGGTAAAAATGAAGAGGATCTCACCCGCGACGGCATCCCCTACGAGATCGGAAAGGCGCGCTATCGCGAGATTGCGCGCGGCCAGATTATCGGCGATTCTACCGGCCTGCTCAAGCTGATCTTCAACTCCAGGGACCGTAGGCTTTTGGCGGTGCACATTATCGGCGAGGGAGCCAGCGATCTCGTGCACATCGGCCAGGCCGTGATGTCCTACGGCGGCGTCATCGACTACTTCATCGATACGGTCTTTAATTATCCAACGTTGGCGGAATGCTACAAAACCGCGGCCTTTGACGGCATTAACCGGCTGGGAGTGTAACCCTCCCCGGCGGCGCGCGTACAATTATAGTATGTTGCGTAAGCTTCTTCTGATCGTTCTGTCCGCGGGGATGCTGGCGGCTCAGAAATATACCGGACCCCGGCCGCCGAAACCGGACGTCCTTTACCTGCTGCATGCTTCCAATCTGGTTGAGACAGAAGTCGCCGAGGCCAGTGAAGAAAAGCGCAAGGATGATACGATCTACGTAGTCCCCGGCGCCAGCTCCCCCGTAAAGACGCCCTTGGCGGAGCCCATTTTCATCCTCGAGAGCAAGAAGCTTTCCGCCGACAAGCTGGCGCTTTACAGACTCGAAGTGAAGAACGGGCGGCGCGAAATTACGTTCCCCCCGGCCGGTAAGCGCCGCAAGGATTCCGCCAAGCCGCTGCATTTGAGTTTGAAGCGGCTCGGCGACGGGCTCTACCGCGTGGAGGCCAATGAATTCCTGCAAAATGGCGAATACGCGCTGACTCCCGAAGGATCGAACACCGTCTTCCTGTTCCAGGTTTATTAGACGGCGGCTCTTAAAATTCTCACCGGCTCACACTCCCGCACGAAGCGCCTGGTCCAGATCGCCGATCAGATCGTCAATGTTCTCGATGCCCGCCGACAGCCGCAACAAACTCTGCGGCGTCTGGCTCTTGGATCCCTCCACCGAAGCCCGGTGTTCGATCAGGCTGTGCGTACCCCCAAGGCTGGTGGCGCGCGCAATCAGCTTCACCCGCCCCGCCGCCGACATTGCCTCCGTTCTTCCCCCGCGCACATGAAAGGACAGCATACCGCCGAAACCGCCCGGCATCTGCCGTCGCGCCAGTTCGTGCTGCGGGTGACAGGCCAGGCCCGGATAGTTCACTTGCTCTACCGCCGGATGCGAACACAGAAATTCGGCCAGCCTCCCCGCATTCACCGATTGCTGCCTCACCCGCAGCGCCAGCGTATCGATGCCGCGCCGCGTCAGCCAGCAATCAAAGGGCGAAGGAACCGCGCCGCCATACTTCTGAGACTTGCGCGCCCGCTCGAAAAGATAGTTGTTGTACTTCGCGATCAACGCCCCGCCGACAACATCGCTGTGGCCGCTGATGAACTTCGTGGTGGAGTGCATCACCATGTCGATTCCGAAATCGAACGGCTTCTGAATCACGGGCGTGGTGAACGTGCTGTCGCAGATGCTGATCGCATGGGCGTCGTGCGCGATTTGCGCGATGGCCGCCAGGTCTACCACCTTCAGCATGGGATTCGACGGCGTTTCCACCCAGATCAGCCGCGTGTTGGGTTTTACCGCGGCCCGCACCGCATCCACACACGTCATATCTACGTAGGTGGACTCCAGCTTCCACTTCTCATACACTTCGCCTACTACCCGCCGCAGCCCGTAGTAAACATCGTCCGGAAAAATCATGTGATCCCCCGGCTCCATCGCCTGCACGGCGGCATTTACTACCGCCAGTCCCGAGGAAAACGCTAAAGCCTCCTCGCCCCCCTCCAACACCGCCAGGCACTTCTCCAGCGTGTCGCGGTTCGGATTCTCTTCCCTCGAATACGCGAAGCCTCGCGGCCACTTTCCATCCGGATCGCGCTCAAAGGTGGAGGATAAATGAATGGGCTGGGCAATGGCGCCGGTCGCCGCATCGATTCGCCGGCCCGCGTGTACGGCGAGTGTTTCTATTTTCATTCCGTTCTTCAGAAGCGCGAAAGCCGGTTTAACATGGACCGCGTGTTCCCCGCATGCGGCAGGTCCACCACATCCACCGGTTTCCAATTCTCGTCCATCGACCCGATGTACCGCGCCTTGTCCCGATCCTGGCCCATCAAAATCACAAAAAGATGCTTATCGGGATAGTAGAGCACGCGATACTGAAGTTCTCCCGTTTCCGCCCGCCAGCGGTCTTCCTTCGGGGGCCCGCCCAGTTTTCTCTGTACCGTGAAAAAGTCATCCGACCCCGTCAAACCAAGCGACTGCTGGATAATCGGCACAAACTCCACATTATTCACATCATGGCGGCCGCGGAATACGCTCACGATCGCGAAACACAGCACCACGCCTACCACCAGCGCGCCAACGATCAGCTTGCCAATGCGCGACTCCGCTCCGTCGTTCAAACGAATTCCGATGAGGCTCGGATGGTTCGGCGGCTTCTGTTCCGGCTCTTGAGGCCGCGCATAATCGTTGACCGCCTTGGGCATTTCAATAATTCGCCGCTCGTGCGGCCAAAGCGCTCCTGCTTTGTACTCCAGTTCGCGCTTGAGCCCCACAATCATCACCGGCTCATCTACCCGCGAAACTTCTCCCAAAAACCGGCGCGGTACCCAAACCTCCTGCCCGCTCTTGGAATTGACCACCAGAAACTCCGACCACGACGCCCGCTGGAAGATCCACTCATTGTGTTCGATATTCAACACCGGTGGATAAAATGAGAACGCGCGCCGTCCCAGACTTTCCAACGCCGGAGGCATGGGAGGAATTGACATGTAGCGCCAGCCGTTACCATCTTACTCTCCTTTCATGCTGCACGTTCTCTCGCTGCCCCTTCCTACGAAAAACTGCTGAGGGAATAGGATGCAGTTTCAGCAACTTGTGTCTGCGGGTGCGTCGTAGTTATCGGCATTGTTCGGTATTTGTTTCTGTAGCTGGCGTCCCATCTGGAGACGTTGACGAATCCCGGCCAGGTGGTAAGCTTACTGAGATTCTTCGGATCTATCCTCACCGATGTCAAAGCGTGCCAAAAAACAAAAACTGTATTGCTACTTCGACGAATCCGGGCAGGACACTAAGGGCAAGTTGTTTCTTGTGGCGCTGGTGGTAACGGGCAATGAGCGAGACGAACTGGTGCGCGAAGCGGAGCGCATCGAGGAGAAGAGTCGCAAGTTCCTATTCAAATGGCACAAGACTAAGCTTGACCGAAAAATCACGTACCTGCGTTCGATCCTCTCGTCGCCCATGTTTGAGGGCAAACTTTTCTTTGCCCGCTATCCAAAACCTCAGGGTGCCTACTTGGATCTCATGGCTCTTTCAGCCGCGCGCGCAATCTTTCAGAAAGGGATACCTGAGGAGGCGTTCACCACAACTGTAGTGGTTGACGGACTCAACCAAAGCGAGGTTTGGCATTTCGGCCACATCCTCCGCAGCCTGCGCATACATGTTCGCAAAGTACGAGGAATGAAAGACGAGAGTAGTTCACTCATTCGCCTTGCTGATGCGCTCGCAGGCTTCATCCGCGATTTTATCGAGAGTCAGCCGTACACAATTGAGCTGGATCGGGAGTTCAAGATCCTAGAAAGGATCGTGGAGATAAAATAAAAACCACTGTGGCCAGTAAGCTTGTTACTGGCCAGGGAGTGGAACAACCTATCCCTTTCGGGAGACCCGCCAATACGGACGGTGTTCGGATGCCTTTTCACTGCCCATTGTAACAGGCTGCTGGACTCTGTCAAGCGGCTGACAACAATTGACCAGAAGATTGGAATAAAGTCAATTCTACCTGTTATGAGCCGAAACGCGTAGCGCGAAATTATCTCTTAATTGCCAAAGCGATCAAAGTATCAAAAAGATTCCTGAATAGCATACCCCACAATGCCTCAAGAAATCGATTACTCTGCAAAATATGAAATGCAAGCCGACGATGATAAACCGTTTGCATCTACCGGTTTCTTCCTTGCCTCGGGCGACATCGAAATTTTCAAACTTCTGTACGAGTTTCGTTTCTTACGACGGGAACACCTAAGCGTGCTGACAGGCCGCTCTCTCAAAAAGATGCATGGCAGGCTATTCAAACTGGTCAACGCCGGCTACCTCACCTCCATCCGTCTGCCGCAACAGAAGCACATTTATGGCCTCGCCAAGCGAGCGCAGTCCTTTCTGGTTGAGCAGGGGAGTGACGACTCCGAGCTCTTTCCGAACGAGTACGTATCCACGAACTCAAAGAATTATTTATCAAGCATGAAATGATGATCGTGGATTTTCATGTGATGCTCTGTCTCGCCACCCGCGGCAGTCCCTTTCGCCTGATCAAATGGCGAGAGGGGACCGAACTGTTCGATTCACAATCGGGCTCACAAAGCTCCAACTCAAGTTCGGCCTCAGATTCGCCGGAGCGGCTCTTCCAAGGTTCGCAAAGCAGGCTCGCTTTTTCATCCCACAGGATGGCGCCCCCGGGCGCCATGGCCGTTCACCGCCATCGAATCTTTATCAACGCTTCAAAATCAACAACCTGCCAAAGTATTCCCGCTGCACCCCGGAACCGCATGTTACGCTCCCCACAGACAATGGAAGCCCGGACGCTCATCCGGAGTCTCGGTCAGCCAGCCGCCCCGCATGGCTCGCGAATCGCGAAAGGAAACCCATGCCAGAAGCCACATCGCAGGCCCGCCTCGACGCCAACCGGATCAATGCCGCCAAATCCACCGGCCCCAAAACAGACCGGGGCAAAGCCAGCTCCGCCCAAAACGGCGTGAAGCACGGATTATCCTGCCGCCGCCTGATCGTCCGCCCCGATGAGAAAGAGGATTCTGCGCCTTCCTCACCCAACTCCTTCAAAGCTTCCAGCCCAAAGGAGGAGCTGAGATCACCTTCTTCGATCAAATGACCGATGCCGCCTGGAATCTCCGCCGCGTCGCCAGACTCGAATCCGAGCTCTACGGCCAAGCCGCCGGCGACCCCCTCATCTCCGAAGACGACGCCATTTACCGCCGCGCCATGGGACTGCTCCGCTACAAAATCGCCCATGACCGCATCTACCATAGGGCGTACAAGCAATTCACAGCCCTCCAGAATCACCGCCTCAACAATGAGATTGCGCTCACGCAGCCACCCTCGGAATCAGAGCCCGAACCCGCGCCCCCAGCCTCCCCCACTCCAGAAACAAACCAAACCCAGGAAGCCGTCATCGACGCCGCTCAGCGGTGCCTGGCGGAGGTAGACCGCGAAATTGCCTCCACAAAAGACTTCATCGCCAACTTCTCCGGCTTCCTCAACATGACAAAAATGCCGCGCCTCTAAATGCTTCTTGATCTGCAAAATGCACCAGCCCCGCCTTGCGTTATCCGTAAGAAACGATTATAGTAACCTTAGCTCGCAGGAGGGCCGATCATGAGCCGCTGGACGGTTTGGATCCCCCGGTGGATGTCGTTCCTGGCGGTCGGCTCCATCGGCGTGGGTAGTTCGCAACATCCCCCCGCTATCTCCGAGCGTAACGCCATCCATCAATATTGCCTCGGCTGCCATAACAGCAAGGTGAAAACCGCCGGTCTGGCCTTCGACACCCTCCACCTGGACGGCGCTGCCCAGCACCCCCAGTCCTGGGAAAAAGTCATTCGCCGGCTCAAGGTACGCAGCATGCCCCCCGCCGGACTGCCCCGCCCGGATGAGCGCACCTACAACGCCCTGATCCAATCCCTCGAAACCTCACTGGACAACGCCGCCGCCGCCAAACCCAACCCCGGCCGCACCGATACCTTCCGGCGCCTCAACCGCACCGAATACCGCAACGCGATTCGCGATCTGCTCGCGCTCGATATCGATGTGTCTTCCCTCCTGCCAACCGACGAATCGAGCCATGGTTTCGACAACGTCACCGTGGGCGATCTGTCGCCGACTCTCCTCGAACGATACCTATCAGCCGCGCAGAAAATCAGCCGCCGCGCCATCGGCAGCCCGGTTCGTTCTCCCGGCGGCGATACCATCCAACTCCCGCCCGATCTCACCCAGGAAGAGCACTTCGATAAGCTCCCGTTCGGCACGCGCGGCGGCGCCGTCATTCCTTACACCTTCCCGCTCGATGCGGAATACGAAATCCAGCTCCGGCTCGCGCGCGATCGCAATGAACATGTCGAAGGACTCACCGAGCCCCACCAGGTCGAACTCACGCTCGACGGCGAACGCGTACAGGTGTTCACCGTCCAGCCCCCGCCCGGCCTGAACGATCACAGCAAGGCCGACCAGGGCCTCCACGTCCGAATTCCCGTAAAAGCGGGACCCCATCAAATCGCCGTTGCCTTCGTGAAAAAGCGTTCCGTCCTCCTGGAAAGTGAGCGCCAGCCCTATCAGGCGCACTTCAACATGGACCGCCATCCGCGCATCCAGCCCGCTCTCTACTCAATCTCGATCAACGGGCCTTATGATCCCAAGGGGCCTGGGGACACGCCCAGCCGGCGCCGCATCTTCGTCTGCCATCCTTCCCAGCCATCCGCCGAAGAACCCTGCGCCAAACGCATCCTCTCTTCTCTCATGCGCGCCGCCTACCGCCGTCCCGTCACCGATGCCGATCTTCACGCCCCGCTCAAATTCTACCAGGACGCCCGCGCCGAAGGCGGCTTCGAAACGGGCATTGAGATGGCCCTGCGCGCCGTGCTCGTAAGTCCGGAATTCCTCTTCCGTGTCGAGCAGGATCCCCCGGGCCTCGCGCCCAATACCGCCTATCGCATCAGTGACCTTGAACTGGCGTCGCGCCTCTCGTTCTTCCTTTGGAGCAGCATCCCCGATACCGAATTGCTGGACGCCGCCGTTAACGGAAAACTCCGCCAACCTGCCGTATTCCAGCAACAGGTGAAACGCATGCTGGCCGATGAACGTTCCCGGGCCCTCGTGAGCAACTTCGCCGAACAGTGGCTCTATCTCCGCAACCTCTCCTCCGCCAATCCGGACATGCGCCTCTACCCCGATTTCGACGATAACCTGCGCCAGGCGTTCCGCCAGGAAACCGAGCTGTTTTTCGAAAGTATCCTCCGCGAGGATCGCAGTGTGCTCGACTTGCTTAAAGCGAACTACACGTTCTTGAACGAACGCCTCGCCAAACATTACCGGATCCCCAACATTTACGGAAGCCGCTTCCGCCGCGTCACCCTCGGCGATGACAGCGTGCGCGGCGGCCTTCTTCGTCAGGGAAGCGTTCTCACCGTCACCTCTTACGCGACCCGCACCTCGCCCGTCATCCGCGGCAAGTGGATCCTCGACAATATCCTCGGAGTTCCCCCGCCTCCTCCCCCCGCCGCGGTCCCCGCCCTCAAAGAGAAAACAGGTATCGGAAATAATCTTTCCATGCGTCAGCGCATGGCCCGCCATCGCGCCGACCCCGCCTGCTCCGGCTGCCACCAGTTAATGGATCCCGTGGGCTTTTCCCTCGAAAATTATGACGCCGTGGGACGCTGGAGAACCACCGAAGATGCCGCTCCCATTGACAGCGGCGGCAGTCTCCCTGATGGCAGCAAATTTCAGGGCGTGGCCGGACTCGAGCAGGCCTTGCTGAGCCGTCCCGACGCCTTTGTAACCACCCTTAGCGAAAAGCTTCTAACCTACGCGCTCGGCCGTGGAGTCGAGTCTTACGATGCTCCCGCCATCCGTCAGGTGGTCCGGGATGCCCGCCCAAAGGATTTCCGGTTTTCGTCGATAATTCTGGGTATAGTGAGCAGTACACCGTTTCAAATGAGGAGATCGCAATGATCGTCACAAAGAAAGCTTTGCCCCGGCGGACGTTTCTGCGAGGCATGGGGGCCACGCTGGCTCTTCCGTTGCTCGACGCCATGGTTCCCTCCATGACCGCTCTTGCCGCTACTCCGGCCGCGCCGGTGCGCCGCCTCGGCTTCGTTTATATCCCCATGGGCGCCCATATCCCCATGTGGACGCCTCCCGGCTCCGGCAGCCTCACCGAACTCTCGCCCATCCTCCGCTCACTCACTCCCTTCATCGATCAGCTCACCGTAGTGACCAACATGGAGTTGAAGAACTCCTATCCCGGCACTCACGCCACTTCCAACGCCGGCTTCCTCAGCGCCGCCACCTCCAAGTGGACCGAGAGCAGCGATTATTATCTCGGTACCACCGTCGATCAGGTTGCCGCCCGCCAGTTGGGCCGCGACACGCGCCTCCCATCCCTTGAGCTTTCAATGGATCTGCTCACTACCGTCGGCCAATGCGACAACGGCTACGCCTGCGTCTATCAGAACAATCTCTCCTGGTCTTCTCCTACCACCCCCCTTCCCGCCGAGGCTCACCCCCGCATCGCCTTCGAACGCCTCTTTGGCGATGGCGGCAGCGCCGCCGAACGGCGCTCCGAACTCCGCCGGAATGCCAGCCTGCTCGATTGGATGAGCGCCGATATCTCGCGCCTGCAGAAAAAACTTGGCCCCGGCGATCGCACCAAAGTCAGCCAGTATCTCGATACCGTGCGCGAAGTCGAGCGCCGCATTCAAAAGGCGGAGGCTGCCACAGCCGACTCCCATCTCCCGGATCTCGATCGCCCCGTCGGCGTTCCCGCTTCTTACGCGGATCATGCTCGGCTCATGTTTGACTTGCAGGTGCTGGCTCTCCAGGGCGACGTTACCCGCGTCATCACCTTCCAACTCGCCCGCGAAACCAGCACTCGTACCTATCCGGAAATCGGCGTGTCCGATCCGCATCACCCGCTCACCCACAACGGAGGCAATCTCGGGAAACTCGAGAAAGTGGCCCAGATCAATGCGTTTCATGTCTCGCTGTTCGCCTATTTCCTCGATAAGCTGAAGTCCACGCCGGACGGCGATGGCACGCTGCTCGACCATTCCCTCTACCTGTATGGCAGCGGCATGGGCAATGCCGACGTGCATGACCACGTAAACCTGCCGATTCTCGTCGCCGGCGGCGGCGCGGGCAAGCTCAAGGGCGGCCGTCATATCCGCTACGCCGAACCCACCCCACTGGCCAATCTTCACCTCACGTTGCTCGATAAGGTAGGCGTCCGCGCCGAGTCCTTTGCAGACAGCAAGGGCAAAGTCAAAGAGCTGCTCGAACCGTTGGCTCTTTAAATCGAGGAGAGCTTCCCCATGCGTCTCAACCGTTGTGGCAAGTGGGCGGTCGCGGCCCTCTTCTCTCTTCTCAGCCTCGCCGCCGCTACCTCTGTCGACGGAACCACTGAGCTTCACTGGGCGGCGCACCGCGAAGATTTGCAAGCCGCCGCGTCACTCATCCGCGCCGGCGCGAATGTTAAGGCCGCCAACCGTTATGGCGTGACTCCGCTCGAGCTGGCTTGCACCAACGGCAATGCCGCCATGGTCGAACTGCTATTGAAAGCCGGCGCGGACCCCAACACGGTGCTTCCCGGTGGCGAGACCGCTTTAATGACGGCTGCCCGCACCGGCAAAGTAGCCGCCGTAAAAGCGCTCCTCGCTCACGGCGCAAATGTGAATGCAGCCGAAAGCCGCCGCGGGCAGACCGCCATCATGTGGGCCGCCGCCGAAGGGCACGTCGAAACTGTGGAGGCCCTCATAAAAGCCGGAGCGGACTTTCGTGCCCGCCTGAACACCGGCTTCACCCCTCTGCTCTTCGCCGTACGCGAAGGACATATCGGTGTAGTGATGGCTCTGCGGAAAGCAGGCGCGGATGTCAACGAGACTATTCAAACCGGTCAGGCTCCCGGGCGTGGAGGCTCGGGCGGCAGCGGTAGAGCGCCCCGGGCCGGTACCAGTGCCTTGCTCCTTGCCACTCTCAATGGACACTTCGACCTGGCGGCGGCGCTGCTCGAAGCAGGCGCCGATCCCAACGCCGGCGGCCCCGGATATACCGCTTTGCACGCCATCACCTGGGTCCGTAAGCCCGGCCTCGGCGACAATGATCCCGCTCCGCAAGGCTCCGGAAAAATGTCCAGCATCGAGCTTGTGCAAAAGCTGGTGGCCCACGGTGCGAATCTCAATGCCCGCATGACAAAAAAGATCAACGTCGGGCTCACCAGTCTCAATACTATGGGGGCTACTCCTTTTTTCCTCGCCGCCAGAACCGCCGACGCCGCGCTCATGAAAACCCTCGCCGCGCTCGGGGCCGATCCGCTCTTGCCCAATGCCGATAACACCCCTCCGTTGATCGCCGCCGCCGGCCTCGGAACGCGCTCCCCCGGGGAGGACGCCGGCACCGAGACGGAAGTCGTCGAGGCGCTGCGGGTGGCCCTGGATCTCGGCGCCGACATCAACGCCGTCGACAACAACGGCGAGACCGCCATGCATGGTGCGGCTTACAAAAACGTCCCCGCCGCCGTCCAGTTCTTAGCGGACAAGGGCGCGAAGATCGAAATCTGGAACCGCAAAAATAAACAGGGTTGGACGCCGCTGACCATCGCCGAAGGCCGCCGCTTCGGCAACTTTAAACCGTCCCCGCCTACGATCGCGGCATTTCATCGAGTTCTAGCCAGTTCCACAACTGAATGACCCTGGTGTTCCGTTCATAGGCAAGAACACTGAGGCTGGCCGTGTGCAAAGCGAGCAGCCTCGCCGCCGCTGGCTCCAATCCCAGCCAGCGCGCCGCCAGCACTCGCAATATGTGGCCGTGGGCAAATAAAGCCACATCGCCGTTCACCTCGCTGGCCTGCGCGATCACTGCGTCGGCGCGCGCTGCGACCTCCGCGATGGTTTCCCCGCTCGGCACCCCGTCCACCCACAGCGACCATCCCGCGCTACGCTCCCGGATCTGCTTCGTAGTCAGGCCTTCATACTCCCCGTAATCCCATTCCTGCAGATCCGGCTCAACCATCGCAGCGTCGCCATAGCCCGCCAGCCGGCACGTTTCATAGGCTCGGGAAAGCGGGCTCGAAAGTACTTGCGTGAAGCTCCGCCCTTCCAGGGTTGCCCCTAATCGCTCAGCCTGGCGGCGGCCGGTTTCCGTCAGCGGCATGTCGGTTCTCCCCGTATGCGCTCCCGACTTCGACCATTCCGTCTCGCCGTGCCGGATGAGCCAAAGCCGGCCTATCCGATCTTGGAAATCACTCACCCGCCGCCGCCTTTCGTCAGGAATACATTCACCGTCCGGGTGTTCGTATCGGCCGCCCGTCCCTGAACCGTAATCGTCGACATCTTGCACGGCACCGACGCTGTGTTGCCGCGAATGTCAGGCTCCGATAATGGTTGCAGACTCATCGTCATGCGCAGGTTCTTATCGGAAAAAGCTCTCCTCAAGCCATCCACGCTGGATTTGGGAATGTCCGGCCAGGCCGCTTGTAACGCCTCAATATTCTTCTGGTCGAACGCCGTGGTGTAGCGCGTCAGTGCGGCGAAGACGGCGTTCCGCTCCGTCCGCAATTGCTCGCTGCGGTTGCGTTCTTCCGCCTGTTGCGCCTGCTGGTTCTTAGTCTCGGTCTGCGCCTTCCTCAGCCGGTCGATCTCCTCAATGCTGGCCGCCGCGCGCAGCGCCTCTCTTCCATAACGGCTGGCTGGATAGCGCGCGGCGTAGTCTTTCAATGCCGCCGCATCCCGCTTGTTGACGGCATCCCATCGTATGTCGTCGATCATCTGCTGCGCCGCGCTCGCGTACGGACTGTTCGGATGCCGCCGCTGGAAGTCTTCAATCACCGCCACGTTCATGCCCGCGCGCACCTTCTCCCATTCCTGCGCGATCACCACTTGCGGATCCGGCTTGGGAGGCGGGGCCTGCACAACCTCCACCGGCTTCACCGGCGGTGCTTCCTTCGGAGCTTCTTTCGGAACCTCTTTCGGTGGTTCCGGCTTTATTTCCTTCGGCGGCGTCACCGCCTGTTTCGCTTGCTCCCGCGTCTCCTTCAACTTCGGTGCTTCCGTCTTAGGCGGTGGAATGAGCGCAGGATCCTTTTCCTTGATCGGGGGCGGAAGCTCTTCAGTTTTCGGAGCGGTCGCGACGGTCGTCGTCGTCTGTACCTCTGCCACGGGCCGTGGCCGCAACATCACGAATGATACGCCTCCGATCACGGCCGCCCCGGCGGCGGCCCAAACCCACTTCGGTAGTGCTGACGAGGATGGCGCGGGCGGCGACTGCGGCGCCCGCACCTCCATTCGACTGAGCAACGCCGAGATCTC
>DATLCW010000355.1:0-7327 GCA_035526195.1 Bryobacteraceae bacterium
TAATTGCTTCACCCCATGATTGCCGATGTAGCCGATTGTGGCGGCGGTACTGGGCGTGATCTGGCGCTGGTAATCAAAGCTCCAGAGCACCGCGTACGTGGTGCGGTGATGGGGATCGATGATGGTGCGGCTTACCGGCGCAATCAGGAGTGCCGGATCGATGTTAAACGGATCGACCGGATACCGAAGGTTCGGCGAATCTCCACGGCTCAGTACCAGGCTGGCGGGGCGGCTGGGCGGGCGTGTGATCAAGGTCAGCCCACGAAGCGGATTATCGGAATAATAGACACCCGCTCCCATGCGAATGACGTTTCTGCTCGATCCGAACATATCCCAGGCAAGGCCGGCGCGGGGGCCGAAATTGTTGCGGTCGCTATTCCAGACAGCTTCGCCCTTTTGACGGAACGGACCGTAGGGACTGCTTGCAACGTTGTAAAGCCGGCCGTTTAGTTCGATTGGAGGGGAGAAATACTCATAGCGAATGCCCAGATTTAAGGTAACGTCGCGTCGCAAGCGAAAGTCGTCCTGAAAGAAAATCCCGGTTCCCGTGGTTTGGATGCGGGCCACATTCTCGAAAGCCGTGCTGAGGGTGGCGGAGGCGGGTCTGCTGGCGAGAAGGTCGGCGGCGGTATCGAACACGTAAATCGGATTCTGGTAGTTGGTACGGCCGTTGTGGTAGCGGCGCACTTCGAATCCCATTTTAAGTGAGTGGCGTCCGTTATTTCGGGAGAAGTTGTCGGCAATGGTCCAGCTTCCGCCGTTGGCGCGCAGGAACTCCAGATCCGGTGTGCCGAGATATCCCTGCAGGGTTCCGGCGCCGCCGGGTACGAAGGCGGCGTAATTGCGAGGGAGGTCCTGCTTATTGGCGCCAAAACGCAGCTCATTGATCATGCGCGGGCTTAGTGCGTGCGACCAGGAGAACGTGAAACTACGGTCCTGGCTTGGAAACGTGAAACCGTTGACCGGCGAAATATTCGGCTGCACCACGCTTGCATCGAAGATGGTATAGCGCGCAAAGAAATTGTCTCCCGAGCGCGGCGCGAAGTCGATCCGCCCCTGCCCCACGTCTTCGCGCTGCCGCCGTGAGTCGCTACGGCGGTGAAACCCGCGGTTCGTATCCCCGGGAAGGGCTTCCGTCACCGGTGGCATGAGATTCAGGATTTCTGCAAAACGCGGATTGGCGTCAATGAGCTGCCGTCGAAATGAATCGGTGGGGACGGTACCGGTGACCTGAACGCCGCGGCGTTCGCGTGACGCCTCCCAGCCTCCGAAAATGAAAAGCTTGTTGCGAATCAACGGCCCGGAGGCGGTGATCCCGAACTGGTTCAGCCGTAGCGGATCTTTCGCCCGGGCAAAAAAATTGCGCGCATCCAGCCGGTCATTACGGACGAATTCATACAGGCTTCCGTGAAGCTCGTTCGTCCCCGATTTGGTGATCACGTTGACGCTGCCGCCCGTGGCGCGGCCGATCTCAGCCGAAAAAACACCCTGCGACGTTTTGAATTCCTGAATAAATTCCTGGCTCACAAGCGCGAGCCTGGTCTGTCCGCTGTAGTTGCCAGCGGTCGGGCGATCGGGATTCGCCGCGTCGGTTCCGTCAATGTTGATGGTCGTGCCGTTGTACGGCAGGCCGTTGAACGTTATGGAATTGCCGATCATCGAGCCTACGATCACTCCCTGTTGCAGCGAGATGAGCTGCGCGAAATTGCGGCCGTTCAACGGGAGGTTGGAGACTTCTTCAGAACTGATGACAATGCCCCGGTCGGCATTCTGGGTCGCCACCAGCGGCGCGTCGCCCTCCACCCGGACTCGCTCCGCCAGATCTCCTATTTGCAACGCGACGTCAATCTTGATGCGATTGCCGGCTTCCAACACGATACCGGATCTTTCCGCCCGCTTGAATCCGCCGGCCTCTACCGCAATGGTGTACTCGCCAACCGGCAGGAGCGGCACTTCATAAGCGCCATCCGAACCGGATCTTGTGGTCCGGCTGACTTGGGTTCCGGCATTCGTGATGTGGACCGAAGCGCCGGGGATCACCGCGCCGGTTGGGTCCGTAACGGCGCCCAGCAAAGTGGCGGTGTTGCTTTGGGCGAATCCGGCGCTCGCGAGCGAGAGAAGACTGAGCGCCAGCACGGCGCAGTAGCGAAGTAAATACTTCATGATGTTCTCCACGGTAATTTTCGGAACAAAGACTCGCGCCGCAACGAGTAGCTGCTGGCGTTGCGGTTCGATCATATTATCATTCCGGGAGGGCGTGACGGCGCGCGAACAGATTTACATTGCGGCTTAGCTGTCACGGCACTTTGCAAGCGAAGTTCCCGGCGTCGTTGATGTCACCTGTGCCGCTGTAAACAGCCACCTTCGGGTAGGGGCAAAGCGGACGGGTCATATCCACACGGTTGTTGGTCACATGGGAAGCCAGGATCTGTTCGGGGGCCGTGCCCGATTCCCTCCACCGCTCCATCACCGCGAGAGCATTGAACTGGTTGGGGCCCGGACCGCCGCCGCAATGCGCCATGCCCGGAACCAGGAACAGACGCAGCCAGTTTTCCTGTTTCGCTCCCATTTTGGCGAGCACGCTGGAATAGTAGTTGACGCTGTTGAGCGGGGAGATCGCCCCTCCCGACGCGCCGTCATTCCAGCCGTGATAGATCAGAAGTTTTCCGCCGCGCTTCTTGAAGGCGGAAAGATCCGGATCCATGGCGTTCATGTAGCCGGCCTTTTGGTCCGCGACCGCCGTGTCCCGCTCCACGTCAAACGTGCGCCAGTCCCACTTCGGGTCTTCGTGGGCTACATACCGGAACATATCCACATTTAACGGCTGAGGCTCCGGGACGCCGCCGGCAAGAGCCACCCAACCTGCTTCGCCGCCGCGCACCAGGCCTGGATAGATCAGCTCTCCAGCCTTATTCCTGATCGGGGCATAAGCCATTCTCACAGCCTCCACCTGCGGTGCGGTCAGGCAATCCTGGCTGTTGCCATCCCGGCACAAGAGTGTGGAGGGATCGAAGTGGCAATTGCGTGGGTCGTTCAAAAGCCCATCGGAAACTCCATCGAGCGCGTCGCAGGCTGCGAGCACCGCTTTATTCAGCATGGAGGTTTTGGCCGGCGGCACCACCTTGGCGGGGTCTTTGAGCACGGCCGCTTCGAGCGCGAGCCGCCACGCGCACAGACGGGTAAAATTGTTAGCCGGGGCCCCGGCGACGATGCCGTCGAAGTCTTCGGGATACTTCTGCGCCGCAATCAACCCCTGCCGGCCGCCCGTCGAGCAGCCATTCCAATAGGACAGACGCGGGCCCCGGCCGTAGTACGCGGCAATAATCAACTTGGCTTTGACGGTCATTTCGTGCACCGCGCGATGGGAGAAGTCAACGACCTTTTCCGGATGCCCCAGCGCGAAGCTGGCGCTTCTGCCCTGGTGGCCCGTATCCGTGGAAGCGGTCGCGTAGCCGTCCCGCAGCGCCGAGGCCATGCCCGGATAGCTGATTGCACCCACCCACCCGCCGCCGCCAATGGCTTCGAATTTTCCATTCCAAACCTCCTTCGCCGGCAGCCAGATCTCCATTCTGATGTCGGAATCTGTAGAGGGCCTCAGAGTCGCGGCCACGCGGCAGTAGGGTGGCAAATTTTGCCCAGCGGCTGCAAGCCGTGTGTCCGGACTCTGAAGCGGTCCAGCGGCGATCGGCTCAGCCGCGGTAATTTCCGTACCGGTCCATTTCATCGAGCGCAGCTGCTCGCACGGCGTCTGCGCAAAGGCGGCGCACCCTATGGCCACGCCCAGGTAAGAGAGTTTAGCCCGCATCACGACCTCCTTTCTGTTTCGGAAACGGCACTGTCAGGCCTTTTCGAGCGCCTTGACGTGAGCAATGACCGCCGGTCCGATGCCGTTCAGGTTGTAGCCCCCCTCCAAGACCGATACGAGGCGGCCTTGCGCGTGCTTCTCAGCGATTTCCAGCATGAGTTGCGTCAGCTCAGAAAAGTCGTCATCGCTGAGCAGGAAGTGTCCCAACGGATCATCCTTGCGCGAATCGAAGCCGGCCGAGAGAATCACCAGGTCAGGTTTGAAGGCGTCGGCAACGGGCATCAGCGATTGGCGAAACGCGCCGAGAATCTCCTCCCGGCCGGCACCGGCGGGGAAAGGACGGTTGAGAATGCGGCCTTTTCCATTGCCTTCACCAGTCTCGTCGCGCGAGCCGGTGCCGGGGTACCAGGGATGTTGGTGGGTGCTGAAGAACAGGACTGAGCCATCGGAATAGAAGATATCCTGCGTACCGTTGCCGTGATGTACGTCCCAGTCGGCGATGAGCACGCGTTCGAGGCCATGCTTCCGTTGCGCGTAGCGGGACGCGACCGCGACATTATTGAAGACGCAGAAGCCCATGCCGCGATCGGGAGTCGCATGATGGCCCGGCGGACGCACCAGGCAGAACGCGTTTTTCGCTTTGCCGGTGATTACCGCGTCCACCGCATTCAGCGCGCCGCCGGCAGCCTTCAGCGCGACTTCGAGCGTACGGCTGCTAACCGCCGTGTCACCGGTGCTGAGCTGGCGCGCCCCAGAGCCGATGTCGCGTTTGGCGGTCTCGATATAGCGGCGAGTGTGACAGGCTGCAATCTCGTCGTCCGTGGCGAGGCGCGAGGCAACAGAGGTGAGGCGCTTGACGATGCCCTCGTGCTCCAGGGCATCCCAGATCACCTGAAAACGCTCTGGCCTTTCCGGGTGCGACTTTCCGGTTTGATGCTCTTTCGAAATTGGATCAGCCATCAGCGCGGTCTTCTTGTTTTGCGCGGACAATGCGGACTCCTTACCTGCGAGAGTAGAGATTGCGGCAATCGCCTGCCGCCTGGTCAGGGCCATAGGCTTAAGCCTACACCAAGTTTCCCGCGTCATAGCGGAGACGCCGCAAGCGCCTGAGATAGCTATAATCGCTGTTCACCATGAGATCTCTAGTTCTATGTTGTCTGCTCGGCATCGCGGCCTACGGCGAAACGCTTCACGTCAAGCCGGACCGCTACTATGAAACCTTTGCCGCCCATCCGCCGGCCGCGCGGCTTCGTCCCGGCGACACCGTGATCACCAAGCTCCTGGATTCGCGGGGGCGGGACGAAACGGGCAAGCTCATCCTTGATGGCGACAACGTCCTCACCGGCCCGTTCTATATTGAAGGCGCCGAACCGGGCGACACACTCGTGATCCGGCTCGACAAGGTGCGTCTCAACCGCGATTGGGGCTGGAATGGAGTTCGGATCGCTCTCGACGCATTAGCGCCGCCGAGCATCGAAGGACTGGAGTCAGGGATCTGCTGCGACGAATGGCTTCAGCCCGGAAGGCGCAATGCCTTGAAGTGGACGCTGCAGCCGCCCGGCGGCGAAATCAAACCCTCGCGCGCCCTGGGCAGCAAGGTAAAGCTGGAATTTCAGGCGCATCCCTCCGTCGGCTGCATCGGGGTCGCGCCACCGGTGAATCAAGCGATCTCTTCCGGACCGATGGGGCAATACGGCGGCAACCTCGATTACAACCGTATCGACGAAGGAGCAACCGTCTATCTGCCGGTTTTCGCCCGCGGCGCGTTCCTCATGGTGGGCGATGGCCACGCCGGCTTCGGCGACGGCGAACTGCTTGGCCAGGGCACGGAAACCTCGATGGATGTGCAGTTCACGGTGAATCTCCGCAAGGGCTACCGCATCACGTGGCCGCGTGTGGAGCACGACGGGTTTCTGGAGACGCTCGGGGCCACGCCAGGTGCGCTCGAACGAGGCTTCCGGGAGGCCATCAGTGAGATGCTGCGCTGGCTGCGACAGGATTACGGTCTCTCGCAACAGGAAGCGCATACCCTTCTGGCCATGACCACCGAACTCAAAGTAGCATCGTGGTTTGGCACGGCGCTGTGCAAAATCCCGAAAGAGAAGCTTCCCCCGCGCCGGTAATCCAGCAGTTAGAAATCCTGGAAAATATCCCGAGGCGGCTGCTGGTAGGCGCGCAACGCTTCGGCGTAGCGGACACCGCAGGTTCTCCCGCGATAGGCTACCAGGGTTTCCTTGAGCTCCACCGCGGCATCCGTTTTCTTCGCCGAATACTCTTCATTCCTCATCATCGCCATCAGCTTGCCGAGCCATTCCTTCGCGGAGTCCCATTGCCGGCTGACATCCACGAAGGTGTCCGGTTCGAATCCTATGGTGTGACGGGGGCCATTGTCGTACCAATAAATCCGCCGCGGTGGACGGTACTCATCTTTGCCCAGTAGTTGGCCGCCGTGGTTGAGAGCGATCTCACACAACTGGGAGGCCATGCGGTGGTCGTCATGGCGATCGTTCGGCCAGAGGATGAGAGCCATATCGGGTTTTACGTCCGTAACGAGTTCGGCTACGCGCTTCTTGTTGTCCGTTGTGACTTCGAACAGGTGAGAAGCGAAATTGAGGAAACGCATCTCAGCGCCATAATAATGCGCAAGGTCTTTGGCGCCCTTGACGAGTTCGTCATGGCGGCCTTTTGCCGGGGCCCAATTGCGGTAATCGCCGATGAGCGCGGCGATGACGACGCGCCACTCTGCTTTAGCGATCGCCTGGAGCACGATTCCCGGTACGCCAAACGGAACGTCATCGTAGTGAGCGCCCATGGCCAGCAGCGTCATTGCCATTCTGATTCCTGTTCGCGCGTCAGCTCAATCGATCCAGATATTGCTTCACGAAATCGCAGCCCACCTCGGCGATGTAGGCGTCGGTCAGCCGCTTGGTGACCGGACCGGGCGCCCGGCCGTCGCCGATCCTGGCACCGTTGAAGGTGCGCACGCCGGCGATGCAGAGGCTCGTGGAGGTTAAAAACATCTCTTCGGCGTTCGCCGCGTCAAAGAGGTCGATGTCCCCTTCCACTACGGATATGCCGAGTTTGTGCGCGAGATCGAGGGTCATCTGACGGCTGATGCCGGGAAGGACATAACGCTCGCTCGGAGTATAAAGGCTGCCCTCCCGGACCACGAAGACGTTGCAGCCGATTCCTTCGCAAAGATTCCCGTTGGTATCGAGCAGCAGCGCCCAGCCATCGGGATCGTGCGCTTTCACCGATTGCTCGGCGACGATCATGTTCAGGTAGTTGTGCGTCTTCGCGCGCGGGCTGAGCATGTCCGGCGCGATGCGGCGTTGCGCCGGCGTCCACACATCGAGACCGTCGCGGAACTGACGGGCGCGCGCCTTGAGCGGCAGCGGTGTGCATTCCACAACCACGTTCGGACCGCTATGCTCGGGCACTTCATCAGCAATCGGATCCACGCCGCGACTGACGCGCTGGCCGATCCACCAATCCCCAGCCGCGACGCGCAGAGGTTCGTTG
>DATLCW010000358.1:0-3290 GCA_035526195.1 Bryobacteraceae bacterium
GGAGATCTTTGCGGACATGATGACCCGCGACGATTTTCAGGAGTTTCTCACCATCCCTGCGTATCGCCACATCGATTGATGAAGCTTTACGAGGAGCTGGCGGAGTGGTGGCCGGTGTTCTCACCGCCCAAGGTCTTCGCGAAGCAGGCGGCATCCTACGCCCGGATCCTGCAAGAGACATGCGCTCCACGGCGAGTTCTTGAACTCGGGTGCGGGGGCGGAAGCGTAGCCTATCACCTGAAGAAACATTTTCAGATGGACCTGGTGGACCTGTCCCCGGAGATGCTTAAGATGGCCGCGCGGCTGAACCCGGAGTGTCCGGTGCATCAGGGCGACATGCGCACTATTCGCCTGGGGTCTCTGTTCGATGCCGTATTTATCAATGATGCGGTGATGTATATGACTACCGAGCGCGATCTGCGGATGGCGATGGCCACCGCATACACGCATCTACGCCCGGGCGGGGCGGCTTTATTTGTGCCGGACTGCACGCGCGAGACTTTTCTCGAGCGGACCGAATATGGGGGAGGCGAAAACGGCCCCCGGTCCGGCCGCTACCTGGCGTGGATGAGGGACCCCGACCCTTCCGACACTGTTTACGACGTGGATTTCGCGATTCTTCTATCCGGTAAGGATGGTACACGCTGCGTGCACGATCCTCATACGTTCGGAGTGTTTCCGCGGGAGTGCTGGCTTTCCTGGTTAGAAGCCGAAGGTTTCCGCGCGCGGCAGGTCGAGGGTAAAAAACTGATGTTTCTGGGAATCAAAGCGACTTCTTGAAAAGGAAGCGTGCGTCAACTGTTTCAGCTCAGCGATCAATAAACAGTCCGGAGGAGGTGTCGCAAGTGCCACCCTCGAAACAGCCGGATAAAATCCATGGTAACTGCGCGCGTGTGCCCGCTGCGGTTCGGATAAAGCCACAAAAAGCAGACGAGGCAATGAAGCGGCGAGTCGTCTTTTTCCCGTCGATCTTTCTGTACCTGGCCATCGTAAGTTTTGTTCGGCCAGGACGCGGGATCGATCAACGGCCGCATCGCCGACCCACAACACGGCGCCGGTTCCGGTGTCCAGGTTATGCTTGCAGAACAACGGCGCCGGCTTTGTGCGCGAAACCCTGAGCTCCCGTGACGGCAGCTACGCCTTTCCCACCGTCGTAATTGGGAGCTACTCCTTGCGCGGCTATGGGAGTTTCTGCGCAACGATAAGGGCGATACCAACAATTTCTTCAACAATCGGGCCGGGCATGCGTCCCCCCTTCCGCCGCAACCAGTTCGGCGCCGGCGGCGGGCCGCTGCGGAGGAGCAAGAGATTCATCCTCGGAGCTTACGAGGGGACCTATGTGCGCAAAGGCATCACCCAGATCACCACCATTTCCACGGCCGCCCAACGAAGCGGCAACTTCGGTTCCACGGTGGTCAACGATCCGTTGGCAGCCTTTACGCCATTTCCGAATCACACGATTCCCAGTTCGCGCTTCAACCCATCACCGCGGCGATCCTCGACAAATACGTCCAGAAACCCAACGCCAGCGGCACGTTTCACTCGATCTCGAACGACCGCATGCGACCAGAACATACTTGTTGTCTGGACTCACATCTTCAGCCCACGGTTAATCAATGAGGCACGGGCGGGATTCTCCAGCTTCATCCAGAACGAATTCCAGAGCCGCGCCCGCAAGACCAACGTGGTTAAGGATGTAAGTTACGTGAAATCAGCCCGCTTTTTTGACAGTAGGCGTAATCTTCTGGCTCATGGTTTGTGCCACACGCACCGCACCTACACCCCACCGAGCACCATGGCGATCGCAACCAGCGCATAATCGATCTCCACTTGGGCGCTCCATGCCACTAAAAGCACTCCCGCGATTTTCGGAGTGTCGTTCACGCCCCGAGCGAAACTGATACCTGCGCCGGGCAGCCAGTGCAGGGCGTCACTGATGCTCAACCGAACCACCTCACTTCCAGCCCGGCAATCTCCGGCATTCGCAACAAGCATCGTGGCTGGGACCTGTACAGCAGCAGCGGCGAATGGGCCAGCTGGAATCGCGGCGAGAGGATGGGGCGGATCAACGCAGACGCAATCGCGATTGCCGACCAGCCTGGCTAGCTGAATTATCAACGGGAGATCGGCAGGCCAACCCCCGCCGCAATCAGCACAGTCCCCGCAGCTCCCAAGGCCACTGTGGCCAGAAACGGCACTTGAGCGTAAATCTCTCCTCCGACCAGGCCCGAGCCGTTGAACTTTGCTGCCAATCCGCCGGCTAACTGGATAGCGCCGATTGAGCCAAGAAAAGTGAACACCGTGGCCCACGCTAGCGCTCGCCGGTCGTCGCCATACCTTTGAAGTTGTCGTTGGCGCCGTTTGCGAAGCTAAGCAATACCACCGCACCCAGAAGCAAATATCTCCTTAAGGGCTCTTTGTATTAAAACGAGTACCGCAGGCCGAGCTGAATCTGCCTGGATGTTCCCAGCCCAATCGTCCGGCCGACCGTGGACGTGATCACTCCAAAGCCCGGGGTCGTGAAGAGCGAGAAGGGCTGCCCCGGTTGGGTGCGTGGCAGATCGTTGGGCAGAGTCGCCGGCGCATTGCTGAAATTGGCCCGGTTAACCACATTAAAGATCTCCGTACGGAATTCAAGACTTTGCCGCTCCCGCAGAAAAAGGCGCCGGCCTAGCATGAGGTCGAATTGCAAGAATCCGGGCCCGCGGAGCGCGTTGCGACCCAGGTTGCCATACGTTCCGGGCGCGGGCACGGAGAAGGCTGTTGGATTGAGCCACTGCCGCGAGGTGCGGTCTTTGATATAGGGACTGACGCCGGCGATCAAATCCGGGCGGCGCGTGGCGCGGGTGGCGCCGCCTCCAGGAGTATTGATGACGGCGAGTGCGCCCGCCGGGGGAGGACCTGCCGCTGACACGATTCGATCCGTGGCTCTATCAACGTTCACTACATCGGGGCGTGCGAGGAAGACATTGGTGGGTAACCCGGTTCGGCCGTTGGCCACTCCGCCGATCGTCCAGCCGCCGAACAACGCCGACGCCACACCCGAGGCCAGATGGCGTCTGCCCTTTCCAAGTGGAAACTCATAAAGCGCATGGGCGTAGAAATAGTGGCGGATGTCGGCCGGACCGTCGCCCTTCTCGCAGTCGAAGCAGAAAGGATTCTGGACCGTGAGGGCCTCGTTGGACCCCTGAGTAGTCCCATAGCTGTGGGACCAGGAGTATTGCAGGCTGGTCGTCAGGCCTGTGGTAAAACGGCGTGAAAGGCTCAGATGAAGCGCATTGTAAGTGTCC
>DATLCW010000367.1:0-5111 GCA_035526195.1 Bryobacteraceae bacterium
TAGACGTGACCGATCCCGAACCACTGCCTGAGGGCAACTCACTCTGGAAGTTCGACAACGCGATCGTCACGCCGCACATCGCCGGACGTTCCGACAAAGACGCGGAGCGCATGACCAACACGATTAAGGAAAACATCCGCCGTTTTGTCGATGGCCGGCCGCTCATCAATGTCGTAGACAAGCAAAAAGGCTACTAATCCGTGTGGCGCGGGCACTCCTGCCTGGCGGGTCGAGACTTGCTCCTGACCCGCTTCCAACCCGGTCGAAGGGTACAATAGTCGATTCCATGAGCAATCATCCCCCTACCAAGAACGAGTGCGCCGGAAGGCTGCGCAGCCGCTGCTGGTTCGACAACCCGCACAACATGTCGATGACCTCCATCTACCTGGAGCGCTTCCCGAACTACGGCCTTACGCGCGAGGAACTGCAATCCGGCAAGCCAATCATCGGCATCGCCCAATCCGGCTCCGATCTCTCCCCCTGCAACCGGCATCATCTGACCCTGGCGGACCGTATCCGCGACGGCATCCGCGATGCCGGCGGCATCCCGTTTGTGTTCCCCACACATCCGATCCAGGAGAGCTGCCGCCGCCCCACCGCCGCCATCGACCGCAACCTCGCCTATCTCAGTCTGGTAGAGGTTCTCCACGGAAACCCCCTCGACGGAGTCGTTCTCACGACCGGCTGCGATAAGACGACGCCCGCATCCATCATGGCCGCCGCCACCGTCAATATCCCGGCCATCGTGTTCTCCGGCGGCCCGATGCTGAACAGCTACTACAAAGGGAAACTCTCCGGCAGCGGCATGGCTGTGTGGGAGGCGCGCCGTCTCTTCGCCGCCGCGGAAATCGATGTCACTGGATTCATGGAGATGGTCGCGTCTTCGGTGCCCAGCGCTGGACACTGCAACACCATGGGCACCGCTCTGACCATGAACTCGCTGGCCGAGGCGTTGGGCATGTCGCTCCCGGGCTGCGCGGCGATTCCGGCGCCTTACCGCGAGCGCGCGCAGATGGCGTACTCCACGGGCAAGCGCATTGTGGATATGGTGCGCGAGGACCTCATTCCAAGTAAGGTGCTGACGCGCGAAGCATTCGAGAATGCGATCGTGGTGAACTCGGCGATCGGAGGCTCCACCAATGCGCCGACTCACCTGATCGCCATCGCCCGGCACATGGGTGTCGAGTTGAAGCTGAAGGATTGGGAAACCATCGGGCACGAGATTCCGCTGCTGGTGAATTGCCAGCCCGCCGGAGAGTTTCTGGGCGAAGCCTTCCATCTCGCCGGAGGAGTTCCCGCTGTGATCGGAGAGCTGCTGCACGCGGGGAAGATCCGCACCGGCGCGATGACGGTTTCCGGCAAGACCGTCGGCGATAACTACACCGCAACGCGCAGTCAGGATCAGAACGTGATCCGGTCCTATGACAAGCCGCTCCTGGAGGATGCGGGGTTCCTGGTGCTGACCGGAAATCTCTTCGACTCGGCCATCATTAAAACCTCTGTCATCAGCCCCGAGTTCCGCCAGCGCTTCCTCAAAGACAACAGCTTTATCGCCCGCGCGATTGTCTTCGAGGGGCCGGAAGATTACCACGAACGCATCAATGATCCGGCGCTGAACATCGATGAAACCTGCATTCTGGTGGTACGCGGTGTGGGCCCGATCGGTTATCCCGGCGCGGCGGAAGTAGTAAATATGCTCCCCCCGGACTCGCTGGTGAAAGCTGGCTACTCAAAGCTTCCCTGTCTCGGAGACGGGCGGCAGAGCGGCACCTCCGATAGCCCTTCCATTCTCCACGCTTCCCCGGAATCGTCGGCCGGGGGCAACCTCGCCATTCTGCAAACGGGAGACAAGCTCAAAGTCGACCTCAACAGCCGCCGCGTAGACATTCAGATCACCGGGGAAGAGATCGCCCGCCGGCGGGCGGGGTTAACGATCGACGTCCCGCCGAATCAGACACCGTGGCAGGAACTCTTCCGGTCCCATGTCAGCCAGCAGGAGACCGGGGCGGTTCTGGAATTCGCCGTGAAGTACCGCAATGCCGGGAAAGAGATTCCGCGCCACAGCCATTAGAGACGTTTTGCTTTGCAGTAAAAAGTACTTGACAATGCATGGCTGCCGCCGTAAGCTACTCTCATGCATCCGGCCCAGGCAAAAGCCGTCCCCATCCATCAGCATGCCATCGACAATCTCCGCTTCATTCGCGAAACAATGGAGCGCGCCTCCAGCTTCACTGCCGTCCCCGGCTGGGGAGGCTTTGCCATGGGCGCCACAGCCACGCTGGCGGCATTGCTCGCCATGCGTCAACCCGATCCTCAGACCTGGCTCTCCATCTGGCTGCTGGAAGCGCTGATCGCTATAGGCATCGGCGTCTACAGCATGCAGCGAAAGGCCACCCTGGTCTCCGCGCCTGCACGGAAGTTTGCCCTTAGCTTCGCGCCGCCGCTGGCGGCCGGAGTGCTATTGACGGGAGCCCTCGTATCGGCCGGGCAGCAGAAACTCCTTCCCGGTTTGTGGCTTCTGCTTTACGGAACTGGCGTGATGACCGGAGGCGCATTTTCTGTGCGCATCGTTCCCGTCATGGGCGCGTGTTTCCTGGGTTTGGGAGGCGTCTGCCTGTTTTCTCCGCCGGCTTGGGGAAACTGGTTTCTATTGGCGGGTTTCGGCATCCTGCACATGGTTTTCGGTTTTGTCATCGCCAGGAGGTATGGTGGCTAAGAACCTCGCCCGCAAACACATCCCCGAGCCGCTTCCTCGAGAAGCGAGTTCCACGCCGCTCACCGGCGGCCGCGTACACGACGTTGACCGGCTGATTCACGAGCACATCCGGCTGGCCATTGTCAGCGCGCTGGCCGTGAATGAGTCGCTCACTTTTACCGATCTCAAGAAACTGCTCGATACCACAGATGGCAATCTCAGTATTCATGCGCGCAAACTCGAGGACGGCGGCTACATCCGTTGCGAGAAGTCCTTTGAAGGGCGTGTGCCGAAAACGGAGTTCCGGCTGACAAAGCAAGGCCGCGGCGCACTCAACCGCTATCTGGACCACATGGAAGCTTTGATCAAGGCAATGAGAGGAGCTGGCGGATAGCTATGTCACTCGGGAGTTTGCATGTCGCGATCATCATGGACGGGAATGGCCGCTGGGCTACGCAACGCTCCGTCCCCCGCCAGGAAGGCCACAGAGAAGGCGCCAAGGCCGTTCGCCGCACCGTGGAAGCCGCTGTAAAACTGGGCATCGGCACCGTTACCCTGTATGCTTTTTCTTCGGACAACTGGAAGCGGCCGCGGCCTGAGATTGCCGCCCTGATGCTGCTGCTGCGGCACTATCTGTTGACGGACATCGAACAATGCCGCCGCCGGGGCATCCGCCTCAGCGTGATCGGCAGAAGAGACCGGCTGCCGGGCTATCTGATCCCACTGATAGAATCCGCTGAATGCGAGACCGCACCCGGCAGCCGGCTGCATCTGCGGATTGCGCTCGACTACTCCTCGCGGGAAGCCATCGTGCGCGCGGCCCAGACGGCAAGAACCCATGAGGAGTTCTCGTCCGCCCTCGGCCCGGATGTCGATCTGCTGATCCGTACCGCCGGCGAACAACGTTTAAGCGACTACCTGCTGTGGGAATGCGCCTACGCCGAGATGGTGTTTCTGCCGCAGTTCTGGCCGGACTTCGATGAGCGATGCCTGGAGTTGGCGCTTTCCGAATACCGCCGCCGCGAAAGACGCTTCGGCGGACTGGTGCAGAGCGAAGTGCTTCCGGTCAGCGCCCGTACTTATCCATCCGCTCGATATGCCGGTCCATGAGATCGGGCATGCACTTCTTTCGCCGTGACTCTCCGGCGCTAGGAATCCCGTTGTATCATTCCGATCCCTCGCTTAGGGGCCGGCGGGCGTGTTGCCTCCTAGTCCTTCATCGAGTATGGCAGGAAGTTCCGCTTCGCCAGTGAAAACGACTGGGGCGGCGGCGACTATCAGGACCCTGATGGCCGGGTCGATCAGCTGGGCCTGATGGTGTGGTCTTACGGCCGATTCATGACCTCCCGAGTCCCTGCAGTCGTGAGCGCGGGCGTCACGAATCTCTGGGGCTTTAACGGACCGCCGATGTGCCCGGCTTTCTTCCGTACCACTTCAAGGGCGAGCCCTGGGCCGCCTCCGAGAACTACCGCACCCATCCACATATTGCCTTCGTCAAGTCGGTCACGACTCCCACGCTGATTTGATCTCCGCCGTGGATGTTCAGCAGCAGTGAGTACTTCCTGCCGGCATGATATTGCGTTGGATACGCGCAGCAGGCCTTCGACGCCGAGCCCGTCTTTACTTTTCCAGCGGACTACTTCGGTCCTTGGGAAGGCCGGTAGGCGAAGGTCCACGTTGGCGCGGCTGACGGGACCCGGTTTCCAGTCCGGCAGCGTCATCACGAACGTTTCAGCAAGCTTACACTGAGATGAATAGAGGTGGCTGCGGCAACCGGAGGGAGCAGCAGGCAGGGAAAACCAGAGGAGTTGCATTCCCACGTGTATCGTGGCGCAACGTGGAGTTGAAGGAGTATCATTCTCTCGGCGCGCCGCGCCTACAGCAGATACAATCTCGATGATGAAAACTATGGTACTAAACGTAGCTGGCATGTTGCTGATGCCGACTATCGCGACCCTTGTGAGTCTGCCATTCACGCTGCTTTTCCCATTGGGTAGAAAATCGAAGTCGACACTCTTCACCTTCGGCTTTCTGTGCAGCGCCGTCGGGTATTTCGTGGGCGTTGCGCTGTTCGCAAACGGACTTGAGTACTTCGATCTTAGGTTGAGTTGGTGGCCGGTCGTTGCGCTTGTCGCCGTTGCCTTACGCAACGACTATGTCAGAGTAATGGGATCACCGGACGAACAAAGTCGCTCGAAATCGGAAATCCCCTTGGCGGACTTGTAGGGCTTCTTTCGGGTGGCATTGCATTCGCAGTCTAGATTATCATTCTGTTGAAATCTGTCCAATAGTTTCATCCATCTTATACTTCCAGCGGAAGATGACGGGGTCGGCATTAATCTCGTCGTAATAGAGGTGGATACGGTCAATCAGTTCCTGTTTGCTTGCGACTCGAATGCCGCGCAGCATGGTGCGA
>DATLCW010000006.1:0-32399 GCA_035526195.1 Bryobacteraceae bacterium
TCATATTATGCTTGCCGTGAATCCACGTCATGGACGCGGCATATTGATAATTGTTATAGGACCAGATTTTTGGCAGATCGTAAGCCGGTCCAAGGATGATATAGCCGCTAGCCGTTAGCTGCGGGAGGCCTTTCGCCACGGGATTGGTGGTACCGCCAACGAATCCCACTTCCCCGGCCCAATCGCGTTCGTCGCTGTAGGGCCAGCGCTGATTATTGGTCTTTCTTGAAAAGGAGATTTTCGCATCCAGAAACATGGTGGGGCTGAGGGTGCGCAGGTAACGGAGATAGGAGAGCAGATCGAGCGTGTTGTTCACCGAGCCGAAGATTGGTAGCGGCGAGCGGCTGTCGGCAACGGGATCAGAAGTGCTATTGGGCCGCCAGAACGCGCTTGTGGTAAGCCGGTCCCTGGCGCTGAGATTGTGGTCCACTTTGATTCCGAAATTGTTGTTGCCGGTTGTGCCATTGCCTTGGGAGATGAAATTGTTCACACCGCCGCCCGCCAGATTGGGTTTTGGGAAATAAGCGGCGAGCTTTAACGCTACGGGGTCAAAGCGGCTTAGCGGAATCTGATTGTTGGCGAAAGGGACTTTATCGATCGGATCCATCAAAGTAATGCGCCGTCCGAAGGCATCCGTGGCTCTCGAAAAATCACCGTTCAACATTTCCGGCGTGGGCGTGATGCCGCGTTGCGTCTTGCCGTTGATCAGCCGCACGGAATCCCAGCTCACCATGAAGAAAGTACGGTTGCGGCCATCGTAGAGCTTGGGCAGATAGACCGGACCGGCCACGACGGCGCCGAACTGGTTCTTGCGCAGCTTCGACTTGGAGACATCGAAATAGCCGCGCGCATCGAGTACATCATTTCGCAGGAATTCGTAGGCGGATCCGCGGAACCGGTTGGTTCCGCTCTTTGTAACGACACTGAGCACGCCCCCGGCATACTTTCCATATTCGGCGGAGAAGCCGGACGTAATGAGTTTGAACTCCTGTACGCCTTCGAGCGAGGGATTGATCATGGCGCCGGTGTTCCGCTTCTGGGTGTTCTCCACGCCATCGATGACAAAGCCGAAGTTATCGGCGCGGGCTCCGTTCACGGCGTAGGCGCCGTCGCCGCCATCGCCCTTTGGGATTACGCCACCGGTGAGATAGGCAAGGTCGGAAAAATTGCGGCCATCGAGCGGCATTTCGGAGATCTCTTTGTTCGTAGTAACTTCCCCGCGAGCGCCGCTTTCGGTATTCAACACGGGGGGTGCGCTGGTAACGGTGACGCTCTCGGCCGCGGAGCCTATGGCCAGGGCAATGTCGATGCGCAACACCTGGTCGACGGTAAGGGTGAACTCCGCGTGCCGATAGGAACGGAAGCCGTCGAGCGTGGCTTCCATGCGATAGCGGCCGGGATTCAGGAAGGGAATGGTGAAGTCTCCGGTCTGGTTGGAGGATCCGCTTTGGGCAATATTGGTGTCGATATTGGTGATTTTGATGGTAACGCCGGGAATCACCGCCGCGGTTGCATCGGTGACGCGGCCGACGACACTGGCGGAAGGCTGCTGCGCGCTCATGACGGCAGCCCAGCCGAGTGCAAGCGTAACAAGACTACGTGGCACGTTCATCTGGAGGTCCCCTGGCCTGATTGATTCTACAACCCGTGTGTCGGGATTGGCTGCCTCGTGTGAGAATGTGAAGATACATGACCATACGGGCACACGTGTTTTTTGGCGCCGCACTGTTAGCTCTCGTGCTGAGCGGTGAGTTAGTACTTTCCCAAAGCCCTCCTTCCAAGCCTTTCGGCATGGCACGGCGGGTGAACTGGACGACGTCGAAGGTGGTGGGCTCACCAGAACCGCCGCGCAAATACCGGCTGACCCGCGCGTTCAGCCAAGTGTCCTTCAAGGAGCCGGTCTATATTGCCCAAGATCCGACGTCCGAGCGGTTTATGGTGGCGGAGTACACGCCTGGGCTGATCTACAGTTTCCGCCCCGACGATCCGAGCGGGAAGAAGGATTTATTCCTCGACATGAAGCGGGGGATCTCGGCGTTTTCCTTTCACCCGAAGTATGCGGAGAACGGGTACGTGTTTGTGTTCAGCCATCTCGATCCGAAGGTGAAGGGCCCTCAACTGAGCCGCGTTTCCCGGTTTCAGCTCGCGGCCGGGAGTAACCCGCCGCGGCTCCGGCCCGAATCGCAGAAAATCATCGTGGAATGGCCGGCCCGCGGTCATAATGGCGGCGAAGCCGTGATTGGCCCGGACGGATATCTTTACATCACCACCGGCGACGGTACCAGCGGCTCCGATCCGAACGGGACCGGGCAGAGCATGAATGACCTGCTGGCGGCCATGATGCGGCTCGATGTGGACCATCCGGACGCAGGCCGCAATTATTCGATTCCGAAAGATAATCCATTTGTGGATCTGCCCGGCGCCCGGCCCGAGGTCTGGGCGTACGGATTCAGGAATCCCTGGCGCTTCAGTTTCGATCCGCACACGGGGCAGCCGTGGGTCGGCGATGTGGGCCAGGATCTCTGGGAGATGATCGAGCTTTCGTCGCGCGGGGCCAATCATGGTTGGAGCGTGATGGAGGGCAGCAGTCCCTTTCATCCGAACAGCAAACGCGGTCCGACACCGTTTGTGGCTCCGGTGGTGGAACATCACCATACCGAGGCCCGGTCGATCACCGGCGGCTATGTATATCAGGGAGCTAAGTTTCCAGAGCTGCGCGATGTTTATTTATACGGCGATTACCAGTACGGCAAGATGTGGGGTCTGCGGTACGACCATGACGCGAAGAAAGTCACCTGGCATGAGGAAGTGGCCGATACCACGGTAAAGATGGCCGGGTTCGGTGTAGGCAGGGATGGATCGTTCTACGCCGTCGATTATGACCGGGGACAGATATTCCAACTGGAGCGCCAGCCGCCTGCCTTGCCGCTTCCACCGTTTCCCCGGAAACTGAGCGAGACCGGAATTTTTGCGTCCGTCGCCAGACATGAAGTTGCGGCGGGGGTCATTCCTTATTCGATCAATGCGCCTTTCTGGTCGGACGGAGCGGTGAAGGAGCGGTTTCTTGCGATGCCGGAGGGGAGGCAAATCAAGTTCAACGAAACGAAGCCCTGGGAATTCGACGATGGCGCGGTGACGGTGAAATCCTTCTCGCTGGAGATGGAGGAAGGCAATCCGGCGTCGAGGAAACGGATCGAAACGCGGATTGTGGTGAAGCAGGACGACCGCTGGGTGGGGTACACCTACAACTGGAACGACGAGCAGACCGACGCCACGCTGGTGGAGGCGAAGGGCATGGACCGGTCGTTTTCGGTGAAGGAGCGATCCGGGGGAGTGCGAGAGCAGGTGTGGCATTACCCGAGCCGGAATGAGTGCATGTTCTGCCACTCGCGCGCCGCGGGGTTTGTGTTGGGGTTGACCACGCCGCAGATGAACCGCAGCCACAAGTATGAAGCGGCAGAGGACAATCAACTGCGCACGTTTTCGCATATCGGCCTGTTTAAGACGGCATTGCCGAAAGCGCCTTCCGAGTATCTGGCCTATCGGAATCCTTTCGATGAGACCGCCCCCCTGGCAACGCGGGTGAAGACGTATTTGCAGGTGAACTGCGCGATGTGCCACGTTTCCGACGGCGGGGGGAACTCGTTGATCGAGCTTGGATACAAGACACCGCTGGCGAAGGCGCATATGGTGAATGAGCCTCCGATGCACGATACGTTTGGGATTAATAATGCGCGGCTGGTGGCTCCGGGCGATCCGATGCGTTCGGTGCTGTTTCACCGGGTGAACGTGCGCGGGAACGGTCAGATGCCGCCAACGAGCACGAATCGCGTGGATGAGGCGGGCGCGAAGCTGCTTCGGGATTGGATCCGGGAGCTACCGGGGGGCACGGAGGCGGCGAAGTAGATCCGGCACCGGAGCTTCGGAGCGATGGCGCTTCTGCAGAGGAATGAAGCCGGGAGTCCGCGTAATTCGTCCATCCGGATTCATTCAATAAACCCTTCGGCGCGCAGATCCTCCAGCAGTTCTCCCATCGCATTCTGCGGATATCCATATAACCAAAACGCGTCCGGATTGTCATCGCAATCCCAGATGGATTCTTCGGAGAATATCAGCAGCTTGCGCAACCGGCGGTCCGCCTCTTCCACCTCCGCCTGCAATCCCAACCGCGCGATCAACGCCCGGATATCCAAATCATTCCGGTAATCCTCCAGGTGCAGAGAGTAGCCACGGTCCACTTCCGCCACAAATTTTTCCCACTGCTCGATCAGCCCCTTTTTGCCGCCGTTGACCAAGTGCGCGGGGTATTCATTTTCTTTCAGATAAGTCTTCACTTCCGCATCCGTCATAATCGTCACTGCGGCCGCGCGGCCTGCCTCCGGAAATAGCGTTCCCCATCGTTCGGGATGAAAAACGTACGAATCGTGCCATCGGGGTTGTAGGCGCCAAACCATCCCTTCTTCCTTTGAAACCGCGTCATTACCCCGTCGTTCCGCACCGCTTCCAGAATGTCGCCGGCCTTGGGAGCATCGCGAAGTTCCTGCGCCATTCGTAAGTATTCGAGCTTGGTAATCCTGCCGAACTCCGTTCCATGCTTCGAGAAGTGGTCATCAAGCTGGCGCCGGGACCGGAATCCCGGGCCACCCGCGGACAACAGCCAGACACTAACCAGCGCGAAGACAGCCAGCCTAATGGCGGAAGAACACGCGCGGCGAATCGCCGTACTCAATGGCCACCTCCCTTCCCTCATTCAAGATGGACAGGCGGCCGGCCTCGGTCACCAGTTCGTTGTATCGCGAATTGGCGGGCGTGGCCATCACGCCGGCCTTATCCATCTCCGCAAGCAAGTGTTGGCGCTCCGCCAGCGACGATGCCTCTTGTTCGATGCGCAGGCACTGGCGAATCAGAAAATCGATGGACCGGTAGCCGTATCCCACGACCTCCATCCCAGGTCCGCCCAGATCCACATATTGGAAGTAGTCGGGACTCGGCTCGGCAAACTGTGTGGCGCCGTCGCCGGCGGGATTGCGGACGTAGCTGTAACGCAACCCGCGATATTGATCGGAATGTTCCAACCAGGCTCCCGTTTCCCTACCGGCGAAATACATCGTGATGCCCTGGGTGTTCGTGCCGGGCGCGGCGTCCGGAAAGCTGAGCGAGTTCTGGACATTCAGGCACGCGCCGTTCTCCCACAGCACACGGGCATCGGTCCAGAGGAACCCCTCGTTGCCGTTCGGATATCGGTCGCGGATGCCGTATACGCTCACCGAAGCGGGCAAAAGGCCGGTAATGAAGTGCACGAGGTCCACATAGTGGCAGCCGATGTAGGTAAACGCATCCGAGTTCTCCACCGTACACCAGTTCTGAAAATTCGAGCGCCGGTAATACCATTTCTCCATCAGGCAGGCGGTGCCGAGTTTAAACTCGCCGAACAACCCTTCGCGAAAACGGCGGCGGGCCAGCAGACTGCGGTCGTCGAAACGTTTGTGATACTCGACGCCGACCACCAAACCTCGCGCTCTGGCCTCCCGCTCAATCGTCACGGACTGCTCGGTTTTCAAGACCAAGGGCTTTACGCAGCACACGTGCTGATCGTGCTCGAGCGCGGCCATCACCACGTCGTAATGCAGTTGATCGGGAATCGCCGCGACCACGATCTGCCTGGGCGGCAGCTTGGCAATCGCCTCCCGGAACATTTCCGGATGCGGTCCTGAATCATCGGCGGGGAAGCGGCGAAACGTTTGGCCCGGGAACGCCTTCTGAATACCCGGAGCCTGCCGCAGGGCCGTAATCGACTTACCGTGCTGGGAGCAGATCGTGATTTCTCCGATCGCGCCTTTGCGCTGCAACTGGAAAAGCGAAGGCAAAATCTGATCGTGGGCGATCATGCCCGCGCCCACCAGCACTACCTGCGGTACGCTCATCGGGCGGCGGCCTCGTGGGGCGCTTTGCGCGCGGAAGCAACTTCGGCAAACGCTTCTTCAAACACATCCAGGCTCTCGGCCATCGCGTCTGCCGTAATCACGAGCGGCGGACATATTTTCACCGTCGCGCCGCCGAATCCGACCGGCGTGAACATGAGCAGCCCCTTGTGATAGCACCGTTCCACAATGTCCCAGGCGAGATCGCCATCGGCTTCCATCGAGCCCGGCCTGACGCAAGCCACGCCCGCCACCAGCCCCTTGCCCGCTACCTGGCCGATTTCCGGATGTTTCTTCGCCATCGCATGCAGCCGCGCGTGTAACACCTCTCCCATCTTCCGGGCGTTCTCTACCAGATTCTCTTTGAGGATGACCTCTAACGAAGCGAGCGCCGCGGCGCAGCAGATTGGATTGCCGCTGTGGGTCGAACTCATGCTCCCCGGAGGATGAAGGTCCATCACTTCGGCCCTCCCGGCCACGGCGGCCAGCGGCAGCGAACTGGTGATGCCTTTTCCCCACGTGGTGAGATCGGGCACGATGCCGTAATGCTCGAACCCCCACATTTTGCCGGTGCGGCCAAAGCCCGCCTGCACCTCATCGCACACCAGCAGAATTTTGTGCGCACTGCACCACTGGCTGAGCGATTGCATGTATTCCCGGGGAGCGAAAGCGGCGCTTCCACCCTGGTAGGTTTCCAGCATCACACCCGCCACGTTCGGCCCTTCGACGCCCTGTTCCCGCAAAGATTTGAGGAAATGATCGAAGGATACGTCCCTGGTGCGAAAACCGTCCGGAAACGGAACCTGGGCAAAACCCGGATCCAGATTCCCGATCCATTCCTTCAGCGCCGGAATTCCGCCGGCCTGTTGAGCGCCCAGCGTGCGGCCGTGAAACGCTTTCTCAAAACTCACGATCGTATTCTTGCCCCGGCCGCCGGCTTTCAGCCCGTGCGAGCGGCACAACTTGATGGCGCACTCGACCGCTTCCGATCCGGTGGAGAGGAGAAACACCTTCCGATGGCCTTCGGGCAGCAGCGACGAGAAGCGCTCGGCAAACCGCGCCCGGGGCTCGTTCGGGAACATGTAGCTTGCGAGCATCTTCTTCTGCGTCTGCTCGACAATGGCGCGCACCACATCCGGATGGCTGTGGCCGGCATTGGTGATCAGCACACCGGAGGACCAGTCGATCCAGCAGTTCCCCGCCGGATCGTAGACTTGAAAGCCTTCGGCGTGGTCCCATACCAGCGGCGGCTGGCCTTGCATGGCACGCAACTCGGTGCGATGCAGCGATTCAAGCAGCGGCACGGTCTCGGGAGCGGGCAGCTCCGTCGTAATGCGGCGGTGCCTGGTATCGACCCGGGGAACCCTTTGCGGCGAAATAGAAAACTCTTTGGCCATGAGATTTTCATTGTAGGACACAAGCCGCCCCCTTTTGCGAGACAATGCCGGGGAGACCCTCATGCCCATCCCCAACACGTGGAAGAATCCCGTCCGTGAGACGCTTGAATCCGGCAAGCCGGTTGTCGGCGCCACCATTACCACCGCCAGCGTGGAAGCCGCGGCGCAGGCGGCCCAGCTCGGTTTCGATTTCCTGTGGATCGAAATGGAGCACTCCCCCATTACGCTCGAGACACTGCGTAATATCGTGCTGGCCACTCGAGGCCTGGCGGCGGTGCCCTTCGCTCGCGTTCCGGTCGTTGAAACATGGACGGCGAAGCGTGTCCTCGACATGGGCGCGATGGGCGTAATTTTTCCCTTCGCCAGCACTCCCGATCTCGCCCTCACCGCCGCCAATGCCTGCAAGTATCCCCCGGCGGGAAATCGCGGGTACGGCCCCGGTCTCGCGACGTTCCGCTGGCAGGCTGACGAAGGCTATGCGGATTTCGCCGACCGCAACGTGATGGTGGTGGCGATGATTGAAGAACAGCGGGCCGTCGAGCGCATCGACGAGATCGCCGCCACTCCGGGCATCGATGTCCTGTTCATCGGGACCAGCGACCTCTCCTTTTCGATGGGATTGCGCGGCAGACAGGATGAGCCCGCCTTAGAGCGGGCGCTCGACAAGGTAGTGAATGCCGCCAGAAAGCACGGCAAGTTCGCGGGCCGCCCGGCGATTCAAAACGCGTCCATCCCGAAGTTCATCGAGCAGGGCTTCCAATTCATCCAGGCGCCTTCCGAGCTTCGTCTGATGGCGGAAGGGGCGAAACCCATCCTTGATCTATTGGGGAAAACAGGTGTTACGAATCGAGCCATGTATTAAGAAGCCAACCTATGACGCATTCGCTCACCTGGAAGCCGGTGAGGGGGCTGCTGGCAGTGCCGACGTGGGATGCTCGTGTGCGCTGGCGCACCCCTAACCGCGAGTTTGAAAAGGCAATCTGGTCTGCTCATGTTAAACTCGTGAAAATGCGTCATCTTTGGATGCCCCTGGTGGTTGCGTTAGCTGGTTTGACGTCTCTCCGGGCACAAACACAAGGCTCCGGCCGAGCCTCGGTTTCTTCTACTTTCGATCCCGCCACCAGCGCTCGCGGCTCTATCACACCCGGGAAGTTTGTGGCTCCGCCGCGGCGTTCGGTACTTTCTCCTGAAGAAGAGGCCGCGCACCGGAATTTCATCACTCCACGCAGCCCCGCCTACCTCCCGCAGCCGCCACGGTTGCAAACCTCTAATGAACTCAGCGGCACCCGCGCACCGGTTTCGCTGAGAGCGCCGCTGCGGGAAACTCCCAGCACCAGTTTTCAGGGGATTCCGCAAACGGAGTTGCTGCCACCTTCTCCGAATGTTGCCTCCGGCCCGGACGACATCCTGGAAGTGGTGAACTCCCGCATCACCCGTTTCACCAAAGAGGGTCAGGCTACGGACACCGTCCATATGCAGCAATGGTTCCAGGCCAACCTGGCCACCATGTGTCCCAGCAACCTGCCGCAATCCTGCATCCTCGGTGACGTCTCGATTCGCTATGACCAGATTCATGGCCGCTTTCTAATGACCATGCAGGTTCGCGATGATCCCGCGGACACGTCGTACCTCGCTATTTCGGTTTCCAACGGAGCCACTTATGCCAGCGGCTGGAAGAATTGGATCCTGAACGCCAAACTCGACGGGACCGCCGTCACGCAGAATTACGCCGATTTTCCTCAAGTGGGCTTCGATGACAAAGCCGTTTACATCTCCATGCTCATGTTCCGCTCGCTGTTGAATTCGTTCGCCTACGCAAAGATAAGAATTCTTAAAAAGACCGACCTTTATAATCCCGCCCTCGTCAGCTTGCCCTACAAAGACCTCTTCGACTTTAAGAACCAGGACAACACGCCCGCCGCGACACTGATGCCGGTACACGTTCGAGGGCGCGTCGGCGTCGGGCCCCCCGGCGCGGTGCTCATCAACTCTTCAACCACGGCCGGCGCGGATTATCTCACCTTATGGCGGATCACGGATCCCACGGGAACGCCGGCCGCTGTCCGCTCCACCCTGGTGGGTTCGTGGAAGTACGGGAAACCGGCGCCGGCGCCACAGTTGGGAACGATCACGCTGCTCGACACGGGTCCGGCGGATATCTTAAAAGCAATCTATCGCGAAGGCACGCTGTATGCCGCGCAAAATGCCGGCAATCTGGATGAGCCGACTACGGTGGTCTACTCGAAGATCGATGTCGGTTCCAACAAAATTTCGCAGCAGTCGCGATACATCAATGGCAACTTTTTCTATCCCGCCTTTGACGTGCCGGCCACAGTCGGCCCCAACGGGGACCTCCCCAATAAGCTGATTACCGGCACTACCACGACTTCCGCGGGAGCCCTGACCTACGCGGGTTTGAAGGACGTGAAGGATGGCGAGGACACCTACCGTCCGATTGGCGACGGGCAGGCGCGCTATGGCGAGTACTTCGGTGGATCGATCGATCCCGTCAACGGCGGTCTGTGGGTGGCCGGTGAATACGTGAAGCCGAAGATCAACGGAGTCTCCCAATGGGGCACCTGGGTTTCCTATTTTCCCTGGAGCACTTCGCCGCTCTATGACGACGTACTCTCCACCTCCCCGTTCTTTGACTTTATCAACGTCATCGGGCAGTATTCGATCACCAAGGGTTGCACCGCCAGGACTTTCTGCCCCGGCTCGGTGACCACGCGCAGCCAGATGGCGGCCTTCGTGGTCCGCTCCATCTACGGCGATACTTTCACGTTCTCATCCACTCCCGCGTTCACCGACGTTCCGGTCAATCATCCTCAGTTCCAATATATTCAGAAATTGAAGGAGTTGGGAATCACACAGGGTTGCACCGTCACCGCGTTCTGCCCCGACGCTCCGGTCACGCGCGCCCAAGCGGCGGTGTTTGTGATACGTGCGAAATTCGGCCCGCTGTTCGGGGACAACTTTACGTTCCCGCAGGCCGCTTACTTCTCCGACGTTCCCTCTACCAACAGCCAGTTTCCGTTCGTTCAAAAACTGCGTGAGATGGGAATCACGCAAGGCTGCGCGCCGGGCCGGTTTTGTCCTGATGACACGGTGCTCCGGGAGCAGATGGCAACGTTTCTTACCCGGGCGTTCCTGAACTAATAAAACTTTCAAACACGCCCCATGCCGCAAATGCGGTTCCCGGGATGAGAAGCGTGCAACGATGTACATTCTGCTTTCCAGAAGCTGGATTGTACCGGTTGGGCCGTATGCGCGATAATCAGGAAATATGCGTACTGATTGGGTTGCCAAGCGTGCCAGCGACACTGTTCGCACTCAGATGCACTATGCCCGCCAGGGGATCATTACCGAAGAGATGCGGCATGTTGCCTTGCGTGAGCAACTGACGCCCGAAGTCGTGCGCGATGAAGTGGCGCGCGGGCGGATGATCATCCCCGCCAACATCAATCACCCAAACCTGGAACCGATGTCGATCGGAATCGCCTCCAAGTGCAAGATCAACGCGAACATCGGCAATTCCGCCACCACTTCAAACATTGAAGACGAGTTGGATAAGCTCCGCTACTGCGTGAAGTACGGCGCCGATACGGTGATGGATCTCTCCACCGGCGGCGACATCCCGCGCATCCGCCAGGCGATCATCCAGAATTCTCCGGTGCCGATCGGTACGGTGCCCATTTACGAAGCGCTCTCGCGGGTGCGCCGGGTGGAGGATCTCAACATCAACGTGATGCTCGATGTGATCGAAGAGCAGGCGCAGCAGGGCGTGGATTATATGACGATCCACTCGGGCGTGCTCATCCAGTACATCCCGCTGACGACGAAACGCATCACGGGCATTGTGAGCCGCGGCGGCTCCATTCTGGCCGAGTGGATGTTCAAAAATCACAAGCAAAACTTTCTTTACGAGCGGTTTGAGGACATCTGCAAAATCTTTCAGAAGTACGATGTCAGCTTTTCCCTGGGAGATGGCCTGCGTCCCGGTTCGCTTGCCGATGCCAGCGATGAAGCGCAGTTTGCGGAGCTCAAGACTCTCGGCGAACTTACAAAAATCGCCTGGAAGTACGCTGTGCAGGTGATGATCGAGGGGCCCGGGCACGTCCCCATGGATCAGATCAAATTGCAGGTGGATAAGGAAGTGGAGCTTTGCCACGAGGCTCCCTTCTACACGCTGGGGCCGCTGGTCACCGACTTTGCACCGGGCTACGACCACATCACCTCGGCCATCGGCGCCGCCATGATCGGCTGGTACGGCGCGTCTATGCTTTGCTACGTGACGCCGAAGGAACACCTGGGCCTGCCCAATCGCGAAGACGTCAAGGCCGGCATCATCGCTTACAAGATCGCCGCCCACGCCGCCGACGTGGCACGCCATCGTCCGGGCGCGCGCGATCGCGATGACGACCTGTCGCGCGCACGCTATCGCTTTGACTGGCGGCGCCAGTTCGAGCTCTCTCTGGATCCGGAGACCGCTCAAGCAATGCACGACGAAACATTGCCCCAGGAAGGCTTCAAAGATGCGCACTTCTGTTCGATGTGCGGTCCGAAGTTCTGCTCGATGAACATCTCGGCTAAAGTGGAGAGTTTCACGATGGAAGAGGCGGAAGCCGTTCTGGCCGGCAAATCCGAAGAACTTGTGAAACTGGTGGGCGCACAGGGCGATTAACCCCATGCTCGTCATTGACACGCACGCGCACATTTATTCGCCGGACGAGAAGAAGTATCCGGTGATCGAGAAGCCTTTTCGCCCGCCCGCGGGCAAGGGCTCGCTCGAGCACCTGAAGAAAGAGAGCGCCGCGAACGGCGTCAAAGCGGTCTGCGCCATTCAGACCAGCACCTTTTACCGGTTCGATAACCGCTACATTTGCGACTCGGCCGCCGCCAACCGCGATTGGGTGGCCGGGGTCTGCACACTCGATCCCGATGATCCGCATAGTCCAGGGCAACTCAAGCATTACGCGGAAAAATACGGCATTCGCGGCATGCGCAGCATCCCGGCACGCGGCGGCAAGCTGGACCACCCCGGCGTGCGCGCTCTCTGGAAAGCAGCCCTGGAGGCCGGCATCGTCATCAACGTACTCATCGGGCGGGAAAAGGCTCCCGAAGCCGACAAGCTGTTGGCGGAGTTCCCATCGCTACCGGTGGTTCTGGATCATTGTCTCAATATCAAAGCGGGTAAAGAACAGGAACAGACTTTGCAGGGAGTGCTCCGGCTGGGGCGCCGCAAAAACCTGCACGCCAAGCTTACATTTCTGCCAACCGGCAGCACTACCGGATATCCCTGCGCGGATATGCACGAACCCTGCCTGAAGATCATCAATGCGTATGGCCCCGAGCGGTGCGTGTGGGGCAGCGATTTCCCCTCAGAATTATGGACTCCGCGCATTAGCTACGCGGAGCACCTGCGAATTTTTCAAAAGGACCTTCCGTTGAACGATGCCGCGCGGGCGGCCATTCTGGGAGGAACCGCGCGTAAACTGTGGTTCGCCAGGACTCTGCCAGGATAGAAGTGCGATGCTATTTGATCCCGCCGTGTACGGCAAGGCTGTGGCTGAGATCCTCGCGCTCGATGGAAATGGATCGCGGCTGATGCCGCTTGCCGGGGGGCAATGCTCCTCGGAGGCAGCCAAGGCGGTATTGGGAAAGGTTCGCGCTCACGAATTGTTTCCGGCGAGCCGTGCGGCTGAAGCGGCGCTGAGCGGACTGTGGCTCTACTTTTCCTGCCTGGACGAGTCGCACAAAGTTTCGCAGGATGTTCTCACGGCCGAAGGGACTTTCTGGCACGGCATCCTGCATCGCCAGGAGCCGGACCCCGGCAATGCCGGTTACTGGTTCCGGCGCCTGGGCACGCATCCCGTTTTTCCCCGCATCGCGGAGGAGGCGGCAACGCTCGGGTATGGCCGGAGCGGGCACTGGGACGCTTTGGCATTCGTCGATTATTGTGAGCAGGCGCGGCGCGATCCAGGCTCGGAGGCGGAGCGCAGCGCCATGCGCGTGCAGTTGATCGAATGGCAGGTCCTGTTCGATTACTGCGCGAGCGCCGCATGAAGCGGCTGTTGTGGCTGCTGCCTCTGCTGGCGATTGGCGGAGGTGTTTGGTATCTTGTGCAGCTTCGAAACGCACCGCCTGAAATCTCCTTTATAAAAGGCAAACGGGAGACGCTGGTCAGCGCCATCGCCACCAACGGCAAGGTGGAGCCGCTCGAGTGGACCGCCATCCGCTCAGAGCGTGAAGGATCGGTGACCAGGGTTGCGGTGGAGAAGGGACAATCCATCGCGCAAGGTTCCGTAATCGCCGAACTCGACTCCGCCGATGTTCGAATCGAGGTGTCCGCCGCCGAGGCGCGAATCGCGCAAGCAAAAGCCGATCTGGACTTGCTCGAGAAAGGCGGACGCGCCCGGGACGTATCGGAAATCAACTCGGCGCTCGAAAAACTCAAGGCGGATGTCGCCACCGCCCAACGGCAGCAGGAATCCCTCAAGCGCCTGGTGGATAAGAAAGCGGCTCCGGCGATAGAGCTCGAACAGAGCCGGGAAAAAATCGAGGCACTACAGGCGGAGAGCCGCTCGCTCGAGCGGCGCCGGGAATCTTTGGTGTCGGCACAGGAGACGGCGGGGGCGGCGGCGAGGCTCCGCGAGGCAGAAGCCACGGCAGCGACGGCGCGCCGGCGGATGGACCTGGGAATCATCCGCGCGCCGATCGCAGGGACTTTGTACCAATTGGACATTCGAAAGGGAGCGTATGTGCGCGCCGGGGATCCGGTGGCGCAAATCGGCAGGCTCGACCGGGTTCGGGTGATGGTCTACGTGGATGAGCCGGAACTGGGAAATATTCGCGCCGGACTGCCGGTGAAGATCACTTGGGATGCGCTTCCGTCCAGGCAGTGGAGCGGCGTGGTGGAGCGGCTGCCGGCGCAAATCGTGGCACTGCAATCGCGGCAGGTTGGTGAAGTAGCCTGCATCATCGATAATCCGGAGCAACTGCTGCTTCCGCAAACCAATGTCAATGCCGAGATCCGCACCAACGTGGTAGAGAACGCGATCACCATTCCCAAGGAGGTGCTGCGCCGTCAGAATAATGAAGCAGGCGTATATGTTCTGATGCCGGACAACCTCATCGCCTGGCGCAAGGTGCGGTTGGGCGCGTCCAGCGTGACGCGCTGGGAAGTGAAAGACGGCCTGAAGGAGCAGGACGTGATCGCTTTGCCAACAGACATTCCTTTACGCGAGGGGATGCTGGTGAAACCGGTTATCAGCGCCGGTCCCTAGGAATTACGGCTCGATGAAGAGATTGCTTTCCACAAAATGTGACCGCAGCCAGCGGATCTCATTCACTAACGTTCCGCGGTAAATACCGATGTCCGTTTTCCAACTGAGCACGTTGTAGCCTAACGCGATCCACTGCTCGGCCTGCGCTTCATCGCCCGGCTGGATGCCGGCCCGCTTGTTGTGGCGGCGGCTCACCTCAACCACCCGCTGGAGCGCGTGGAGAAACTTCGGATGTTGAAACTGCCCGGGAATCCCCATCGATTGGGTGAGATCGAAGTGGCCTACCCACAAAACATCCACGCCTTCAATGGCGGCGATCGCCTCGCAATTCGCCAACCCGATTTCGGATTCAATCTGGCAGATCACGGTGGTGTTCTCGTTCGCCCGCCGCAGATAGGCAGCCGTGTCGGGCGCAATGTAGTCGTTGTGCGCCGTGCCCAGCCCGAGGCCGCGTTTTCCCAGCGGGGCGTACTTCACCGCATCGACGATGCTCTGGGCCATTTCCGGCGTTTCGACGTTGCCCACCATGATGCCCAACACTCCCGCATCCATCAGCCGGGCCATGAAATGGTAGAGCGGCTGCGGCACGCGTACAAAAGGCGCTACGTCGGTGGCCTTCAGCCAAGCCGTAAGATCGGCAATGCGCTCCGTATCGAAGCCCGTATGCTCCATGTCGAAGAGCACAAAGTCGACATCGGCGGCTTTCAGCATCATGGCTATGCCACGGGTGCCGAACTCCATTACCATGTGTCCTACCGGAATGCGGCCTTCGTTCACCACACGCAAAAAGCGATTATCCTTCACGATCGATACCTTTCTAATTTCTTCTGAAAACCGGGCTTGCTCAGCACTTCCATATTTACCGCGCCATGGGGAATTTCGCCCCGCGCCAAGGCTAGAATGTTGTCGCAGGCTTCCAACCCGTTGTCGCGCGCGATCTCTTCGGTCCAGGCCAGCGCATGCGGCGCCAGCACCACGTTATCCAATTGCAGCAGCGGGTCATCGGCATCGGGTGGCTCTTTCTCGAAAACGTCGATCCCGGCGCCTGCAATCCATCGCTCCTGGAGCGCCCGGGTGAGGTCTTTCTGCCGCACGATGGGGCCCCGTGCCGTGTTGATGAAGAAAGCGGTGGGTTTCATCATGCGTAGCTGCGTCTCGCCAATGAGCCCGCGCGTCTGCGCATTCAGCAGACAGTTGACGGTCACGAAGTCGCTGTCACTGAAGAGCTCGGGCAAGGACACCAGTTCTACGCCCCTCTTAGCGGCCGCCGCCCGGTCGGCATAAGGGTCGTGTGCAATGAAGCGCGAGAACCCCAATCCCCCCGCCAGCCGAAACATCTCGGAAGCGATGTTTCCGCATCCCAGCGACCCCAGGGTTCGTCCCGCCAGGCAGGTTCCCAAACGCGAAAGTTCTCCGCGCCACTTCCCCGCCCTCACTGTCCGATCCTGCTCCAGAACGTTCTTCGAGAGCATGAAGATGCAGGTCAGGATCGCCTCTGCCACCGGCCTCCGTACGGCGTTGGGCGTAATCGCCAGCAGCACGTTTGCCTCGGTGATCGCGTCCATGTCAATCATGTCGTAGCCAACCCCCCAGCGCGCGATCAGTGCCAGCCGCCCGGCTCCTTGCATGCTTTCGCGCGTGAATGGGATGCCGAGCGCGAATATGGCGTCAAAATCGCGAACCGCGTCGGGACCTACAAATTTGCCGGGTTGGGGCGGCATCGCCTCCCATTGAATATTAGGCGCGCTGCTGAGCTTTTGCTCCAGCGGGCCCTCAAAACGCCCCTTGGCGTCGGTGTAGAAATCGGGCGTGACGCCCACTTTAAAGGGATACGGCATGGAACCTGGGCCATAGATCAGTCTAAATCGAAATCGCGGACCGGCGGACCCTTGTCCGGATCTTCTTTCGCCTTTTGGAAGAGGTCGTCGAACTTCCTGGCCAGCACGTCTTTGTGCACTTTGTGGTCGGCCAACGATTTCTGAAATGCGTCTTCCCTGCGGCCCGCTTCGCCTTCAAAGCTCTTCATGGCCGCGCCAAAATCTTCAAACGTTTTGGGCTTTTCTTTTTCTTTATGCGACAGCACGGCGCCGGTGATCGGATCGACGCGCATCGTGGAGCGGCAACAGGGGCATTCGACATCGATGGGCACAGTGGGATTCGGCATACGGGCAGTGTATCGCGATAGAGCGCCTAATGGGTCATCGCATACACGGCATAGTTGATGCCCAGCCTAATCGCTTCCGAGGAGAAGCGCTCGGGATAATCGGGGTCGTCGGCGAATTCCCATCCATCACCGATGTCCTGATTGAAAGTGATGGCGGCGATCATGCGTCCGCGTGCATCGAGCACCGCCCGCCAGTGCGGGATGGTGCCGCCGCGCTCAATGCCGGAACCGTGCACGACATTGGCTCCCGGTACCCGGACGCGGTTCTTCATGTCGAACACCACATGGAAGGCTTCATGAGAATCCTCCATCTCGATAACCTGGGCCGCCGGGTCGATTTGCCGCAGGCCGTTTATGAAAATGTCCCATTCGCGCTCATTATGAAAATCATCGGCCAAGAGGAATCCGCCGCGGTCGAAATACTTGCGCAACCGTTCCGCCTCAGCTCCGGATAGCTGCCAGTCGCCCACGGACACCGCGAAGAGCCAGGGATGGTTGAACATTTCGTCGCTCGAGGCGTCGACGATCGTTTCAATGGGTTCGACATCGATCCGAGTCAGCCGGTGCAACAACCCGATAAAGATGCGGTCGCCTTTATTGGCGTCGATACCCCAGCGGAAGTACGAGCGCCCGCGGTCAAGCGGGGAACGGTAACGAAGGCGGCCTAGCGCGAACTCCCCTTTTCGGCCCACGTCTGGGGGATCTTCCACCGGATCCTGCATTTCATGTTCATAACGCGCCCATACCCGCTCCCGCATCTGCGCTGCCGCGAACACGGCAACGATGCATAGGATAGCGGGGCCCCATCGAAGTGGAAGGCCGGATCCGGGCACCATGCTTACAGCCTACAAGACCCGAAGGCTCACGGAAAGCTGACTTGAAGCATCCAAAGGAAGCTGGCAACCGGAGAACCCCAATGGCCCCTTGCATGCTCATAGTTCAGCATGAAGACATCCATACTATTTATCCTGAGTATCTTCGCAGTCGGCACAATTGGTGCACAGACTGCAAAAGACGACCTAAAGAGCGCCGGCAAAGACATTAAAAAAGCGGGCCAGGCAACTGGAAGCGCCGCCAAAAAAACCGGTAAAGCAACCAAAAAGACTGCCAAGAAGGTGGTAAACAAGACGGCCGACAAAATCGAAGACGGCGCCGACGCAGTCAAGAAGAAAACGCAATAGTTCACCCGGCGGTGGCGAGCCCGGAGGGAACACGCATGGCGTGCCCGGGCTCAATCCACTCGCACCCCCACCCCATCCCCGCCAGGCCACTCCCGATTCCCTTTACTCACCTCCAATAAAAAATCTCGCCCGGGCGGGCGAGAAACGCGAAAAAGTAATTTTTACAGGGAGTGCACATTGATTCCGAACGAAATTCCGCGGGATTTGTGTTCTACAGTTACACTTCACATCATGGCCGAGACCTGGAAGTGTAACTGTAGAGCACTTAACGCTTTTGCGTCAAACTACTGTTCGGCCACGCACAAAGTGCATCACGAAAGACACCAACGCCACGATTAGCAGGATATGAATCAGCCCGCTCGCAACGTGAAATGTAGTGAGCCCAAGCAGCCAGGCTACCAGGAGTATTGCGCCAAGAGTCAAGAGCATAAATTTTGCTCCTCCTTACTTATTTACTTAGCATTTACAGCGCCAAAGTTATCCAACGCGTGGTTGCTTACAAGGTAAGCCGTCAGGCTGCTTGTGCACGATAGGTCCGATGTGCGGCGTTCCATCCGCGGCGCGGCAGCTAGGAGGTTTGGGAGCCGAGCCGAAAGGTTTAACGAAGAAGTTGATTCTTAGTGGGCGGTCGCGGGCTCGAACCGCGGACCTCCTGCTTGTAAGGCAGGCGCTCTAACCAACTGAGCTAACCGCCCGGCCAGAACCACGAACGACGCTCTGACAGGATTAGTATATCCCACCTACGGTTTTCGTCGAAAGGAATCCCCGCCTCTTCCACCGGGAGAGGCTGGCCGTTTACAATCAATCAGAACTTTCAACAGAGGGGACAGGTCGTCGAGAAATAGTTTCAGGGGCTGTAGGAGCCTTCAGGAGAATCGAAACGCCGGCTCCAATCAAGGCCATCAATGCCAGCGTGTAATACACCTCGCGGTAGCCCCCCGCCAAATCACCGCTGGACTTCGCACGGTCCATAATAGCCGCAAAATAGCCCGGCACCACAAACCCGCAGATTCCCCAGGCGGTAAACAGCAAACCGTAATTCGCGCCGACGTTTCTGGGGCCAAAATAGTCGGCGGTCATGGAAGGCATCAGCGCGAGGTAGCCGCCATAGGAAAAAGCGACCAGGCAGAGACCTATGAGCAAAGGCAGGAACTCGCGGGCGTCGCGAAGCACTCCCACGCAGGCCAAAATGGAGACGGCGCACATTCCGAGCAAAGCCGTCTTACGTCCGAGACGGTCGGATACGCTGCCCCAGGTGAGGCGGCCGAGACCATTGAAAATGCTCATCACGCCCAGAGCCGCGCCGGCTGACATGATCGCGCTGGTTTTTGCCATTTCCTGCAATTGCGGGGAGGCTTCGCCGATCGCTGTCAATCCTACCGAGGTGCCGAGGAAGTAGAGCGTCCATAGGGCATAAAACTGCCAGGTGGAAAGCATTTGCCGGGGCGCGAGCTCACCGCTGCCGGCGCGTCCGGAGGGCGGTGTCCACCCGATCGGCTTCCAACCTGGCGGGGGGACCTTGTAGAACTGCGCGGCACCGGTTACTCCGACATAAAAGATTGCCGCGAGGATCAGAAAAGTACGCGGGATGGTCTCCCCGAGGCGCGAGGGATCCTTCCCGATCAGGGCTTCCAAAAGCGGCCCGAACAAGAGTGGACCGAGTCCGAATCCCATCACGGCGAGACCCACAATCATGCCCCGTTTGTCGGGAAACCATTTGAGGCAGGTAGCAATCGGCGTCACATAGGCAAAGCCCACGCCGAAGCCGGCCACGAGGCCGTAAGCGATCACCAGGCCGTTGACGGTATCGCCGATCCAGGCTGCCAGCAGGCATCCGGTGCCCAACAGTAGACCGCCGGCGCTGGCGACCACACGAGGCCCTTTGCGGTCCTGCCAGAAGCCCGCGAGAATCATGCCGGCGGCGAAGGATAGCAGGGAATAGCGGTAGGGTGCGATGGTCTGCGCTTTGGTCCATCCATGGAGTTGCGCGAGTGGACTGCGAAAGATGGACCAGGAGTAGATCACTCCTAACAGGACCTGCATGAAGATGGCTGCCGCGGCGTAGCGGACACGATTATTGGACACCGGGTTATTCTAGCAGCCTATGGCGGACGTCCCCAAACGGTTCCGCTGCGAGCAATCCCTTACTGCCGCGGCCTGCCGGGAGCCGCCTTTAGATGTCGTAGTAAAGCGCAAACTCGTATGGATGGGGCCGCAGGCGCACGGCATCCGCCTCATTTTTACGCTTGTATCCGATGAAGGTCTCGATCAATTCTTCGGTGAAGACATCGCCCTTCAGCATGAAAGAGTGGTCTTCTTCCAGACAGTTCAAAGCCTCCTCCAGCGAGGCGGGCATGGAGGGAACCTTCTTCATTTCCTCGGGAGAGAGATCGTAGATATCCTTGTCGAGCGGCTCGCCGGGATCAATTTTGTTGAGCACGCCGTCCAGGCCGGCGAGCAGCATGGCGGAGAACGCCAGATAGGGATTCGAAGAGGGATCCGGAGGACGGAATTCGACCCGCTTGGCCTTCGGATTGGAGGAATACATGGGAATGCGCACGGCCGCGGACCGGTTACGCCGCGAGTAGGCGAGGTTCACCGGAGCCTCATATCCCGGCACCAGCCGCTTGTAGCTGTTGGTAGTGGGAGCAATGATGGCGGCCAGCGCGCGCGCATGCTTCAGCAGACCGCCGATATACCACAAGGCCATCTGGCTGAGACCGGCATAGTTATCGCCGGCAAAAAGGGGTTTGCCTTCTTTCCACAAACTCTGGTGGCAGTGCATGCCGCTGCCGTTGTCTCCAAACAGCGGTTTGGGCATAAAGGTGACCGTCTTGCCGTACTGATAGGCGACGTTACGGATGCAGTACTTGTACGTCATCATGTTGTCGGCGGAGCGGACCAGGGTATTAAACCGCTGATCAATTTCGCATTGGCCGCCGGTGGCCACTTCGTGATGATGGCATTCGATGTGCAAACCGCACTTCTGCATCGTCTCCACCATTTCGCCGCGCAGTTCCTGATAGTGGTCGGTGGGCGGGACCGGGAAGTAGCCTTCTTTATAGCGCGGCCGGTAGCCCAGGTTATCTTTTTCCCGGCCTGAATTCCAGCGTCCTTCCTCGGCATCGATGAAATAGAACCCGGAGTGCTGATTCTGATCGAAGCGAATGTTATCAAAAATGAAGAACTCGGCTTCCGCCCCGAAAAAGGCGGTGTCGGCGAGGTTCGTGCTGCGCAGGTAATTCTCCGCTTTTTGTGCGATCCAGCGGGGATCGCGCTCATAATGCTGGCGGGTGATCGGGTCAATGACTGTACCGGACATGACGAGCGTGGGGATTTCGAAGAACGGGTCCAGAAAGGCGGTGTCCGGATCGGGGATGAGCAGCATGTCGCTCTCATTGATAGCGGCCCAGCCGCGGATGCTCGAGCCGTCGATACCGAATCCCTCTTCGAAGGAATCTTCGCTGAGCTCGGAGAAGGGGTAGGAGATGTGCTGTTGCAGACCGGGAAGGTCCGTGAAGCGCATGTCCAATTGCTTGCAGTCGTTCTTTTTGGCGAACTCCAGTACTTCTTTCGGGGTCATTTTTGGATCAATCCTCTCGTATCGACGTGGGGCAAGCATGTATAGTATCCAAGGAGAAACGAGGGCGTCAAATTGAAAAACGCGATGTCCTTTATAGGGCCGGAACTTGCGCTGGTAGGATGAAAATGTGCAGATTCCGTTTGCCTGGGAAGCTCCGAAAAGGCTGTTCACCGTCAGTGAGCTGACGGACGCCATTCGCGATACGCTGGCCGCGGGGTTTACCGACATCTGGCTGGCCGGCGAGATCTCGGGGTGCAAGGCCGGCCCGAGCGGCCATATCTATTTCACGCTCAAGGATCAGGGCGCGCAGATTTCCTGCGCGCTTTTTGCCCGCACCGCGCGTTTCATGAAATTCAAGCCGCGCGACGGCGTGCAGGTGCTGGTGCGCGGAAGGGTGGATGTCTACGCGGCCCGCGGCGCCTACCAGATGCTGGTGGATTCTCTTGAGCCGCAAGGTTTTGGCGCGCTCCAACTCGCCTTCGAACAGTTGAAAAAGAAGCTTGCCGCGGAAGGACTTTTCGACGCCGCGCGCAAGCGGCCTATCCCCCTCTATCCCCGCCGCATCGGGATTGTGACTTCCCCGTCGGGCGCCGTGCTCCGCGATATGATCAACATCCTCACTCGCCGGTTCCCCGGTCTTCACATCCGGCTCTACCCGGCGCAAGTGCAAGGAGAGGGCTCTCTCGAGCAGATCTGCCGGGCAATCGACTACTTTCACCGAAGCCCCTGGGCGGATGTGCTGATCGTGGCTCGCGGAGGCGGCTCGGTGGAGGATTTATGGACATTTAATGAAGAAGCGGTGGCGCGGGCGATTGCCGCTTGCGCGGTGCCGGTGATTTCCGCCGTGGGGCATGAGACGGATTTCACGATCGCGGATTTCGCCGCCGATCTTCGGGCGCCTACTCCTTCCGCCGCGGCCGAATTGGTGGTGGGCACGCGGCAGCAACTGGTCGAGAGGCTGCAGGTGTCCGAGAGCCGCTTCAAGCAAGGTTTGCGGTACCGCATTTCCGTGGCCCGGCGAAGGCTGCATCAGCTTGGCGTTGAAGGGGCCGGCAGCGCGCTCCACCGCCTGATCGGCAAGCGAATGCAGCGGGTGGATGAGTTCGAAGGGCGCGCCAGAGAAGTGCTCCGGGCGCTGATCGCGGCCCGCCGTAAGCAGGCCGGGGAGTTGGATGCGATGCTCCGGCGGCTGGATCTTCGCTTGCGGCTCGCCGAAGGCAAGCGGCGGCTGCAGGCGGCGCGTACGCGGCTGGAGGAACGCATGCGATCCATCCTGACCCGGGCCCACCGGCGGCTGGAGCCGCTGGATGCGCACCTTTCTCAGCTCAGTCCCTTACGCGTTCTGGAGCGTGGCTACGCGATCGTCCAGAATTCCGAGGGAGCCGTGGTGAAGGAGCCTGCCCAGGCGCCCCAGGGTACGCGACTGCGCGTGCACCTTGCTAAAGGAGAAATCGCGGCCGAGGTGATTCCTTGAAGAGGGTTGCGTAGCCGGCGGCAGGAACCGGGGAGACAACAGGATCCCAAACTTAAGTTAATGCCGAGGCGATGGCATCCGCAATCATCGCCCCGTGAAACCGGCCATTCTCGATAAAGATCTCGTTGGTATGCACGCCGGCCACAATCACCCCCGCCAGGAACATTCCTTTCCGATCGCTCTCCAGGGTGATCGGATTCGTGCGCGGCTTCTGGGTAGCGGGATCGAGCGAGATGCCGTGCGCCGCCATGAATTCGAAATCCGGCCGGTAGCCGATCATCGCGAAGACGAAATCGTTCCTGATCGTAATCTTTCCCGCCGGCGTCCGCACAACCAGAAAGCCGGCCCCGATCTCTTCGACACTGCTGTTCAGATATCCCTTGATCTCTCCGCTCCTGATGCGATTCTCGATGTTCGGTTTTATCCAATACTTGACTGAATCGGACATCGCCCCGCCGCGATGAATCAATGTCACCCGTGCGCGCGTCCAATAAAGTTCCAAAGCAGTGATGGCGGCTGAGTTCTTGCCTCCAATCACCGCCACATCGAGGTTGAAGTAAGGGTGCGGCTCCTTGTAATAGTAGAAAACCTTGTCGAGATCCGCCCCGGGAACATTCAGCCGGTTGGGAATGTCGTAGTAGCCCATGGCAAGGATGACTTTGCGGCACGAATACTGACGCGCCGTGTGCAACCGGTCCACGGTATTCACGGTAAACGCGCCATCGTCGCCTTCAATTCCTAACACCTTTTCGTACGGTTGCACGCGCAGGTCATAGTACTCCGTCACCCGCCGGTAATATTTCAGCGCCTCTATCCGGTTCGGCTTCTCATTGAGCGACGTCATGGGAATGCCTCCGATCTCCAGCAACTCCGGGGTGGTGAAGAAGACCATGTTTGTGGGGTAGTGATAGAGCGAGTTCACCACGCAACCTTTGTCGATCAGCAGCGCGTTGACGCCACGCTTCTTCAACTCGATTCCGCACGCGAGCCCGGTCGGCCCCGCCCCCACAATAATTACATCCTGCCGCCCAATCTCCGTCACAGCATCGACTCTACGCTTAGGTAGACCTGCTCGAGCGCCGCCGCCAGTGCCGCCGGATTCTTACCGCCGCCCTCGGCCATGTCCGGCCGGCCGCCGCCTTTGCCTCCTACCGCCTGCGATAGCGTTCCCACCAGCTTACCGGCGTGGATCTTCCCCGTCAGATCCTTCGTTACCGCGGACACCAGGGACACCGTTCCATCTTCGGTGCTCGCCAGAACCACCACCGCCGTCTGCCACTTGCTGCGCAGCGAATCCGCCAGCGAGCGCAGTTGCTGCCGGTCAAAACCATCCACCCGCAGGGCCAGCACTTTGACCCCTTTCAACACGCGGGCCTGCGATTCCAGCGAGCCCATCTGAGACTGCGCCACCTTCTCCTTCAACTGATCGATCTGCTTTTCTAACCCCTTGTGGTGAATCACCAGCCGCTCGACGTACTCGACCAGTTCGGGCTCCGGAGTACGCAGCGTCTGCGCGACCCGCGCGAGAGAATCGGAAGCGGCGCGGAACCGTTCGAGCGCCGCCTCGCCCGTCACCGCTTCAATGCGGCGCACACCGGCGGAGATGCTGCCCTCATACACGATCTTGCAAAGACCGATGTCCCCGGTGCGCCCCACGTGGGTTCCGCCACATAATTCGCGGCTGAATTCGCCCACGCGCACCACTCGCACCGCCTCGCCATACTTCTCACCAAAGAGGGCCATGGCCCCTGTCTGCAACGCCTCATCCAGAGCCATCACGTTCGTCTCGACACCGATGTTGCGCAGAATGTGCTCATTCGCCAAACGCTCCACCTCCGCAAGCTCCTCAGTATCCAGGGCGGTGTAATGGGAGAAATCGAACCGCAGCCGGGAAGGCTCCACTACACTGCCAGCCTGTTTCACGTGTGTCCCCAAAACGCGCCGCAGAGCCGCATGCAGCAAATGGGTGGCGGTATGATTGCGCATCGTCGAGGAGCGCAAGCCCGCATCCACCTGGCCGTCGACAACGTCGCCGGTCCTGATTGTCGATGCGACACGGATTTTGTGTACCGAAAGGCCGGGGACAGCGGGATAGGTACCTTCAACATCCGCCAATTTTTCGCCATTGCGCGTAAACGACCCGCGGTCTCCGACCTGTCCGCCGGCCTCGGCATAGAATGGCGTACGATCCAGCACCAGTTCCCCGGACTCTCCGGCTTCCAGCTTCTCGACGATTTGCCGGTGTGTGTTTAAGATGCCCACCACCACGCTGGCCGCGCTCTGCAGGGCCTCGTAGCCGAGAAACTTGGTGCGCCCTCTGCCCACCAACTCCTGATACGCCGGGGCGACGTGGGTCTTCCCGGCCCCCTTCCAACTGGCACGGGCGCGCTGCCGCTGCTGTTCCATCGCTTCTTCAAAACCCGGCAGATCCACTGCCAGGCCGCGCTCCCGCGCCATTTCCTGCATCTCATCCAGGCCAAGCCCATACGTATCGTAAAGCTTAAACGCCGCGGGACCGGGAAGCATGCCGCCTTGCGCGACCTTGGCCTCATCGTGGAACACCCGTTCCGCCACCTGGAACGTCGTGACGTAGCGATGCTCTTCGTCTTTCACGACTCGCGCCACCCGCTGCACGCTTTCCAATAATTCGGGATAGGCCGGCTTCATCAGCTCCGCCACAAAACCGGTCAGCTTATACAGGAACGGCTCTTCCACGCCGGACATGCGGGCGTTGCGCAGCGCGCGCCGCATGATCTTCCGCAGTACGTAGCCGCGGCCTTCATTGGAAGGCAGCACGCCATCGTGAATCAGAAACGTGGTAGCGCGGGCATGATCGGCGGCGATGCGCAAAGACACGTCCACCCGCTGATCTTCGCCCAATGTCTTTCCAAACAGATCCGCTCCTTTCTCCACAACCGGCAGCAACAGATCGCATTCGAAGTTAGAAAGCTTACCCTGCATGATAGCGGCCAGCCGCTCCAGCCCCATCCCGGTATCAATGGAAGGCCGGGGGAGCGGCGTCAGTACGCCGCCGGCCGCGCGGTCGAATTGCATAAACACGAGATTCCAGATTTCCACGAAGCGTCCGCCGCCATCGAGCGGAAATTGTTCTTGCTCATGACCCGCTTCGGCCGCGTCCGGGCCCAGATCGTAGTGGATCTCCGAACACGGGCCGCAGGGCCCCGTTTCCCCCATCTGCCAGAAGTTATCTTTCTCATCCAGGCGGAAAATACGGCTCCTGGGAACTCCGGCCACGCTTTGCCAAAGCTCTTCGGCCTCGTCGTCTTCGCGGAATACAGTCACGTAGAGCCGGTCCTTTTCCAGCCCGTACTCTTTGGTGATCAGTTCCCAGGCGAAGTCAATCGCTTCCTTCTTGAAGTAGTCTCCAAAAGAAAAATTGCCCAGCATCTCGAAGAACGTATGGTGGCGGCGCGTATAGCCGACATTCTCCAGGTCATTGTGCTTTCCGCCCGCCCGGACGCATTTCTGCGAACTGGCGGCACGGTTGTAATCGCGCTTCTCGACGCCCAGGAAAATGTCTTTGAACTGGTTCATCCCGGCGTTGGTAAACAACAGCGTGGGATCGTTGGCAGGCACCAGCGACGAGCTGCGAACCATACGGTGGCCGCGGGCGGCAAAGTAGTCTAGAAATTTCTGTCTTATATCGTGACCGGTCACAGAATTCATCTTCCCATGCCGGAGCGGCGGGGGTCATCCCTCAGCCTGGATAGAGGGTCTTACGATCCACTTGTTTAAATAATAAAACGCTTCCGGGAACCTGTGTATTTTACAACCAGGCAGGAGATACGTGGTATAACTGCTGGTTTCAGGAAAGAAAGGATTTATGTCCCGCCTACGCGCCTGTGTGTTAATTATATTGGCGGCTGCAATTCCAATGCCGGCCCAGTTAACCGGTCAATTGACAGGAACAATCGTCGATCCCAGCAGCGCTGCCGTTGGCGGCGCGAAGGCCAGCCTGTTTCTTCCCGGCGGCGAGACCGCTTTGCTCTCGACCACGACAAATTCCGACGGCATTTTTGATTTTATCGGCGTCCGCCCGGATCTTTACATGCTGGTGGTGGAAAGCCCCGGCTTTACAAAATACACGTTGGCCGGCGTGAAAGTGGATCCCGCCAAACGGCTGGCCCTGCCGGTAATTGCCCTCTCGCTCGCCTCGTCGGCTCAGACCGTGGATGTGGTATCGAACGTTCAGGGGGTGGACACGGCAACGGCCGAAGTGGCTACCACCGTCAGCCAGGCGCAGATTACCAACCTGCCAGTGGTGGGCCGTCAGATTGCCAATCTCTTTGTGACCCAGGCCGGGGTGACGCAGAACCTGCGGCAGTCGACCGTGATCAACGGGATGCGTCCGAGCTTTTCCAATCTTCTGATGGACGGCATCCTGGTCCAGGACTCGGTCCGCACCAATAATCTCGACAACATTCCCAACCGGTTCACCATCGCCCAGGTGGCGGAATTCACCGTGTCCACCACCAATTCCAGCCCGACAATCGGCGGCGCGGCCAGCACCATAACCATGGTGACTCCGTCCGGCTCCAATCAACTGCATGGCTCCGGTTACTGGTTTAACCGAAACCGGTACTTCAGCGCCAATGACTGGTTCAACAACAAGAACGGGACGAACCGGCCGGCGCTGAATCTGAACCAGGCCGGCGGGACACTGGGCGGCGCGGTGATTAAAGACAAGCTTTTCTTTTGGGGAAATTACGAAGCTTACCGGCTTAAGCGCCAGGTCATTATTCAGGACACGATTCTTACCCCGACGGCGCGGCAGGGGATTTTACAATACCGGGTTGGAAATGAAATTCGCCAATTTGACGTTATGAAGGCCGCCGGCATCCCGATCAGTCCCTATATGAAAAGTCTGCTCGACCTGGTGCCCGCGGCAGGCAACAATACCGGCCGCGGCGACGGGCTGAACACCACCGGATACAGCTTCAACGCCCGCAGCAACACCACCCGGGACAATATCACTGGAAAAGTGGATTACAATGTTTCCCCACGGCATGTATTTTCGGGAACGTATATCTGGAATCGCGATATTCCCGACCGCACCGTCAATTTGTCCCAATACACCGTGGAACCTCCGTACTTTAACGACAATCGCGGGCGGCTGGTTTCTACCACGTGGCGCTGGACGCCTACCGCCACTTTGACCAATGAACTGCGCGGCGGCATCAACTTTACCTCTGCCCCGTTCAAGCTGAATCAGGTAAAGCAACCCTACTACCTTCAGGGGGCAGCGCTGCTGTTCGGCACCCCCTACCAATTGTCCCAACTCGGCGAAGGACGAAACATTCATCAGTACAACATTCAGGACAATGCAAACTGGCTGCATGGAAAGCATGCCGTCGCTTTCGGCTTTCAAAGCAGCCTGTTGCGGACGTCAAGCTATAACTACAATGGTTCGGCGAGCACCAATTCCGTCACGCCTGTTTACACCATCGGACTTTCCCAGGCGTCCGGATTGGGGTTCACTACCGGGGATACGATTCCCGGAGCCAGCGGCACCTTCGTCACGACCGCCAATAACCTGCTGGCCACGCTGGGCGGCGTGATCAGCGGCGGCGGCCAGTATTTCAACGTTACCAGCCGTAGCTCCGGATTTGTTGCCGGCGCTCCTTCCATCCAGAACCAGAAATTCGATCAGTTCGCTTTTTACGCCCTGGATAATTTCAGGTTGACGCGCCGGCTAACCCTGACTCTCGGTTTGCGTTGGGACTACTTCCAACCCGTGGACGAAACCGGTGGCTTGGCCATCACGCCCGTGCTGATCAACAACAATCCGGTGGAGACGCTGCTGGGCAATGCGACGCTCGATTTCGCGGGTACGTCGGCCGGCCGCCCCTTCTACAAAAAGGATCGCAACAACTTCGCGCCGAATATCGCGTTGGCCTGGGACCCCTCGGGATCCGGAAAGACTTCGATTCGCGCCGGATTCAACATAGCCTATGTGAACGATAATTTTTTGAATTCGGTGTACAATGCGATCTCCCAAAATAACGGGTTGAGTTCGGCGCGGCAGGTCACCAATTTGAACGCGCGCGCCGATAACCCACCGCCGATCCCGGCTCCTCCTTTCCAGGTTCCGACCACCAGCAGGGCGCAGTTCGATCTGTCGCCAACGTCACCTCCCGTGGAAGGCATTATGGATCCGAATCTGGCGACGCCCTACGTTTCCCAGTGGAATCTGTCAATTCAGCGCGAGGTAAAGGGCGGGTTCATCTTGGAAGGCCGGTACGTGGGTAACCACGCCATCAAGATGTTGCGTCAGCTCGATTATAATCAGATCAACGTTAATCAGGCGGGCTTTCTCGAGGACTTCATTCGCGCGCGCAACAATGGCTTTCTCGCACAGGCCGCCGGCAAAGGCTTTGTGGCAGCCCATGACCCCTCCATTCCCGGCAGCCAGCCGTTGACGTTTTTCCCGCTGATGCCTAACGGCGGCAGCCTCACCAGTGCCGCCGTCACCACTCCGTTGCGGACAGGAGAAGCGGGGTCTCTAGCGCAGGTGTACCAGAACAATCTTCTTTTTCCGGCGAGCATCCCGGGATTCAGCTTCTTCCCGAATCCGCTCTTGTTGTACGCCAGCATGATGACCAACCGCAGCAGCGCGAGCTATAACGGGTTGCAACTTGAAGTTCGCAAGCGTACCCGTAACGGCTTCCAATTCCAGGCCAACTACACATTTTCCAAAGCGCTTACCGATTCCAACGCCTTCCGCGCCTTGGATGCCCAACTGGATAATGCCAGCAGTAGCGTGGAGCGGGCCCGCGCCGATTATGACCAGACGCATGCGTTCAAACTGAACCACTATGTGCCCCTGCCTATCGGTTCCGGGCACCGGCTGAGCTCACGGAATGGCGTGGTGAAGCGCATCATCGATGGATGGGGCCTGAGTGGCTTTCTGGCCATTTACAGTGGCAGTCCGGTGTCGGTGCTCTCTGCGCGCGGCACCCTCAATCGCGCGGCTCGTTCGTCCCAAAACACCGTCGACACGATTCTTACCGGCAGTCAACTGAAAGAGATCACCGGTCTGTTCATGACCGGTAACGGTCCGTCTTGGATTAATCCGGATCACGTCGGGCCGGATTCCTTCGCCGTGGCCGCGGACGGATCGGCGCCGTTCAGTGGCCAGGTGTTCTTCAACCCTCAGCCAGGCAAACTTGGTTCTTTCCAGAAGCGCTATCTGGACGGACCCAACTACTGGAACTACAACTTCTCCGTAGTGAAGAATATCAGACTCACGGAACGGCACACTCTGGAGTTCCATTTCGATTTCTTCAATGTGTTCAATCACCCGAATTTCTATCTCAGTGACCAGAACGTGAACAACCCCAGCTTTGGCAGAATCACGCAACAGAACTACTCAAACGACGGCGTGGGCCCGCGAGTGGTGCAATACGGCCTTTACTACCGGTTTTGAGCTAAATCCGGCGTTGCGCGTGCGGTATTGGCTGACCCGGCAGTTACTGCACGGTCACAACCGCGGTAGCCTCGGAAGCCGCAAACAACGGGCTGCCGGTGAAGCGGACGCGGATGGTCCGCTGCCCCAGCGGTCGAATCACGTTTGTCAGCAAACCCGGAATGGTAGGAGCCTCAAATGTAATCGTATTCGAAGTACCGTCGCTGATCCCCGGCAACGCAGGCAACGTCTGCGTAGCCAGCACCTCCGTTCCATCGAGGATCTGCACGGAGCCGCCGACATTGGTCCCTGGCGGCAGGGACACGCCGCCCGTGTTCAGCCGCAGCGTGTACCGCACGGTAAAGGGATTGGTCGTGGGGCTCGGCACGTTGATAAGCATCGTGGTACTGACTGGAGCCATCGTCGTGCGGATTGTATTGCTCGCCAGCGAAAGATCGCCGCTCTGCGGGTAGGTGAATACCACGGCCCCGGTTTGAAAAGGCAGTTTGACGGACGCACTCCCGGTCGCGATTCCCCTTCCAGTGGGGTCGGGCGTAAGCGTGATAGCCGCCACCGATTGCCCGCCTGCCGTCACATTGACGGTGCGGCCTACGATTCCCACAGAATCCGGCCACGTCAATCGGGCGGTCACCGTTCTATTCTCACCAAGCGTATAGACGGTCGAAGTCCCGATGCTCACCTGCAATCCGGTCGCAGCCGGTCCGACCGATAGGCAGGTGATGGGCGAGCGTATGGCGGTATAGCGGCTGTCGCCTGCGTACTCGACCATGAAACAAGGAGTCGTGCGGCGATCGGCAGCGGATGGAGTGAAAGGGAACAGTGCCCCGCGAGGAATTCCAGAATCCAAAACCAGGTTGTTTGCCAGAGGCGCGGTAGCGATCACGGTTCCGTTCCTGCTGAGCGCCAGGGTCCCTCTCGGGGGGGCGTTCGGATCGATCGACGCCGCATCGAATTGCACTTCCACCAGGATTTGCCCCGGTTCCTGAAGCCTGAGTGCCGCTGGAGCAATCCGCACGGCGGGAGCCGGGTTGCCGATGATAATCGTGCCGGCAACGGACGAGGGCTCCAGGAAGACATTGCCCGAATACCTTCCCGAAGTTTGGACCACTCCCGGAGCCGTCTCGCAACAGATCGAGAACTCCGATATCGACGAAGCCGCAAGATCAGACAGAGTAATCGTAGCAGCGGACCGCGCGCCAACCACCGCGGTTCTCGTCCCGCTCATATTAACTGGCGCTCCATCGGCGGTCAGAGTCAGCCGCATTCGGGCGGGCGATCCCGCGATGACTGGAAGTGCCGGCGATAGTGTGAGCGCCGTGGTCAGCCGCACTCCGAACCGCGCTTGCGCGGCGGTCTCTCTTCCGGCCCGCAACACGAAGTCATGTCCGATGTCATCGCGAACGACGTTCATCACGGCCGTCTGCGGCAGGTTGCCGCTGACGGGAATCGTGATGGATTGAACCAACAGCCGGTCGTTCGCGGCGACCGTCACACCGGTGGTGAGGTTGATGCGTTGCAGGGACAGCGCCATCGTAACCGGCGCAGGTAAAGTTGTTCCCACCGACCCCTGAATAACGGCCACCTCCAGTGGCCGGTAGCGCGTCTGCGTGAATCGCAACGCAATCCCCGGCGTCAGCACCCCGCAACTGCGGCTCGCGCCGTCCGCATTTCTGCCTCCCAGCGCGAGTACCCCTCCGTCCTCGAGCGCCACTCCAGCCAGCGCCACTCGAGGAGCCGTGAGCTCACCGGCGGCAACGATGCGATTGTCCCACGGCTCGAAAATTTCCGTCGTCGACAATGGCTGCCCCGCACCGGACCCTCCGGCAATCAGCACTGCGCCGTTGGTCTCCAGCGGGACGGCGATGTGGCCCTGCCGCGGGTGTTCGAGCTTAGCCTCGAGCGTCTCAAACGCGTCCCGCCCGGGCAGAAACACCTCGAGTTCCGCG
>DATLCW010000063.1:0-6592 GCA_035526195.1 Bryobacteraceae bacterium
TCCATCGTCATCGGCTTTTGCTTACTGTGATGATTGACGCGAAAGACGCGCTTGCCGTCCGCGGGCGGCGCTGTTTTGGCGGCGGATTTGGTTTGCTTCCCAGGTACTCTGGGCGTAGCCGGAGCCTCCACCGTAGCTTTCGTCTTTGCGGCCGGACGGCGCTTGGTGTCGCGCCACTTGTCGCGCATCTTCAGTATCTGCTTCTCGAGTTTGTCCGCGGCAATCGTCACCGCCTGCACGGGCTCGGACTCGGAAGCATTCACCGCGATCTGATGATCGTAAATGTTCACGATAATCTCCGCCCGCCGCAGGTGGCGCTCCCTGGTCAGGACCACGTGCGCGCTGATCTCGCCGCCGCGATCGAGCAGTTTCGAAAGCTTACTGAACTTCACGTCAAGCTTCTTTCGCTGAGCGGGTGAAAAGGCGGCTTCGCCTGTGTATGTAATTTTCATCGGCTTCCTCCGGGAAAGGGGCAGGACTATTCCCGCTTCCGGCGAACATGCGTGGACGGGATCCCCATGTCCTCGCGGTATTTGGCCACAGTGCGGCGAGTCACGTCGATGCCCTCGCTCTGCAGCTTGTCGGTGATCTGCTCGTCGGTTAACGGATGTGAGGCATCTTCCTCTTCAATCATCTTCTTTACACGCCGCTTCAGAATCAGCAGCGGAGTGCCGCCGCCGGAAGGACCCTGCACCGCCTCCGAGAAGAAATACCGCAGCTCGAAGACGCCTTGGGGCGTATGCGCGTACTTGTTGGCGACGGCGCGGCTGACCGTGGAGGCATGCACACCAATCTCTTCGGCCACTTCCTTAATCATCATCGGGCGAAGGTGGTCCAGGCCATGCTCGATAAATTCGCCTTGCCGCCCTACAATCGCCTGGCACACCTTGAAAATGGTCTGCTTGCGCTGCTCGATATTCTTCATCAACTGGAGCGCTGATTGGTAGCGCTCCTTCATGAAGTTGCGCACTTCTTTGCTCGGCTCCTGATCCCGGTCGATCATCTTCCGGTAATCCGGGTTCAAGCGGATCTGGGGAAGATCGTCGTCATTGATCTGGATGATGAAGTCATCCCCCTCTTTGTAGATGTACACATCCGGTTGCACCAGCCGCGCGCCGGCGCCCGAATAGCGTAAACCCGGGCGCGGGTCCAGATGGCGGATCACTTCAAGCGCGATCTGGATGTGCTCCATCGGGCGGCCCATCACCTTGGCCATTTCCTTGAACTGCCGCAATTCGAGCAGCTTCATGTGATCGGAAATGATCTGCCACGCCACGCCGCCCTTGCCGTTGCGGCTTTCCAGCTGCAGCAGCAGACATTCCCGTGGATTCCGGGCGCAAACCCCGGCCGGTTCGCAGGATTGCACGGCCGCCATCGCCGCCTGGAGATGGTCCATCTTGTGGTCGCCGGCGGCTGCCAGATCTTCCAGGCTCTCGGTCAGATAGCCGTTCTCGTCGAGATTTCCGACAAGCGTATCGGCCGCATCGCGCACTTCTTCGGGCAACACCATCAGCGCCAATTGCTCATCCAGGTGGCTGGAAAGCGTCTCCGGCGAAGAAAGAAATGTTTCGAAGGAAGGCTTGTCCACCGACTCGGCCGCGGGAGTCTTGTACCCGGGATCCAGATAGTCGTCGAAATAGGACCCGAAGTCGATCTCATCGAAGCTGTCAGTGGCGGCGGCGGCCGCGGGCTCCTCGGCCGCCGCCGTGGCCGCCGGCCGCTCAGGTTCACCCGCCTCGGCCTCGAAATCCGACGTCGCCTCATAGCTGTCCGGGCGGGTGGCCGCCTGCGCCGCTTCGACGGACGTACCGTCCGGAGAAGGCTCGGCAACCCGCTCGGCCTCGAGCAGCGTCTGCACTTCCTGCGGCGTCAACTCCTCGCCGTCGGCGGAGTCTTCCAGGAAAGGGTTGTCCGACATCTCCTGGGAGATCATCTCCTTCAACTCCAGCCGGTTCAGTTGGAGAACGGTCACCATCTGAACCAGACCCGGCGTGAGGATCTGCTTTTGCGAAACCTTAAGTTGTAACCTGGGCGAAAGCAAGCTCATCTCTGAACTTCATTTTAGCAGTGAATCAGGACAGGCTGACCACCAGGGGCGAAGAAATCGGCGGCGCGGCAGGACCACAAACATGGCGGCGCTTGAAAGTACCCCTCGAACGTTATAGAGTGCATACGATAGCTTCATGAGGTCTGCCCCGATGCATAAACTCGCCAAGGTCGTCTCGATCGCTCTTCTTTTTGCCGCATCCGCCTTTTCACAAGGCGAGCGCGGCACAATTACTGGAACCGTCACGGATACGTCAGGGGGCATTGTGACCGGCGCCGCCATTACCCTGCGCAACGTCGCCACCAACATCCGCGCCACCGCAACCGCCAACAACAGCGGCTTGTTCGTGTTTCCCGCGCTCAATCCCGGGACCTACGACATCACCGTAGAAAAACCCGGATTCAAAGCCAAAAAAGTTTCCAACATACCGCTTGCCACCGGCACCACCGTGACCATCGATACCCAGCTGGAAGTGGGCGCGGTCTCGGAATCGGTGAATGTTGAAGCCTCGGCAGTGCAGTTGGAAGTGCAGACTTCCGGGCTCAGCAAAGTCGTGGAGGCGCGCAAGGTCGTGGAACTGCCCCTCCTCGGACGCAATCCGTTGAACCTCGCTTCCACTGCGCCGGGCGTCATTCCGACCTCGGCGCAAGGGGGCAACGGCGCAGGCGCCATCGGCTCGGCGACCAACTCGCGCATATCAGGCGGCCTCGCCCAGCAGAACGCCGTGCTCATGGATGGCGGCGAGTCGCGCGGCTTCACCAGCGGCGGCCAGGCCTACTCAGTGCCGATTGAATCGGTGGAGGAGTTCAAAGTGGAAACGGCTACCTACTCCGCCGAATATGGACACTCCGGCGGCGGCGTGGTCAACGTGGCCACCAAATCGGGAACCAATTCCCTTCATGGCGTCGTATACGAATTCCTGCGCAACGATCATTTGAATGCGAACGGCTGGTCAAACAATCGCAACAGGGTGCCGCGCGCGCTCTTCCAGAGCAATACGTTTGGCGCCGCCGCCGGTGGCCCCATAAAGCGCGACCGCACGTTCTTCTTCGTGAACTACGAGGGCGTCCGGTCCGGCACACCCGATCAGTTTCTTTCCACCGTCCCGACCGCGGAGCAGAAGGCCGGCGATTTTTCCCGCACGCTCGATCCGCAGGGCCGCGTGAACGTAATCTACGATCCTCTTACGACGAGGGTGGATCCCGCTAATCCCGGAAGGTTGATTCGCGACGCGTTCCCCGGCAATCGCATTCCCGCCGAGCGCATCCATCCGATCTCGAAGAACGTGGTCAACTACTGGCCCGCTCCCAATCGTCCGGGCGAGGGTCCTGTAGGAGTGCGCAACTATTTTCTATCGGGCAAGAACGTGAATCGGGCGGACATCTGGTTCGCCAGAATCGACCATCAGCTCAGCGCCAAACACCGTCTTTTCGGACGCACCGGCGGCTCGCAGAATGACAGCGCCTCTACACTGGCGGAAAAAGCCTTTCCCGCCAGGACCATCTCCTCACAACCTACCCGCACGGGGCTCGTCAGTCTGACCTCCACCTGGACACAGGCTTTGCTCGGAGAAGGCCGCTTCTCTTATACGCGCCTCCAGTTCAACAGCTATCCGGTCAGCGAAGGCTTCGACATGGGCACGCTCGGCTTCTCCAAGAAGGTGCAGGACAACGTGCTCTACAAGCAGTTTCCTCAGATCACGGTTCAGCAATATAACTCCGGCTCGGGTCTCGTGGTCAGCACCTTCGGCGCCGAGGAAGTGGGAACCCTGGGCGGCGCCACCAAAACGCTGGCGCCACAGGACAACTGGCATGCGCAATATCACGTCACCTGGATCAAGGGCTCGCACAAGTTTCGCTTCGGCACCGACCATCAGCTCATGCGCATGCACGCCTACAATTCCCAGTTTTCCGCCGGTCAGTACTTCTTTGACCGGACCTATTCGCAAGGCCCCGATCCCTCAGTCTCCGCAACCAACAGCGGACACGGCTTTGCAAGTCTGCTGCTCGGGGTTCCGCAAGCCGGCACGCTCACCTTCACGCCCCGTATGTTCCTGTTCCAACGCTACAAGTCCGGTTACTTCCAGGACGACTGGCGCGTCAACAACCGCCTGACTCTCAACATTGGAGTGCGCTACGAGTACACGTCGCCCTATGGGGAGAAGTGGGGGAACATCGGCTATATCGATCCCAACGAGATTGAACCGGTTACGGGCGGCAAGGGCGTCTTCAAGTGGGTCCCTCCGGGCGGCTATCACACCGATCCCAATTACAAGACGTTCGGCCCGCGCGTTGGTCTGGCGTACAGGCTCAGCTCCAAAACCGTGATTCGCACTGGAGGGGCGATTTTCTTTGCGGCCAACAATGGCCTCAATGCCGCCGCCACGGATTTCGGTTCCGGCACGTTCGTAACAAACTTCGTAACGCTGGGAGAATCCAGGCTCGCCTTCACTCCGCCCACTGGAGGCTCCTGGTCCGATCCCTTTGCGGGCGGCTTCACGTATCCGCAAAAAGGGATCACGACGTTCGCCGGCCAGCCAATCCGCGTCGATGTGAAGAATCACCCGCTGGCCTACATCAGCAACTGGAACTTCGGCATCCAGCGCGAGATTACCCCCACCATGATTGCGGAGGTCGCCTACGTCGGCTCCAAGATCACCCACCTCTTCTGGAACCGCCAGGACAATCAGAACAACCCGTTGCTGGTGAGTCTTGGCAGCCAACTGACCCAGTCGGTTCCCAACCCCTTCGCCGGTAAGGTAACGGTAGGCGCGCTCAGCTTCCCCTCAGTGCAGCAACGCCAGTTGCTGCGCCCCTTCCCCCATTACCAGGATGTGCTGCACATCCGCGCCAACTACGGCGATTCCCAATACCAGTCGATGACCGCGCGCTTCGAAAAGCGTTACTCCCAGGGACTCACCATGTCCGTCGGCTACACGCTCTCAAAGACCATCTCCTCCGTCGGAGGCGACTCTAACACCTGGGTCGTGGGCCCTTCCAATGCGCTCTACAATCCGAAATACAATCGCGGCCTGGAAGCCAACGATCTGCCCCATCGCGTCGTGATCAGCCACCTTTACGATCTGCCGTTCGGCAAGGGCAGAAGATGGGCAACCACTGGCCTCGCAAGCGCGGTTCTTGGCGGCTGGGCATGGAATGGCATCACCGTGTTCCAAGCCGGACGCCCCATCCTGATCACCGGTCCGGATGACACCAATCTGCTCAATTTCTCGTATACGAATGGGCGCGCGGACCGGCTCAAGAGCGGCGTACTGGCTAGCGGCCAAACGCTCGACCGCTGGTTCGATACGACCGCCTTCGTGCGCGCCAAGCCCTACACGATTCCTACGGATTCTCTCACCCAGCCCGACCTTCGCGGACCTGGGCGCAAGAGCCTCGACATGTCCATCTTCAAAAACACTCGGTTCCGGGAGCGATTCAATATCCAGTTCCGGGCCGAGGTGTTCAACCTGACCAACAGCCCGTTCTTTGAAGCAAGGAACCAGACCACCGATGTGACCAATCAGGACTTCGGCAAGATTCTTCAGGGCTCCAACCCGCGAAATATCCAGTTTGGGGTCCGAGTATTGTTCTAAAGGATTCAAATTATGGAACGCCGTCACTTATTGCGTATGGGGGCCGCCGCCACTGCCGCCGGCCTCTTGAAATTTGCCTCCGCTCAAAGCAAGCCGCCCAGCGGAATCATGATCGGAATGTCCTTTACGGATAATCCGAAGGAAGAGGATCTCGCGCTGCTGCGCCACAACGGCGTGGAAGCGGTGTCCATCTGGACCACCATTGCCAACAACAACGCCGAGTGGATGACCGCGATGCGCAAGCGGCTGGATGCCAATGGCGTGAAGATCTACAACATCGGCATCATCGATCTGCACTGCGATCCGACGCTGGTTCTCGGCACCGCAGGCGTGGAGACCAAGATCCAGCAATACAAAGACTACCTGGCGAATCTAAGCCGCGCGGGTATTCACTACACCACCTACGCGCACATGGCTAACATCAAGAACCAACCGATTCCCGGGTTCTATGCAACGGCCATGGGAAAAGCGCGCGGCAATTCGCCTACCCGGGAATTCGATGTCGCGGTAGCTCGCAAACTGCCCAACTCCTTTGATAAGGAGTATCCCGCCGATCACATCTGGAAAACATTCACCACGTTCATTCGCGCCGTAGTTCCGGTGGCCGAGAAGAACAACGTGAAGATCGGCCTGCATCCGGACGATCCGCCGGTATCGCCGCTGGGCGGCGTGGCGCGCATCTTCACCAACTATTCGGCCTATGAAAAGGCGTTCGAGATCGCCAACAGCCCCAATTTCGGAGCTTGTCTTTGCGTCGGCACATGGGGCGAGGGCGGCAAGGATATGGGCCGCGATCCCATCGCGGCGGCCCTGGCATTCGGCGCCAAAAAGAAGCTCTTCAAGATCCACTTCCGCAACGTGACTTCCCCACTCCCGAAGTTCCGCGAGGCCTTTGTCGACGACGGCTACATGGATCTGTATAAAGTCATGAAAGCCTTGCGCAAGGTCAA
>DATLCW010000088.1:0-7743 GCA_035526195.1 Bryobacteraceae bacterium
ATGTTTCCTACGACACCCTGATTGCTACGGGATTTCTGCGGAGTTATGCGAAGGTTGGTTTTCGGGAAAAGGACAACCCGCAGTATCGCTACGACTATCTGGATGACATGATCGCTACGTTGGGACGCGGCGTGATGGGGCTGACGGTCCATTGCGCACGCTGCCACAATCACAAGTTCGATCCGATTCTGCAGCGGGATTATTACCGCCTGCAGGCATCGCTTTTCAGCTATGTGGAGGTGGATCATCCCCTGGTGCCCAAGGCGCAGGCCGAGGAATACTACCGTGCGATGAGCGATGTAGACGCCCGTGTGGGCCCAATTAGAAAGAAGATCGCGGAGATTGAAGATCCTTACAAGCTCGAATTGGTCAAGGATAAGTACAAGCGCTTTCCAGCCAACGTGCAGGAGGCCATCAATACGCCGGAAGAAAAGCGCACTCCGGGCCAGGTGCTGTTGGCGAACCAGATCATTCGGACGGTGCGCGTGTCCAGCGGCGAGGTGTCACGCCATCTGACTCCTGAGGAGAGAGAACGTGTCCGCGAGCTGAACGCCGAGTTGGCTGCGATCGAGAAGCAGCGGCCCGCGCCGATCCCGGTCGCCATGGGTATCACGGATGGAGATTACCGCTTCGTCCCCGATGGAGCTGGAGATGAGCCGGCTCCCGGCAAAGGCGTCAGGCGGGAGGTGATGGAAGGCTCGTTCCTTCACAAAGGTCCCGGAGCTTATGTGGCGCCGCCGGCGCACTTCCTTTACGGCGGCGATATCAATAGCCGCGGCTCAGTGATGAAACCGGGATTTGTAACCGTAATCACCGACGGCGATCCCCCGGTGGAGCTTCCACCTCCCACGAAACACACTTCGGGACGGCGGCGCGCTCTGGCCGAGTGGCTGGCATCCCCTGACCATCCCACCACGTCGCGTATCTTTGCGAACCGCATGTGGCATCATCATTTCGGACGCGGCATTGTCCCCACAATCGACAACTTCGGCCATGCCGGCGATAAGCCGACGCATCCCGAGCTTCTCGATTGGCTGGCGGTGGAGTTTCGCGAGCGCGGCTGGAGCATCAAGCACATGCACCGGCTGATCATGACCAGCCAGACCTATCAGATGGGTTCGTCGTATGCCAATGAAGAAAATCTGCGCAAGGACGCGGACAACACCTGGCTGTGGCGGTACCGCCAGCAGCGTCTGGATGCCGAGGTTGTGCGCGATTCGATCTTAACGGTGGCGGGCTCTCTCAATCCGTTAATGGAAGGCCCGGCCGTGTTTCCGAAGCTGCCGGAAGAGAGTTTGAAGTCGATGAAGAACGGCATCTGGAAGTCGCAGCCGGATGGCCCCGATACGTGGCGTCGAAGTATCTACGTGTACCGCAAGCGCGGGCTGCCGTTTCCCTTTTTTGAAGTGTTCGATCTGCCGGATCAGACCATCACCTGCGGCCGGCGGAATGTTTCCACGGTCGCCACCCAGGCGCTAACGCTGATGAATAATGACTTTGTGCTGCAGCATTCGAAGCGTTTCGGCGAGCGGGTGCGGAAGTTGTCCACTCAGGATCAGGGCGAACAGTTGAAGATCGCGTATGAAATCGCGTTGGGACGCCCGCCGGACGAGCAGGAACGGGCGCTGGGAATGGAGTTTTTAAAGAAGAACTCGATGGACGATTTCGCCCACGTGATGCTCAATTTAAGTGAGTTTCTTTACTTGAGGTAGCCATGGCCAATCGCTTTGTCTCGCGGCGCAACTTTCTCTTCGAGGCCGGCGGCGGTCTCAGCGGGCTCGCGCTGGCATCGCTGCTTGACCAGCAGGGGCTGCTGGCGGGCGAGCAGGCGTGCGGCTACGGCACCGGCCTGAAGACGCCGTTCGCCCCCAAGAAGCCCCATTTCACGCCGCGCGCCAAGGCGGTGATCTCGTTGTTCATGAGCGGCGGCGTGAGCCACATGGACACCTTTGATCCGAAGCCCGCGCTGCAGCGGTACGCCGGGCAGCCGCTCTCGGGTAAGGGCGATATCGTGGTGCGCCAGGGCCATCCCGGACCCTTGATGCCGTCGCCGTTCGAGTTCAAGAAATATGGGCAGTCCGGCCTGGAGGTGTCGTCGATTTTTCCCAATATCGCCAAACATGTGGACGATCTGGCGTTGATCCGCTCGGTGATCGGGCGCTCCAACGACCATGTGATGGCGAGTTACGAATTGGCCACCGGCACCGTGCGCATGGGCTGGCCGAGCGTGGGCGCCTGGGTCACCTATGGCCTGGGCTCTGAGAATCAGAATCTGCCCGCGTTTGTGGTGATTTACGATGCCCGGGGCGGCCCGTTTGGAGGTCCGTCGAACTGGACGGCGGGGTATATGCCGGCGGTATATCAGGGTACGATCTTCCGGGCTTCGGGTGATCCGATCATCGATCTGAAGCCGCCCTCATCCATTCGTCCCGAGCAGCAGCGGTCGCGGCTCGATCTCCTGGGTAAACTGAACGCCATCGACGAAGCGAAAAATCCGGCGAATTCCGAATTGGCCGCGCGCATTGCGTCGTACGAACTGGCTTACCGGATGCAATCTTGCGCCCCTGAGGCGATTGACTTCACCAACGAGTCCGACGCCACGAAAAACGTATACGGGCTGAATGAAAGCGTGACGGAGCCTTTTGGCAGGCAGTGTTTAATGGCCCGGCGGCTGGTGGAGCGGGGGGTGCGGTTTGTGCAGCTTTATCACGGCGGCCTGGGCAATCAGAACACGGACACGTGGGATGCGCATGAGGATGTACGTTCCAATCACACCAGGCATGCGGCGGAAGTGGACCTTCCGATTGCGGGTCTCCTGGCGGATTTGAAGGCCCGCGGGCTGCTCGATAGTACGCTCGTGGTGTGGCAGAGCGAGTTTGGCAGAATGCCGATTTCACAGCGCGGTGTCGGCAGAGACCACAATCCCGGTACGATGACGATTTTCATGGCCGGCGCCGGGATCAAGGGCGGCCAGGCGATCGGCGCCAGCGATGAATTCGGATATAAGGCGGAAGTGCAGCCGGTGAGCGTGCACGATCTGCACGCGACCATCCTGCATCTGCTGGGCATGGACCATACCAGACTCACCTATGCCTATCAGGGGCGGAACATGCGGTTAACCGATGTCTATGGAGTTCCCGTGCCGCAGATTGTGGCCTAGCCGGAACCGCGCGATAATCTACCAATGCAGTATTCGCGACGTCAGGTGCTGGCGATGGCCGCTGTTGTAAAGCTTCCACGCAAAGTTCGCCTTGGCCTTCTCCATCTCGAGGGCCATGTGGGGGACGTGTTGAATCCCCTTCCGCAATTGCCGGATATCGAAGTCGTTGCCATCGCGCATCCGGATGCCGAAGTGGTCCGGAACCGCATGAAGAATCCACGGTTGGCATCGGCAAAACACTATACCGACTGGCGCCGTATGCTCGAGTCCGAGAAACTCGATATCGTCTCGGTATGCAACGCCAACGGACCGCGGGCCGAAGCGATCCTTGCCTGTCTCGATCACAAAGTCCACATTATTGCGGAGAAGCCGCTCGCTCTGAACCGGCGGGATCTGGAGAAAATCCGCTCCCAGCTACATGCCGCCGGCACCAAACTGAGCACGCTGCTGCCGATGCGCTTTTCTCCTCCCTACCTGGCGCTGAAGAGAATCGCCTCCGCCGGAGATATCGGCGAGGTCATCAACATCAGTTCGCAGAAGTCTTACAAGGCCGGCAATCGCCCACCCTGGATGCGCAGCCAGTCCACCTACGGTGGCACCATTCCCTGGATCGGGATCCACATGATTGACCTCATGCGCTTCACCAGCCGCAGAGAAATGACCGAAGCGTTTTCCTATCGTGCCCGGATCGGCGCGCCCTCCGGCATCGGCGAAATGGAGAACACCACCGGGACTATCTTCAAACTGGATAACGGCGGCGTGGGCACGCTTCACATGGATTACTCGCGGCCGGAGTCGGCCGCCACCCATGGAGACGATCGCCTCCGCCTCGCCGGCACGAAGGGCGTGCTCGAATATATGGCGGCTACCGGCGTCACCCTGCTGGCGGAAGGGCGCAAGCCGGAAGCGATCCACGATCTGCCGGAGGGGCAGCAGGTCTTCGTCGATTTCGTCGAACACCTCTATAACGGAAAACCCACTCAATTGCCGTTTGATGACATTTACCGCGCCAATCTGATCACCATCGCCGCCCAGGAAGCTGCCGAACAAGGCCGTATGGTCAAGGTGTGAGCAGTATATGAAGAAGGCACTCCTGCTCTTCCTGGTGCTGTTCGTGTCTGGATGCAACAGTACCGGCAATGAAGCCGGTCTGGCGGAAGTCATCAACGTCGCCGACGGGAACTTCGGCCCTCAACTCCTGCGCGGCTTCTACGAAGTGGAAGAAGGCAGTTGGCGATGGACGCAGCCTAAATTCGCCGTCGCCCTCAAGCCGCCGAGAAAAGCCGGCAGCAATGGGGCGATCCTGTTCCTCCGTTACAGCATTCCCGACGCGGTAATGGCCAAGTTGAAAGAAACGTCCATCAGTATCAGCGTCGATGGTATTCCCCTGGCTCCGGAGAAGGTGAGTAAGCCAGGTCTTGCCGAGATCCGCCGCGAGGTGCCGGCCGACGCTTTGAAAGGAAAAACCGGCGTCACCGCCGAGTTCTCTGTGGATCCGGTTCTCCCTATGTCCGATGTAGATAAGAGACTTCTAGGGGTGATCGTTCACACGGCGGGCCTGGTCAAAAAGTAACCTTAAAATTCCTTGCCGTTATACAATCCGGCGACATATTTTTCGTAACCGTTGTACTGCAGGGTCGGACGCCGTTCCATGGTCGGAATCACCTGCTCGAGCGCCTGTGACCAGCGTGGATGGGGCTTTTTCGGTTCCACATTCGAATAAAACCCATACTCCGACGGCTGCAACTGCATCCAGAACGTGTTTGGCTGCTTGCCCACAAACTCAATCTTCACGATCGACTTGGGGCTCTTATAACCGTACTTCCAGGGGGTGACGATGCGGATTGGCGCGCCGTTCTGCCGCGGCAGCGGCTTCCCATACAAACCGGTCACCATCATGGTAAGCGGATTCATTGCTTCATCCATGCGTAGCCCTTCAAAATAGGGCCAGGGATACCATGGGGCCTGCACCATCCCGGGCATCTCTTTCGGCCTGTTCACAGTAATGAAGCGCACAAACTTCGCTTCCGGCTTGGGATCGACGGCCTTGACGAAATTAGAGAACGGAAACCCGGTCCACGGCACCGCCATCGACCACCGCTCCACACAGCGCAAGCGGTAAAGCCGCTCCTCCAAAGGAAACATCTTGAGCAGCGCGTCCAGGTCAAACGTCTGCGGCTTATTCACCAGTCCGGTCACTTCGATCTTCCACGGACTGATGACAAACTTGCCCACCTTGTCCTTCACCGCCTGCTTATCCGTGGCGTCGAACTCGTAGAAGTTGTTATACCCGGTCGCAGCCGCCTCTTCGGTGATCGGCCGGTCCAGGGTGAACTCGGGGTTTCGCTTAGCCGGATAAAGACTCCCTTCCACACCCCGCGCCAGCGGACTCAACCCGAGCATCCCCGATGCCAGCAGCACTTGCCGCCGCGAGTAATAGGCACTTTCGGGAGCCGCCTCCCGCTCCGGAATCTCCCAGCCCTTTGGAATCCTGATCAGCATATAGGCTACCTTGTGCTCCTATTCCCCATCGTACACCGGGTCAACGGGCGGTGCCCAATCCGGCTCAATCCCTGGCGTCGTGAAGTATTTCCAATTCCTGAGATAAATTGTCCGATGAGGGAAGTAAGCGCAAGATGAGTACATCGGCCTTTTCGCAATCTGCTCTCGAAGATCACAATCTGCGCACCACGGCAGTGGCTGTGGAAGTCGCCAGGCGCGCCGGTTGGAGTAAAGCCAGGCAGCAGTTGCTGCGGCCATCCGTCAGGCCACCCCTGGAGCCGCGGGCGGAGCTGGCACAGCTGATGGAGCTTTCCTGCTTCTTCGTGCAGCGCTGGGAGTATATGCCGTATGAAGCGGCCCTCTTCCCCGAGATTATTGAAGAACTTCGAACCATGGCGCGCGACGGATTTCTCGATCCGGCGCATGTGGACGCACTGGCGGCCGTTTCCGGCCTGAACCTGAGCCAGGTGCGGGGCGTGGTTTCGAGGCTCCCGGCGCTCCCCCCAACAGCGCTGAAATCGTTAAAAGCGGAGAATCACTTTCTGATGGCGGCGGCCTTACGGCCCATGTTTCGTCATTCCCTGGCACGTCCGCTATGGAATCATTCGCTCGATATCGCCTGCCTGGCCGAGTCGCTGGCGCGTAAGACGGGCAAAGCCGACCCCAGCGAAGCGTTCCTCGCAGGGCTGCTGCACGATGTGGGCCGCCTGGTGCTGTGGAATTTGCCTTCCGTCAGGACGGCGCGATACACGGCGCTGTTGGATGTAGGTTGTGAGCCCATGCTCGCCGAGCTTCTGCTCTTCGGCTTTGATCACACTTTGGCCGGACGCGAAGCGATGCGCGCCTGGCGGCTGCCTGAGACTTTCGCCGAAGCGATCGAATTTCATCACCATCCGGAGCGCTGCCAATCCGGACTCGCGCAGGTGTTGTACCTCGCCGAACACACCAGCGGCTCGGACGAGGACACCCCTTCGATGGCAAGACTTCAACTGGCCCTGAAGCACCTCGGGTTGAGACGGGCCCCGTTAACGCCGCTGGAAACCGTACAATCAGGAACTTCGACCGCCGTTGCGGGCGAACCTTCATCCGGCTGATCCGGGATTGACCGCACAAGGGTTCTATGGAACCGATTGGATGCGCCGGGCCTGCGCCGTCAGGATTTGGTCGTGCACCAACGCTGCGTCTATGCCCCTTTGGTAGAGTGGGGCAGATGAAAGTGTTTCTAACAGGTGCTACCGGCTACATCGGCCGCGTGGTGGCCGAATACCTCCAGAAGGCGAAGCATACCGTTACAGGCTTGGCGAGGTCTGTGGAATCAGCCGCAAACCTGAGAGACCTCGGCGTCGAACCGCACCTCGGCGACTTGCGTGACGCCGCGAGCCTCCGGGCGGCGGCGGCTTCGGCGGACGCGGTTATCCATGCCGCCATTGCCTGGGGGCCCGGCGCGGGAGCGATTGACGGGCAAGCGGTGCGCGCCATCCAGGAAGGGCTGAGGGGTTCTCCCAGGTTACTTGTCTATACGAGCGGAGTGTGGGTCATCGGCGACACGCAAGGCCGCGTAGCCGGGGAACTGACCAGACTGCACCCTCCCGCGGTGGTGGCATGGCGTCCGGCGGTTGAGCAACTGGCGCTGGAAACCGGGACGGTTGTGCGTGCCGCCAGCGTGTTCGGACGCGGCGGCGGCCGCATCGGCGAGATGGTCCGCCACGCTCGCGAGAACAAAGTGATAAGAGTGGTGGGCAATGGCGGGAATCATTGGAGCTTTGTCCACGTGGATGCGCTGGCCGACCTATACGTCCGCATCGTGCAGCGGGAGCCGCGCGGGGAGCTGTTTCTGGCTGCCGACGGACCCGCGGTGACGGTGCGGACAGTCGCGGACACCGTAGCGGCGATGAACGATTCCCGCGTGGAGATCTGGCCGCTCGACGAAGCCCGCAAGGAACTGGGTCCGGTCGCCGACGCGCTGGTGATGGACCAGCGGATCATGAGTACGAAGGCGGGCAGGCTGCTGGGGTGGGGTCCGAAATGGCCGTTCGTGCTGGACGAAATTCGTAGCGGAACGTATGTTGAGAAATCTTGAG
>DATLCW010000114.1:0-11075 GCA_035526195.1 Bryobacteraceae bacterium
CATGACGGAATATAGACAGACTCAGCCTTGCGCACTTCCCAATCCAGATGATTAATATAAAACAGCAGAGCCGGCGCAGGAGAAGTTCCCCGAAACTGTTGCCAGACACGTTCCTGCCAGCCTTCGGTAAGGTAAGACGACACGTCAGCATCCTTTGGAAAGAAGCCGTCCTCGTGAGGAATACCCAGGAAATTCAGGACTCCCTGGATCATCTCCAGATGCGAGACGAGCGCTGCCTGAGAGATATCGGTGGCGAAATCCTCGTTCCCCTCCCCCATCCTGGCCCACAGTCTGGGCGATGCCCGGCGCAGTGTCTCCGAGCTCAGCTTGGAGAGGTGCGCGCGCATTTTCAAACGATCGAAAAGTTGATAAGTCCGGAGTTTGCCCATAGAGATGGTACGCAGCAGACCTTCAAAATTCTGCTCGCCCAATCCCAGGAAGACATCGCAAAGCGTCATCAAGGTCAGGGTAACACGATACAATAATGGGTTTGATCCATCCATGAACAACATTATTATTTTGGGCGCGCAGTGGGGCGACGAGGGCAAGGGAAAGCTGGTGGATTTGCTCGCCGAGCGCTTTGACATCGTTACCCGGTACCAGGGCGGCCACAATGCCGGGCACACTGTATTCATCGGCGACAGGAAATTCGTTCTCAAGCTGATCCCCAGCGGAATTCTGCGCGGCAAACGCGCGGTGATTGGCAACGGCGTCGTCATCGATCCCGGCGCGCTGCTCCAAGAGATGGAAACGCTCGCCAAGGTGGGCATCGATGTGTCCAAGCATCTGGCCATCAGCAATCGCGCTCATGTCATTTTCCCGTTTCACCGGCTGGTAGAAGGCGCCAGCGAAAACCGCGCGAACCGCACCGCCATCGGGACCACCTCGCGCGGCATCGGTCCCTGCTACGAGGACAAAATCGCCCGCCGCGGTATCCGTGTGGCCGATCTGCTGGACATTGAGACTTTCTGCGAGCATTACACGCTGCTGGCCGAGGATAAACAGACGTTCGCGCGCGCCTTTCACATTGACGGCAAGCTGGACTATCACCAGATTCGCGAAGAATACCGTCAGTTTGCGGAGCGTATCCGCCCGATGGTGTGCGACACATCGCGTTTGTTGAATGACGCCATTCGCGAGGGGCGCCGCATCCTCTTTGAAGGGGCGCAGGGAACCATGCTGGACATCGATCACGGTACCTATCCCTTTGTCACCAGTTCCAGCGCAGCCGCGGGCGGAGCATGCACCGGATCGGGCGTGGCTCCCACAAAAATCGACGGCGTGTTGGGCGTTTCGAAAGCCTACACCACGCGCGTGGGGTCGGGACCATTTCCAACCGAAGATCATGGAACGGACGGCGAGCGCATTCGTGCCGGCGGCAAGGAGTTCGGCGCGGTAACCGGCAGGCCGCGGCGGTGCGGCTGGTTCGATGTGCCGCTGCTGCGATACACCTCGGCCGTGAATGGATTCGACAGCATCGTGATCACGAAGCTGGACGTGCTGGATGAGTTTGACGCAATCAAAGTCTGCACCGGCTATCGCCTGGATGGGAGAATCACCGACGAAGTGCCTGCCACGGCGCGTCAAATGGAAACAGCGGAGCCCATTTATGAGACGGTTCCGGGCTGGAAATTCCCCACTCGCGGTGCGACGTCCTACAAATCTTTGCCGGACGCCGCCAAACACTACCTGGATTTCCTCTCTAAGCAGGTAGGTGTCGAAATAGGATGTGTATCGACGGGACCGGAGCGTAACGAAACCATCATTGTACCCGGCTCGCGTTTCGCCAGCGTCATTGAGTAATTCAGCATGGAGCCAGGCGCGCGGATCTTACATTACCGGATAGTTTCCCGGCTCGGGGCGGGCGGAATGGGTGAGGTCTACCTCGCGAAGGACGAGCGGCTGGAGCGTCAGGCGGCACTGAAAATATTGGCCGAGGCGGCAAAATCCGACCGCGACAACCTTCGCCGCTTCACGCAGGAGGCCAAGGCGGCGGCCGCGCTGAGTCACCCCAACATCGCGCATATTTACGATGCCGGAGAGGCACATGGAATCCCTTTCCTGGCGATGGAATACGTTGAGGGGCATACTCTCAGCAGCATCGTCGATAAGCTGCCGCTATCCAATAATGAGATCCTCTCTATCGCAACCCAGATTGCCGATGCGCTGGTGGAGGCTCATGCCAAAGGTATCATCCATCGCGACATTAAGCCTTCAAACCTGATTCGTACGTCCCGCGGACAAGTAAAGGTTCTCGATTTCGGGTTCGCCAAACTCAGTGCCTCCGCCCGCATGCAGTATGCACCCTCCCATTCGAGCGGAGCGCCCACCGCCTCGGGAAGCGACACCAGATTTGCCGTCGGCAGTCTCCCGTATATGAGTCCCGAGCAGGCGCTGGCAAAGGATGTAGACAGCCGGACGGACATATTCAGCCTGGGCGCGGTTCTCTACGAGATGGCCACCGGCAAGCGCGCATTCAGCGGACATACGCCGGCGGCAATTTTCGACGCGATTTTGAATAAAACGCCGGCCGCTCCGCATACCATCAACGCCGCGATTTGCGAGCCGCTCGATCGGATCATCCGGAAATGCATGGAAAAAGATCGCGGCCTCCGCTATCAGACTGCGTCCGACATGTTGGCCGATTTGAAACTCGCGCAGCGGGATGCGAGTGGACCCATCACGCGTCCCATTCCCGTCCCCTCCACCCAGCGCCCGTGGCCTGTGCTCATTGCGGCTCTCATCGCCATCGTTGGGTCAGGTCTGCTCGGGTGGCAATTTTCCAGCCGTCGAAAAGCGGAACCTGTCGTGACGATGCGGACCGTGCCCTTGACTAGTTTCCCTGGCAGCGAGAGCCAGCCGTCGTTTTCGCCGGATGGCAACCAGATCGCTTTCAGTTGGAACCAGGGCAAGGAAGATGACCTTGATATCTTCGTGAAGGTCGTGGAAGCGGGAGAGTCGCTCCGCATCACCAATACTCCAGCGCTCGAATACAGCCCCGCATGGTCGCCGGACGGCCGGTACATCGCGTTCCTACGGCAGACTACGGAAGTTGGCGGGTTTTTTCTCATCCCGGCGCTCGGCGGGTTGGAACGTAAGCTCAGCGATGCGAGCCCCAACCGGGTAGGCGCCGACGCCCCGTTTGCCGCCTGGGCGCCCGATGGCAAACAACTGGTCCTGGTAGACCGCGAAACCGAGGACACTCCGCTCAGTTTGTTCCTGCTGGATATTGAGAACAACACCCGAAGGCGCATTTCCTCGCCTCCGCAACGGTCGCTCGGAGACAGCACGCCGGTGTTTTCTCCGGACGGCGGCAGTCTGGCGTTTGTACGCACGCTTAGTCTCTCCACGCAGGATATCTATGTATTGAATATTCGCGACCGCAAGGAAACGCGCCTCACCAACGACAATCGCCGGATCTACGGAGTGATCTGGAGCGGCGCCGACAATAAGATTGTCTTTTCTTCGGCGCGGCAGGCAAATAGCCGCCTGTGGAGGCTCTCCCCCAAGGGCGGCAACCCGGAACCAATTCCGGCCATCGGAGACCAGGCCGGTTTTCTTGCCTTGTCCCGCAATGGGCAGCGAATGGCGTTTACCCGCTCGGTCATCGACACCAATATTTGGCGCTATCAACTGCCGGAAAAACCAGTGCCCGCTCCCTCCGGTTCGAGTATCGCCGCATCTACCCGGCATGAAGCGGGTCCCCGTTATTCCCCGGATGGCACTCGGATCGTCTTCGCTTCCAACCGCTCGGGAGCGCTCGAAGTATGGGTCGCAGACGCCGATGGACAGGGCCCCAATGCGCTTACCAGTTTTAACGGACCCACTACGGGAAGCCCGATGTGGTCGCCGGACGGAAAGTCCATCGTGTTCGACTCGCGGCCGGGCGGTAATCCGGACATTTACGTAGTTAGCGCCGATGGCGGCCTGCCGCGGCGTCTGACCTCGGACAAATCGGAAGAGGTAGTGCCGAGTTGGTCGCGCGATGGCAAGTGGATCTATTTCTCATCCAATCGAACGGGCCGTTTCGAGATCTGGAAGATGCCGGTTGAGGACGGCCAAGCGATTCAAGTGACCAAAAACAGCGGGTTCCACGGCGTAGAATCGCCGGACGGCAAATACGTCTATTACTCGAAAGCAGCAAATCAAGGCGGGTTGTGGCGAGTTCCTATCGACGGCGGCGCGGAAGAGCCGGTGATTGATGGGCTACGGGCTGGTTATTGGAGCTACTGGTCCTTCGGCAAAGATGGTATCTATTATGTCGATCGCGAAGATGTAGAGGGAGGCGGCGCGCGCTATCCGTTGCACTGCTTACAGCTCCCGACGAAAAAAGATTCCATCCTCACTTATCTGAACCGGCGACCGTTTAACAGCGGGCTGTCCGTGGCGCCCGATGGCAGGACCTTCCTCTATACGCAAGTGGACCAGAGCGAGACGGACATAATGATGGTGGACGGCTTCCGCTGAATCTACTGCGCAATTCACAGATTGCTGGAGGGAGCCTCTCGTAGACGCCCGATCCACAGACCGAGGTTGCCATTGGCTTCCCTCAGTTTCACTGAGGGAAGCCTCGATCACACCATTCTGAAAGCTCGCTGCCGGGAGAATCTTCGGCCTTGCGAAAAACGCAACTGCCAACAACAGAGCAAAGGAAGAGCGGCATTAGACCATGCGCTCCATCTCCAACAGAAAGCAGCGGGTTCGAGCGCCATTCATTTCACGGCGACGACGGAAATCTCTTCCAGTTTTGGATAGTGCCCGGTGGGTGAAGTCTTGCGTTCCACGGGAGCAACCGGCGAGACCGTCGTGCGTGTTGGCGGCGCCGCGGCGGGAAAAAACTTCCCATAGACACCGTTCATCTTGGCGAAGTCATCCATGTTGTCCAGGTACACGTTACTCGCCACAACATTGGAAAAGTTGAGGCCGGCCTCTTCCAGCCCGTCGAGCAGGCTGCGCATCGTCATACGGGTCTGGCCTTCCACCGTGTCCGCGTAGATCCCGCCGTTCGGGCCCGGAATAAAGCCCGCCTTAGCCGAACAGTAAAGCGTGTCGCCGCCGAAGACGCAAGGGCTCGCGGTGGGGCTAGGTGGCATATTCTTGGGCCGGATGGCCTTGCGCTGCGATAGATCGCGCACGGCTACTCCGGTGAATTCGATATTGGCGCCCAACGGAAGAAAAGCCACTTCGATGGTGGCGCGGGCGGGAGTGTTTCCAAACTCGAACCGTTTTGCGTAGAGATCATCCATCACCCTTCGGGGAATATTTTTGGTGAGGTAGGGATTCACGAATACGAGATGGCGGAAATCCAGTCCAGCGGCTTCGAGAATCTGTTGAACTCGCGTCAGGGCAAGGGTTACCTGTTGCGCGGGATCATCGGGAACCTTTCCGGTATTGATGTCGCGGCCGAGGAACCCGCTAAGGTAAATACGCCCGCCTGCCTCGACGGCTGGCGCGATGTTCATCTTCTTGGGATACCAGTCTGGCTTGATTGGCTTTTTCATGGAAAGCTCGCGCACGGCAACCGCGCTGATTTCCACCGTGGTTTCGGTGGGCATGCGGTGAAGACCCAACGTCGCCCGGCCGGGAGGATTCTTCGGGAAGAACTCATCCCACACCTTGTTCATCACTTCGTAGCTGGTGTCCTTGTGCAGGTAAACCTGCGTGTAAACGATGTGTTCCATCGTTAAGCCGGCGGCGGATACGATGGCTTTGACATTGTTCAGACATTGCCGCACCCGCTCTTCCGGCGATGCGGCAAAATTGTTATTCGCGTCACGCGCCCCTTGGCCCGACACATATAGAAAATCGCCGACCATGATCCCGGGGCTGTACGGACCTATTGGCTTTGCTCCGGCGGGGAAGATGACTTTGTGCTCGGCCGCGAAAAGAGGGGCCATGAGCGGGAGGATCGCTAAAAACAGCTTCATGTTGAATTATGCTACCGCGTGCGGGACCACTCGTGGTAGCGAATCAGAGGGAGCCGCCTCGCAAGAGGACGAAAGCACACTCACCTTCTCCGGAGAGAAGACCTTTGCTCCGTGCTTCAGCCTTACTTTGCCGGTCAGTCTGACGACCTGATGGACGTAGGCTTCCAGCCGCGCGGTGCCTGGAATCACTACCTTCTCTTCAGATCGCGTGCCGTTGATTACAAATTCAGCGTCCGTCCTGGTGAGGCAGCCCGTCAAGGTAACATCGCCCGCGCCGCTGCGTGGTTCGGCAGGAGGCTTCTGCGCTCCCAGTGCAAGCAGGACTGATAGAGTCGAACCTATGAAAAACTTCTTCATAAAACCTCAATGGGTTTGGTTTGCAGCGGGGTGGCCATTCGAAAATTGAAGCGCCCAACCAAGGGAAACAAAAGAGTTATCGGCTTGCCTCGGTGTAAATGGATAGGCCGCGTTGCGAACGCAAGCCGCCCGACGCGGTAAAAGTTACCGAGTTTTCGGAGACGTAAGTTCCCGTGCTCCCTTGCGCGTCAGGACCATCGCCACGGTAAGCCACACCGCCCCGCTCCAGTAAGGCGACGGTGGCCCGATAAAATCAAACACCGCTCCCCCATACAGCGGTCCCAGAACCCGCGTCAGACTCAATAGCGACTGGAGAGACCCGAGCAGCCAGCCCTGCTCGCGGGCGCTTACGCGGTGGCTCAGCAAAGCGGTCTGCGCGGTGCTCGCGAAACCTACTCCCGACACGCCCAGCACGGCTACACAGAGCTGCCATTGATTTCGCGCGAACGCAATGCCGAGGAAACCGGCTATCACCATCGCGTATCCTAAGGTGGCTAACTTTCGTTCGCCGAAGAGAGGATTCAACCGGCGCACGGCATAGCCTTGCACAAACGCCGCCAGCACCCCGATATAAGCAAACATCAGCGCATTCTGCGCCGGCGTGTACCCGAATCGTACCAGCGTGAACAGAGAAAAATTGCTCTGCAGGGCACTGAAGGCAAAGTTCAGAAAGAACAATCCCGCCAGCAGCAGATGCAGTTCCGGCCGCGCCAGCAACTCCCTCAGAGGCTTCACGGGACTCAGGTCCGAGATACGGAAGCGGGTCAGATCGCGATGATGATCAATCAGCGATTCCGGCAGCACAAAGTAGCCGAAAATCGCCGTCGCCAGCGCCAGAATTCCCGCCGCATAGGCGGGGGCATGCACGCTGATCGTACTCAGCACCCCTCCAACGGCGGGGCCGACGATGAAGCCGAGTCCAAAGGCGGCGCCGATCAGACCGAAATTCTTCGCCCGGTCCTCCGGAGCGCTCACATCGGCAATGTAGGCCTGCGCGGTGGAGATGTTTCCGCCGGTGATGCCATCCAGAATCCGCGCGAAGAACATCACCGGCAGCGAGCCAGCGAGCGCAAACAGGAAGTAACCAAGCGACGTTCCGAGGATACTCAGGAGCAACACCGGCCGCCTTCCATAGCGGTCCGAGAGTACGCCTAATACAGGACTGGCGAGAAATTGCGCCGCGGAGAAGCTGACCGACAGCAGGCCAACGGTGGTTGCGTCGGTGCGGAACTGGCGGACCAGGTAAGGGATGATGGGGAGCAGGATGCCGGCTCCCAACAGATCGAGAAACACTACGATGAACAGGAAGGTCAGAGCCTTCCTGGACACCGGCGCTTTGGATTCGGCGTGATGGATAGGCGGCTAGATCTCCGCGGCCAGTTTTTCGGTGGTGAAAGCTTCGATGATGTCGTTCGGCTTCAGATCGCCATAATTGGCCAACCCGATTCCGCATTCATAACCGGTCTTCACCTCGCTCACATCATCTTTAAATCGGCGCAACGACCCGATCTTGCCCGTGTGTACGACCATGTTGTCGCGCAACAGACGAGCGAGGCAGTCGCGCGAGATGTTCCCATCCAGGATGTAGCAGCCGGCGATGGTTCCCACTTTGCTGATACGGAACACGCTGCGAACTTCCGCACGGCCGCGGTAGGTTTCCTTGATCACCGGATCGAGCAAGCCGGCCATGGCTTTCTTAATCTCGTCAGTGAGCTCGTAAATGATGGTATGGAGGCGGATGTCCACCTTTTCTTTTTCCGCCAGTGCGGCGGCATTCTTATCGGGACGTACGTTGAACCCGACGATAATCCCGTTGGAGGCGGATGCCAGCAGCACATCGGTTTCCGTGATCGAGCCTACGCCCGTATGCAGCACGCGCACCCTTACTTTGTCCGTAGCAAGCTTCTGTAAAGTATCGGAAAGGACTTCGCAAGTTCCGCCGACGTCGGCTTTAAGGATGATGTTCAGCTCACGAACTTCGCCTTCTTTGAGCGATTTGGCGAAGGCTTCCAGACTGATCCGGGCTCCCTTCTTCATCGCCTCTTCGCGTTCCTTGGCCTCGCGGTAGACCACGATCTGCTTGGCCTTGGCGGTGTCGGTGACCACCTGGAAGGTATCGCCGACTTCGGGTACGACTTCCAGACCGAGCACTTCCACGGGCATCGATGGCCCGGCTTCTTTCAAGGGAGCGCCGCGATCGTCGAACATCGCGCGAACCCTCGAGAATACGGAACCGCAGATGAAGAAATCGCCGACCCGGAGCGTGCCCTTGCGTACCAGCACCGTAGCCACAGGCCCTCGTCCGCGGTCCAGTTGCGCTTCGAGCACCGTGCCAATGGCGGGACGATTCGTATTCGCCTTGAGATTCTGGATCTCGGTCACCAGAAGGATCATTTCCAGCAACAGGTCGAGGTTCTGTTTGGTCCTGGCCGACAGAGGAACCATCACCACGTCGCCACCCCAATCCTCCGGCATCAGACCGAGATCGGTGAGCTGTTGCTTGATGCGGTCCGGCTGGGCATCGGGCTTGTCGATTTTATTGATGGCGACGATGATGGGAACTTTGGCCGCGCGGGCATGATCGATTGCCTCGCGGGTTTGCGGCATCACACCATCGTCGGCGGCGACTACCAGCACGACAATGTCGGTTACCTTAGCGCCGCGAGCCCGCATGCGGGTGAACGCTTCGTGGCCGGGCGTATCGATGAAGACGATCTTCTTTCCGTTCTTCTCGACCGCATAAGCGCCGATGTGCTGGGTAATTCCGCCGAACTCTCCGGCTACGACGTTCGAATGGCGGATGGCATCCAACAGCGAGGTCTTCCCATGATCCACGTGGCCCATGATGGTGACGACCGGCGGCCGCGGAACCATATCAGCCGCATCTTCCGCCATCTCGAGGTCGAATGTGGATTCTTCCTCGTAGGTCATCTGAGTCGTGACGGCGCCGAACTCGCGCGACAGCTCTTCGGCCAGTTTCACGTCCAGCGTCTGGTTCATGGTGGCGAAAATCTTGCGATCGAACAGCTTTTTGATGATTAGATTGGCGCGAATGCCCAGCTTTTCGGAAAGCTCTTTCACCGTAATGCCTTCCGAAATAGTAATCTCGCGATTGGGAGCCTGAACCTGTTCCGGTTCATTGCGCTTGCTCAGGCGGAGCGCTTTCTCCTCGATCTCGATCTCGCGGTGGCGATCCCGATTTCCACCGCGTTTAGGATCGCGGCGGGCGGGTTCCCCGGGCGGCGGGATGGCGGGCGGTCCGGCGTCTCCCGGACGCAACTGAGTGGTGGGATGCATCGGCCGTCCACCAGGACGCTGGCCCTGCGGCCTGCCCGGCATTTGTGAACCAGGCCGGACGATAGGCTGTCCCGGACGAATGGGGCCGCGATAAACAGGCTGCCCAGGGCCGGGGCTTCCGGATGGCGGCCGCCCGGGCATGGGACCTCGAGCTACCGGCGTTCCGGGAGTCGGTTTCGCCTGCTGCGTCTGCTGCAATCGCGCGACCAGGTCGGGCCGTGGAGGAACGACCGGGCGAGCGATCGGCTGGCCCGCCAGCACGGGCTTGCCGAGCGGCGGACGCGCCTGCTGCGGTTGTGGCGGCGGGCTGATAGGACGGCCGGGAGCGGGACCCGGAGACGCCATGGGCGGCGGCATTCCGGGAGGCGGCGCGGTGGGCCGCGGCCTGCCGGGCAGCAGACTGCCGGGCGCGATTTGTGCCGCTGGCTGGCGTGGAGTTTCCTTCGAGGGCGGAGGGAGCGGCTGGCGCGGACCGGTTAGAATCTGGCCCGGGCGCGCCGTGGGTAAGGGCTTAGCCGGAATGGCAATGGCGCCTCGCGGGGGTGTGGGAACCGCCGGTGGAGAGGCCGCCATGGCGGGCGCTTCCCGCGGCATGGGAGGCGTTGTCATCGGGCCGGCTAAAGGGGGACGCAAAGGCATTACCTGACGCGGCGCGGGTGCGTCACTGACAACGGCGGCGGCCGCGCGATCTTCCACGCCGGGGTCGGACGGGATAGCCGCGGCGGGCGCTGCAATGGTCTTCTCTTCAGCCAGTTCGATCGTTGGGGAGGGAGCGGGGAATTCCACGGCTTCCTCATAAGGTTGCGCCACCGTCCGCTCGCCGGAAGGTTCGCGCGGTTCCAAAGCGCCTTCGCCGTCATGGCCGAAGTATCGCCGGACGCGAATGGCAACGTCTTCATCAATCGAGCTCGAGTGCGTTTTCTTATCGGTAACGCCAAACTCGTGGAGCAGGTCCAGGATGCGGTTGGGCTTTACTTCCAGCTCCCGAGCCAGCTCATTGATTCGAATCTTGGTCATACTAAAAATGGCGAGCGTACCTCAGTTCACACGTATTTCTACAATACCCTTACGCAAGAGACGCGACGGATGGATACACGTATCCGCGTCGGAGCCCTTGAGTTTTCAATCCGCGCTTTTTATCCTATCAGATTCACTTGGAATGTTTGAAGCCACGGGTTCCGCCGTAGCTGGAAGGTCCACCTGTGCCGCTTCCGCGGGGGGAGCTTCGACAGGCGGATTATCGTACTGACCGTAAAAACTGTTTACCGCCGCCTGGATCTGTTCCACCATCTCGACCGTAACTCCGGCCGCGTCCAGTTCTTCCTGGGTAACGTTGGTAAGTTTTTCAACCGTCGGCACGCCTCCGGTGAGAAGCTTTTCGACGATCGCTTCGCTCAATCCGTGGTCGATGAGGATGGACACCGGAGCGCCGGGAATGGTAAGGGCAGCCATCGCGGATTCGACTTCCTGGCGTTTTTCCTCTTCGCTCTTGAT
>DATLCW010000189.1:0-26560 GCA_035526195.1 Bryobacteraceae bacterium
AGGAGCCCTGGTGACGGAATTTTTTGCCGCGACCGGGTAAATCGTACATTATCTCCCTGCTGACGCAATCCCAATCGGGCCGAGAGTCGCCTTTCGCACTCCGGTTGGGTTGTGTTCCGCTATGTTCGCCATGGACGAATCGATCCATACAGTCCTATGTCGCGCGCTTCCGAATTCCAATTCCCTTCCCGGGATGCCGAGCTTTCGCACGCAGGATGCCGATTAAGAATGCCGCGCGCACGCAATCATCCGAGGATTGCTGCTGATCGTTTCTCCCGGGCCACCTGGTCCTACCACGCGTCCTCGCGCGAGGTGCCTGATTCAGATGGCCAGATAACGAACGCAGACCGGCGCCCCGACCTTCAATGTTTGCCCGGTAGGCTTAGGCATTCCGGTCGCATCGATAGAGAATCCCACTACATTATTGGTGTTCTGGTTCGCGGCCAACAACCACTTTCCGCCCGGTTCTATGGCGAAATTGCGGGGAACCTCGCCTTGGGTGGACACGTTGCCAAGATGCTTCAGCCTTCCATCTCCACCAATCGAGAAAACGGCCAGCGAATTGTGGCCTCGGTTAGAGCCGTAAAGAAACTTGCCGTTCGAATGCGCCACCACTTCCGCCGTGCTGTTATTGCCTTTGAAATCGGCGGGGAGCGTGGAGATCGTATGAAGTTCTTTTAACACCCCACGCGAGGCGTCCCACTGAAAAGCCGTGACCGTGGAAAGCATCTCATTGATGACGTAGGCGTACTTGCCGTTGGGGTGGAACGTAAAGTGCCGCGGACCCGAGCCGGGTTTCACGCTCGCAAAAGGAGGGTCGTTCGCGGTTAAAGTGGATTTCGCCGCATCGAACTTATAAACAAGGACCTGATCCATGCCAAGGTCGGCGCAGATCACGTAGCGTCCATCGCTCGAGATGTTGACGGAATGGGCGTGGGGCCCTTGCTGCCGCCTCGGATCCGCGCTTGAGCCTTTGTGTTGAATGAAGGAGGCCGATTCGCCGAGCGATCCATCGGCGTTAACGGGAAGAGCGGCGACGCTTCCGCTGTTATAATTCGCCACCACGAGCGTGTGTCCGGTTTTGTCGACATTCAGATGGCAGGGGCCGGTGCCCTTGGACGGAGTGGAATTGAGCTTGGTGAGTTTTCCGGAATCGCGGTGAATATTAAAAGAGGTGACGATGCCGGCCGGTCCTGTTTCTGTAACGGAGTACAGGTGCTTGCCGTTCGGATGCAGCGCTACGAAGGAGGGATTGGCAATTTCGGCGGCAAGCTCGGGCTCGGAAACGTTCCCGCTAGCGGCGTCAAGACGGCTGACGTAAATTCCCTGGGAACCATTGCGCGTGTACGTGCCGAAATACACCAGGCATTTCTTGGAAGCCTTGGCGGCAAATGCAGCGGGAGCACCTCCCAGCAGCGTGGCGAAGGAACGGCGGGTAAGCATCGGATACATATTATCAGAGCGACGCCGCCAGTGCCGCCGGATGGATTTCGTACAATAGTACATTCTTGAATTCCTAAAATGCACGACTTGTCTTATTTCCGTACCAATCTGGATGCCATCGCCGAGCGCCTCGCCACCCGCGGGTTAGCGCTGGATGTTGGCCAATTTCGCGACCTGGATGTTCGCCGCAGGGCGGCGTTAACGGAAGCGGAAACGCTGCGGTCCCAGCGGAATTCCAAGAGCCAGGATATCGCGAAGCTGCGAAAGCAGGGTGCCGATACGGCCGAGCAACAGGCCGAAGTACGCGCTATCGGCGATCGCATGGCGGCTCTGGATGAACAGGCCAAATCGGCGGACGAAGAGTTTCAGGCATTGATGGCGGGAATTCCCAATGTCCCCCATGAGTCCGTCCCGGTTGGAAAAGGGGCCGAGGGCAACGTGGAGATTCACCGCCGTGGAACTCCCCGGGTTTTCGACTTTGCACCGAAGGCTCACTGGGACATCGGGCCGGAACTGGGCATTCTGGACTTCGAGCGCGCCGCCAAGATTGCGGGAGCGAGGTTCGCCGTGTATTGGGGGCAGGGCGCGCGCCTGGAACGGGCGCTGATTAATTTCATGCTCGATATTCATACCAGGGACCATGGATATACAGAGGTTTTGCCGCCTTTTTTGGTCAATTCCGCGAGTTTATATGGAACGGGCCAATTGCCGAAATTCTCTTCCGAGTTGTTCAAATGCGAGAACTTCGATTTCTGGCTGGTGCCGACGGCTGAAGTGCCGGTGACGAACCTCTATCGCGATGAGACCTTGGATGCGGACAAGCTGCCGGAGAGTTTGTGCGCCTACACCCCCTGTTTCCGCAGCGAGGCGGGCTCTTACGGCAAAGACGTGCGCGGGATTGTCCGGCAGCATCAGTTTCAGAAAGTGGAGCTCGTGAAGTTCACCCGGCCGGATCAGAGTTACGCGGAATTGGAAAAGCTCACCTCGGATGCCGAAGATATTCTGGACCGCCTGAAACTACCGTTCCGGCGGGTGGTCTTGTGCACCGGGGACATGGGGCCTTCCTCGGCCAAGACCTATGACTTGGAAGTGTGGCTCCCCGGGCAGAACGATTTTCGCGAGATCTCTTCCTGTTCCAACTTCGAGGCCTTTCAAGCACGCCGGGCGAATATCCGGTGCAAGACCGGCAAGAAAAGCGAGTATGCCCATACGCTGAACGGCAGTGGATTGGCGGTGGGCCGCACCTGGGTGGCAATTGTCGAAAACTATCAGCAGGCGGATGGCACCGTGCTGGTACCCGCAGCGCTCAGGCCTTATTTGAACGCCGAAACCATCACGCATCGCGGCGAATTGCGCTAGCGGCGCAGGAACTTTTCAAGAAAAGCGTAGGCACGCTGGCGGGTGTCCGGAGGGAAGTCGTGCTGCGCGTCGGGATACTCGGCGATCAGCGCATCCGCCCGGTGGTAGATTTTTTCGAAAACCGGCCGCGCCGCGGCGACGCAATCCTGTACCCCCGAGACTTCGAAATTACTGTCGTTCTTTGGAGCATTGATGAAAATGGCGCGGGGAGCGATCGCCGCCAGGATTTCAGGGAAATCAAATGGAATCCTGGCGGGAGACTTGCCATACACTTCGGCGATCCGGGGCATGTAACCTTTGTGGCTCCAACCGGTCAGGTTCCCGCCGAAGTATTTTGGAAAGGATGTGAAGCCGCAACTGGTGACTACCGCCTTAATACGCGGGTCAAAGGCGGCGGCGAAGAGCGAGTTGTGCCCTCCGAGGGAGTGACCGCAAACTCCGATGGCGCCGCGATCCACTGTGGCCAGGGAGCAGAGCACATCGACGGCGCCTCTGTGATTGACGATACCCTTCATCGAGGCGCTTGCGTAGCCCTTGGCATACACGTCGATGGTGTACTCGCCAAAATTTGGATAGTCGGGCGCGAGAGTCACATGACCGCGCGTGGCGAGTTCCCGGGCATAGCGGAGATTCTCCTTTCCGCCAAGTCCTGCGGGCTCATCCTTTCCAATGCGAGTGGTTTGATGGAGGCAGAGCACGGCCGAAGTGCGGCGGCGAATTTGCTTGGGGACAAGAAGCCACGCGGGCACCCAATCTCCGGGTTCGGCTTCATAGCGGATGTGGCGGCGGAGGAAGGAGCCTTCATCGGCCTCCGACTGTTGCTCATAGGGGACGGAACGGCGGGCCGGCAAGGGCCCCATGACTTCCTGCATGGATTCGAGGGTATGTTGGCGCCGCCGTTCCCAGTTGCGTCGGCTGAGTACTGGCTGCCGAATCCCGGCGCCGTCAAGATAGTAAAGCAGATTTTGCTTATCGGAATAGACGGGTGGAGGGGCGGCGTGGCCGCAGAGTGCTCCGGAAATTGCGAGGATGGCGTTTCTGCGACTGAGTGGAGCTGACAATGGGACTTCAAATTTGACAGTTCTCATAATGGTTTGCTGTAATGAATTCGATACTCCTCAGTAGCTCAATGGTAGAGCATTCGGCTGTTAACCGAAGGGTTGTAGGTTCGAGTCCTACCTGAGGAGCCAAACTATTTTTCTCCTAACCCAACCTCCCCGCTGGTTTACTTCATCCTCCTCGACCGCCTTGTGCGATCCTCCGTGTGTAAGCCCAATAGCGCCAACATTTTGCGACATTGCGTTCTCCCGCAACCGAATCCGGGAGAGTCGCCGTAGCGAGCCAGGAGCGGTGCCTTTCCCTCTCCATTGGCGCCTTTCTCAAACCCGCCGGAGAGCTCCCGAGCGCGGTTAACAGGTTGACACTCTCGGGGCACGGTTTTCGAAATCGGCACGTTGGTTAGCACGGTCGTACCCATCGCTCCTCTCAGATCGCATATTCTGGGAGTGTTACGCGCAACGCTTCCCACGTGGCGCCCGCGCGAACGCCGATTCGCTGCGCCATCTACACACGCCAGTCTGTAGATCCTCACGACGACCTCTCTTCCTGCCAGGTCCAGTTTGACCTGTGCCGGGCGCACGTTCAATCGCTGTGCTCGTTGGGCTACGTGATCGTCGAAGAGAGATTCGACGACGAGGGCTACTCCGGCGCGACCCTTGACCGACCGGCGCTGCACCGATTGCTGGGCCTCGTACGATGCGGCGGCATCGAACGACTCGTCATCTATCGCCTCGACCGGCTATCGCGGAATCTTCGGCACTTCACCACGTTGTTTGAGGAACTGAAAAACAACGATGTCGAACTGGACGTTGTGACCGCACCGGATACGGGGGCGGTGGCACTGGACACACTCATGCTGAACATCCTCGCTTCCTTCTCCGAGTTCGAGCGAGACCTCACCGCTTCCCGGATCGCGGAATCGCGCGCGAACCTGAAGGCGCACGGTAGGCGCATTGCCGGCGCGACTCCATTTGGATACTTTGCCGACCCGCGCACGAAGCAGTTGGTCGTTTGCGAGGAAGAAGCCGAGGCGATCGTCCGGATGTTCGCTTTGGCTGATCGAGGGCTGCCGCCATCGGTGATCGCGAAATACGCGAATGCTTTGCGCTGGATCACCGGCGGTGGAAATCCATGGACCGCACGTCAGGTGCTCGCAATTCTGACGAATCATACCTACGCGGGCTTCGTGGGACACGGGGACAAATTCTATGAGGGCTGTCACGAGGCGCTTGTTGACCGTGAACTTTATCAGCGGGTCCAGGCTCTGATTGCCGACCGGCGAACGGGCGCGCCTCGCCAGCGCGGAGGTCGTGCGATCTTCCCTTGGGTTCTCCGCGGCATCTTATTCTGCGGCGAATGCGGCCGACCGATGGGTACCCATATCGTTCGGTTCGGCTCCGTCGTCCGATGCTACTACCGGTGCCAATCCACGGCGGGCGGCCGCGAGGCGTGCAAGGGCGTCATGATCTCCGCCGGCGAAGTCGAGGCGGCGGTTCTGACCGAACTCGGCGTTGGTTTGAGCTTGGTCTCGAAAGAGCAGACAGCCAAAGTGAAGGAAGTGCTGCGGTCCATCACGTATGATGCCACTTCCGGAACTCTGAAGTTAGTTCGAATCGAACCGGCTGGCGACGATGTTGCATTGTCTCGGTAGATAGTGCAAAATACCAATATAACGAAACATGACCAGCGCGCAGCGTATCCTCGCCCTCGCCAAACGCCAGTCACTGGTTCGCCCGCGCGACGTAGAGGCTCGTGGCATTGCACGAGAATCGCTCCTTCGCCTGTATCGCCAGGGACTTCTCGTGCGTCAGGCGCGTGGTGTCTATGCTCTGCCGGAGTCGCCTGTGACAGAGCATCACAGCCTCGCTATCGCGGCCAAGAGAACACCTGGCGGTGTAATCTGCCTTCTCTCGGCGCTGAGGTTTCATGGCCTGACGACGCAGGATCCGCACGAAGTCTGGATGGCAATCGATTTCAAAGCCCACAAGCCTTCCGCTGCGTCTCCGGCGCTTCGCGTAGTTCGGTTCTCCGGACCAGCGCTGCTCGAAGGCATTGAGCACCACACCCTCGAAGGCGTTCGCGTACCCGTTTACTCCACGGCGAAAACGGTCGCCGACTGCTTCAAATACAGGAACAAGCTCGGAGTCGACGTTGCCATTGAAGCACTGCGAGACGCCCTGCGCTCACGAAAGGCTACGGTTGACCAGATCCATCGATTCGCGAAGGTTTGCAGAGTGGCCAATGTGATCCGGCCTTACCTGGAGTCGGCGGTGTGAAAAAGGTCACGAACATCGCAGGATCGAATCGCGCGAAGCTCCTGGCTCTGGCGCGCGGGCGAGGCGAAGACTTCCAGTTCCTTTTGGGTCGATGGATGGTTGAGCGTTTTCTCTATCGCCTGTCGCAGTCCGCTCACAAGGACAGCTTCGTGCTCAAGGGCGCGATGCTCTTTCTCGCGTGGGACGGACAAATGCACCGTCCGACGCGCGATCTCGACCTCCTTGGATTTGGATCCCCAGATATTCCCGACGTTACGCAGCGCATTCGTGAAATCTGCTCGCTGGTCGAGGCCGATGGGATTCTCTTCGATCTCGCCGGCATCGAAGGAACCAGAATCAAAGAAGACGCCGAATACGAAGGCGTCCGGCTGCGCGTGCCAGCGAGTCTGGAGGGAGCTCGGGTCACCATGCAGATCGATGTGGGGTTTGGTGATCTCGTTGACCCGCCGCCCGGACCGGTCACCTTTCCGGTGCTCCTGCCTCTCGCCGCGCCCGTCATTCGCGGGTATCCGCCGGAGGCGGTTGTCGCCGAAAAGTTTCACGCGATGGTTGTCCTCGGAATTGCGAACAGCCGGATGAAGGACTTCTTCGACATCTGGAGGCTCGGCCAAACTCACAGCTTTGAAGCGGGTCGGCTCGCGCGGGCGATCAGGAGCACATTTGAGCGGCGGCAAACATCGGTACCCGAAAAGCTTCCCCTGGCGCTGACCGACGAGTTTCTGGAGGATACCGCAAAGGTGACGCAGTGGGCGGCGTTCGGCAAGCGCCTCGGATTGGGTGATTTACCGAAATTGCCGGTACTCGGCCGATACATAGCAGCGTTTCTCATGCCGGCAGTGGATGCTGCACGCACCGGAAGTCCCCATGGTCGCGAGTGGATGCCCGGTGGTCCGTGGTCCTGAAGAATACCTGTCGAGCCTTTGGCGTGTCACTCAGGCTGGCGATTCTCAAATCCTAATCCTGGCTGCGAGACCGTCGAGATACCTGGGGCCTTCATTGTGTTATCAATAACTTACGATATTGACCTGTTAACCAAGTTGCGAAAGAGATGTCAGGGGCGATTTGAGCCAAATTCTGTCCCTCCGAACGCCAACGCCCCGTTGGTTGACGCCATCGGCCTTCCTCCACCTCGCAAGATATCCCCAATTCCTGCATACATTTCCAGCCAATTACGTTCTCCACTTCCGGTCGCGGAGAGTCGTTGCCGATGGTTCGGCGAGCCCTCTCCACTGCCAGTTCACATGAATTCTCCGTTTCTCTGGAGAGTGCCCGCACGCGGTTAACGCGTTTCGCGTCTCGGTTTACACTTTTCGAACTCCCTGCGTATGTTTACAGCGGAGGGTGCTTCGCACTCTTCAGCAGCGACAGCGGAACGACCGCAAGGCGGACTTTCGTTGTGGTGCAAATCCACAGCGAGGTGAATCGTCTTGGGCATCCCGACAGAAGATCTGCAATCCATCGCCAGCATCCTAACCGCTGGCTACCTCCGACATCGCGACCAACTACGGCGCGCGGCTCCTCAACTTGACTCTTCGGACACTTCGAGCCGTCATGGACACGAGGTTAACGGCCATGAGAACGGAGAACGGAATGGAGACCGCGATGCGGAAATAGATTGACGAGTTGAGCCGGATGACAGTCGGCCAGCTCCGACAGAAGTACCTTGAGGCATTTGGCGAGGAGTCCAGATCGAATCACAAGCAGTTCCTGTTTCGGAGGGTCGCCTGGCGCATTCAGGCAATAGCCGAGGGCGGCCTTTCCGAGCGTGCGCGCCGCCGCGCGCTGGAAATCGCCAACGATGCGGACCTTCGCATCCGGGCACCCAAGACCAGGTTCGGGCCGGACGTCACCCTCGACCCAAAGCTCAGCGTCAGCCGGAAGGTGGCCAGCGCCTCCGATCCGCGGTTGCCGCCGCCGGGGGCCTACCTCGAACGCGAGTACAAAGGACGCCGGGTCATTGCGAAGGTCCTAGTTGGTGGGTTCGAGTTCGATGGGGAGATCTACCGATCCCTCAGCGCAATCGCCCACGAGGTGACTGGAACGAAATGGAACGGATTCCTCTTCTTCAACCTGACGGCCACGGAGGAAACTTCCAATGGCAAGGAATAGTGCCGCGCGGGTTCCTGATAGGGCGTCGAACGTATCGGGTCAGGGAAAGACCATCCGCTGCGCGATCTACACGCGCAAATCGACGGAAGAGGGACTCCAGCAGGAGTTCAACTCCCTCGACGCCCAGCGGGAAGCGTCGGAGGCTTTCATCGCCAGCCAGAAGCAGGAGGGCTGGCATGTGATCTCAGACCATTTCGACGACGGCGGCTACACCGGCGGCAATATGGATCGGCCGGCGCTGAAGCGGCTCCTAGCGGCGGTCGAGGCTCGGTCCGTTGACTGCATCGTGGTGTACAAGGTGGACCGGCTCAGTCGGTCGCTGCTCGACTTCGCGAGAATCATCGAGATCCTCGACCGGAACGGCGTCAGCTTCGTCGCCGTGAATGGCATCTACTTTTGCGCAGAGCGCGGCAATAGTGGGAACGATCTCGACACCGTACGTCTTTTGCAACTGATCCGCATAACCGTCGACGCGAGTGCGGCTTGACACTATGTCGGGGCTCCCACCCTTGTATGCTGCGACGACGCGAGCGCCGGGAATGTGGTCCGGATCGCCCGGTGTGTTAAGGATGCGCGTGAAATGGATCACGTGCGAGATGTCGGTTCCAACGATGCCCAGCCGCAAGTCCGCCGCATTGACAGGTAGAACAAGAAGAACCAGCACTAGAGAAGCAGCATCGGCGCCATTATAGTTCTTTGCCTGGTCCAAACGTGGAGATGCGCAACAAGGCTCATTTTTCGCGCTGCTCCGGCCACTTCAGATGCTTGTGGAGAAACTGATACGTGCCGACTCCGTGGATCTGGTGCGGACCGTTGAAATACTCGATGGTGGCTCGATCACCGATGCCGAGTTCGTCATAGAAGCGCCGCACCTTTGCGTACTCGTAGGAAACCTGCTCGTCGATACCGACGCCGTCGCGATGGCCTCGTTCCACCATGAATGGCCGCCCATCCATCAAGGTTGCCAGTTCGGCATGATTGAATGTGTTTCCGGTATCGAACTCAGGAATTTCGTATTCGTGAGTGAACATATAGCTGCCTGTAAAGTCGAGCGTCGTCGTTTTCCAAATCCACTCGTTGAAATCACCCGAGCAAATGGAGAGCGCATAACCTTCGAGCAGCGGCGGCACACGAATCGCCGTTTTGCCACCGTAGGAGAGGCCGTAGAAGCCGATTCTGGTTACATCCACAAACGGCTGTTGCCCCAACCATTCGAGGATGCGCTGATTTTGTCCGAGGATGAACGAATACAGTGAGAGCTTCAGAGGATTGGCTTTTCGTTGAAGCTGCCGGAAAGACGTGCCGCCGATATATGGGAGCTGCGGAACAAAGACTATGAAGCCGCGATCGGCGAGGCGGGCCGCGAATTCGGCATAAATTCGCTTATTGACGTCATCCTTAGGCGCGATGAGAAACTCAGGCCGTCCCTCCAAACCGTGTTGCGCAACGACTACCGGCCGTTTCTCGCGGGCCTTCAGGTCCTTGGGTACAAGCAAGACACCGGCGGCGAATACGCCGGGCCAGACTGGCAGCTTCACTTCCATTTGGGTCCACCGGTCGTTCTCTCCACTGCGCTTAGTCTCAGGTTGCAGAGACTCGGATGGATCGGGAAGTTTCCCGATAACCTCCTTCCAGTAATAATCACGGTAGCTGGACGCAGTCTGCTTCCATTTCGCGAGCGAACTGGTGTCCGCGCGGGACCAGAACTTCTGCCGCGTCGACTCTGACGCACGCGCGAGCTTTTGCGTGAATTCGACGAGCTGATCGAACTGGCGGCGCAAGCGAACGCCGGTATCGGGGGCGCGTATCACCTTTATCTGAATAGGCGCGCTGGCCGGTAGCGCACGAACTTTCAAAGCGTCGAGCAATGCTTGAGCCCCGCTATCCGTAACTAATCTAAGCGTTCCTTTGTCGAAGAACCTCTTTGCCCGTTCGTATTCCTGTTGGACCTGCGAAAGCTCGGGCAGTCGCAGCGCACCTGGCGCCGCACCACGGCGCGTTTTCGACTCCGGTGGAGGCCCATCGATCACAGGTCCGCCGCTTGCTTCTATAATCAAGGCCCTCGGCGCGACCATGCCTGCGATCTCGGCGTCGCCAAACTCTCTCAGCAGTGCCCAGACATTGCGATAAATCGGCTCATCGAACACTCTTTCGCGCGGTTCAAAATAGCCACTTACCAGCGCCCCGCCGATGCGAGGATCGAGGGCAGCGCTGTGCAGCGCAAGCAGGCCGCCCTCGCCATAACCCGCTACGCCGATCGGCACTCCTGGAGCACTGGCCGCGAACCAGTCGACGGCTGCGAGTGTCTTCTGTACTTCATACCCGATGATGTGTCTCCCCATCTGGTAGGCCATGCGATAGATGAACTCCCGATGCGGCTGGTTCGTGAATCGAAATCGGCTGCTGCCCGACCACGTATCTTTACGGTCGATCAAGACGGGCACCAGCACTCTGCAGCCGCGCTCGGCCAGCAGGCGGGCGTACTGCGTGGGCAGCGGTACTCCCGGGGCGATGCCCGCGATCTGCTCAGGGGACCAGTCGGCATCGGGAAGCGCAACGATCGAGGCGACGGGCGGCTGTAACGGGTCCAGGAGCAATCCTTCCGCATCAACGCCCTCGAACACGTTCCATCGCACGGCATGCACTTTGTAGATAGCCGTCTCGGCGACTACGGACGATCTTCCGACCGCCGCATCGTAGGACATCTCCACCGGTGTAACCCGCTGGTCAACGGCTCCGATTATCTTCCGGAAGCGCTCCCGCGACTGAGCGTCTGGACGGGGTCGTTTCTCCCGTGCCGCCACGGCTCGCTTCAGCTCCGCATCGAGGAACCGGTCGATGCCGGCAACCATCTCCCCCGCGAAATCGGTTTGGGCGTGTAGATGGAACGCAAGAATGACGAACGGCACTATAGTTCGAAGCATAGGAATTCACACTGTATCAGACCACGGTAAAATGGAAAAACGACTGTGACTATACGATTTCTGGTTCTCGCCGCGTGCCTGACCACTTATGCGATGCCAGCTTACCCCGAAGTGACGTTCATCGCGGACATCGAACCTCTTCTGAAGAAACGCTGCCATGGCTGTCACGGAGCTCAGTTGCAGATGGGTGGACTGCGGCTCGATAACCGCGAGGATGCCCTTGCCGGAGGATACTCCGGGTCAGTTATAAAGCCGGGCGAGAGTAACACCAGTAAGTTGATTGCCCTGGTCTCGGGCACGGAGGCAGGGAAAGTTATGCCACCTGCCGGGCCCCGGCTGTCAGAGCACGATGTCGCGACGCTTCGCGCCTGGATCGATCGCGGCGCCGAATGGCCGGCTGGCATATCGAAGCAGGCAATGAAAAAAACGTCCTCGCATTGGGCCTTTCAGCCGCTAAAGAAGCCTGCCGTTCCGGGGACGGGTAATCCCATCGACGCGTTCGTCCTGGATCGCCTTCAGAGCGAGCAGCTTGCCCCGTCACCGGAAGCAGACAAACGAACTCTGCTCCGCCGCCTGAGCTTCGACCTGATCGGGTTACCTCCTACCCGCGAAGAAATGTCGGCATTCCTTGCGGACGAGGCGCCAGCGGCTTATGAAAGGCAAGTTGACCGGCTGCTGGGATCTCCTCACTTCGGCGAGAAATGGGCGCGGCACTGGCTCGATCTGGCGCGTTACGCCGACAGCGATGGCTACGAACAGGATGGGGTTCGTCCACATGCGTGGCGTTATCGCGATTGGGTGATCAGAGCCCTGAACGCCGACATGCCTTTCGACCAATTCACCATTGAGCAGATCGCTGGCGATTTACTTCCGGGCTCTACCGTGAGTCAAAAGATGGCAACCGGGTTCCACAGGAATACGCTCACCAGCCGTGAAGGAGGCATCGATGTCGAGCAGCTTCGCACCGATCAGGTGGCGGATCGCGCCAACACCGTCGCAAGCGTTTGGCTCGGCCTGACCTTTGAATGCGCCAAGTGCCACGATCATAAGTACGATCCAATCAGCCAGAAAGAGTACTACCAGCTTTATGCGTTCTTCAACACCGGCGTAGAAGTGAATCACATCGATCCCATGCCCGGCGAAGTAAAGCCGTATTTGCAGTCGAAACCTGAGTTCGAACGGATGATATCCGAGCTGATCGCGAAGTACAAAGTTGACAAGCTTCAGCCTGTTTGGGAGCGCGAGGTGCTTGCGGCAATAGCAAAACCGGAGGCGCGACTCGAATGGACGCAGGTTGCGGATTACTTGAAGGTGTATGTCGACCACGGTCAGGAGATCGTGAAGACTCCTCCTTTGGAGCGCAGCTATCAGGAGAAGCTTGCGATGTTGCGTGTATTCCTGAAGTACCCTGGCCCGCTCTCCGACAACGCCGAAGCAAAGACAGTAAGATTCGGCGAGGGCTTCAAGCAGCTAGAGGATTTACTGGCGGCTTATCCAACTTTGAGCGAAGTGCCCGCGGTCGCCGAGAATCCTACGCCGCCGCGCACCCACATGCACTTGCGCGGCGATTTCCGCAGCCCGGGAATCGAGGTTCAGCCGGGAACGCTCGCGGTGCTCCCTCCGCTTGACTCTAGTGCAAAATGGGATCGTTTGGCGCTGGCTCGTTGGATTGCCTCCGCGGAAAATCCGCTGACGGCACGCGTTGCTGTCAATCGGGTTTTTCAGGAGTTATTCGGCCGCGGCTTGGTAACCACGTCCGAGGATTTTGGCGCAAGAGGGGATCCTCCCTCGTATCCAAAACTGCTCGACTGGCTCAGCGCTGAGTTCATCGATAAGAAGTGGAGCTTGAAAGCAATCGTCAAGACAATCGTGATGTCCTCCACTTACCGGCAGTCATCGCACGCGCGGCAGGATCTGCAAACGCTCGATCCGGCCAATCGTTTGCTTGCTCGCCAATCGAGACATCGCTTGCCGGCGGAGTTGATACGAGACAACGCGCTCGCCGTGAGTGGACTGTTAAATACCGCGATCGGCGGCAAAAGTGTGCGGCCACCGATGCCTTCCGGCGTTATGCAAGTCGCATACCGCGCAACATGGAAGGAAAGCGAGGGCCCGGATCGTTACCGGCGTGGGCTCTATACATTTGTGCAGCGCTCGGTTCCCTACCCACAGCAGAGTGTTTTTGACGCACCCACCGCACTTGTGAGCTGCAGCCGTAGAGAGCGCTCGACGACGCCGATCCAGGCATTGAACCTGCTTAACGATCCCGTCTTTTGGGAAGCGGCTCAAAGCCTGGCCGCACGGACTCTGCAAGACAAATCGAGCTTGTTCAAGCAGCGCGCGCGGTATGTGTACGAGCTGGCGCTCGGGCGCGCTCCATCCGATGACGAGCTGCGCCTGCTTTTCGACTATTACAGCAAGAGATCCGGTGAGGTGGCCGCGTGGACCGGCATCAGCAGCATCGTCTTGAACCTGGATGAGTTCATTACACGGGAGTAGCAGTGGACGAACGAATTTTCGATAGTATCCGAACTCGCCGGAGTTTCTTCACTGAGTGTGCCGGAGGCGTCGGTGCGATTGCTCTGTGGCATCTGTTTCAAAAGGAGGGCCGGGCCGGCGATCCGATTCCTGCGGTGAACCCGCTTCAGGCCAGGGCGCCGCATTTTACGCCGCGCGCCAAGAACGTCATCTTTCTTTTTATGGAGGGCGCCCCCAGCCAGATCGATCTGTTCGATCCCAAGCCGGAGTTGCAAAAGTGGCAAGGACAATCGCTTCCGGAATCGATGCGCCAGAACCTGCGCTTTGCGTTCATCAAACCAACCGCCAAGGTTTGGGCTAGCCCGCGCAAGTTTCAGCGCCACGGACAATCCGGCATGGAGTTTTCCGATTACGTCCCGCACCTGGCGGGATGCGCGGACAACATCTGCATGATCCGCTCAATGTTCAGCGAGCAGTTCAACCATCACCCAGGACAACTCCTGATGCATTGCGGCAGCCCGCTTGTCGGACGACCGTCGATGGGATCGTGGACGATGTACGGACTTGGGAGCGAGTCGCAAAACCTGCCTGGATTCGTAGTGCTCAATTCGGGGGCGCGTGGGGGCAGCGGCAGCTCCGGTCTGTTTTCCAGCGGGTTTCTTCCTTCCCTGTATCAGGGAGTACCATTCTCGAATACAGGCGAACCCATTGCATACCTGAAGAATCCACCTGGCATCGACACCGCAGAACAACGCGCGCGCCTGGACACGATTCATGCGCTAAATGAAAAGCGCTATGTGGAAACTGGTGACGCAGAGATCGTCTCGCGAATTGCATCCTATGAGCTGGCATTTCGTATGCAGGCGGCGGCGCCGGAACTGCTCGATTTATCCGGCGAGACCCCCGAAACTCTGAAAATGTATGGCGCCGGCCAGGAGCCGACCAGACAGTTCGGCACAAACTGCCTGCTCGCCCGAAGAATGGTGGAACGCGGCGTGAGATTCGTTCTGCTCAGCCACGCCACTTGGGACGACCACTCAGGGTTGATTGGTGGTCACAAGAAAAACTGTCAGATCACCGATCAGCCGTGCGCGGCGCTTATCAATGACCTGAAACAGCGCGGATTACTCAAAGATACGGTGGTGGTGTGGGGAGGAGAATTCGGACGCACGCCGTTAGCCCAGACCCTGATGCCTGGCAAAGAAAGCGCGCTTGGACGCGACCATCATCCCGACGCTTTTTCCATGTGGCTGGCGGGGGGAGGCATCAAAGCCGGAGAGACGGTAGGAAAAACCGACGACCTTGGAATGAACGTGGTCGAAGATAAAGTTCATGTTCACGACTTGCACGCTACCCTTCTTCATTGCCTCGGACTGAACCACGAAAAACTCACCTACAAGCACCAGGGTCGGAACTTTCGCCTTACGGATGTTGCTGGCAAGGTGGTTCAGAAGTTGCTAGCGTGATCTTCATGATCCGCAGAGCGTGGCTTGTTCTCGTCCCCTGTCTTGCTTGGTGTGCGCCCCCACTCCCGAATTCGACGTTGTGGGAGTTTCCGCAAGACATCGTCGCCGAACAATATCGCGAGCTCCGTCAGTATTACGAACGAGCGATTTCCGCGCCTCGCGATAAAGGTCTTCTGCCCGATGTAGCTGAATTTCGCCGGATGCTCGGGATGGAAGATGCTCTGATTCCGCCACAACCGCAGCAAAAACAGATTGCCAATTCGACTGCCCACATCGCTTCGCTGGTGAGTTGGCCGATTTTGCCGACCGGCAACACAAGTTCCACGGCAGGCAAACAGGTGCGGCTTTACGGGATTCTCATCACACCGAAAACCGCTGGTAAGCACCCCGCCGTTGTAGTCGTCCACGATGCAAATCAATCGGCGGCGGACATAACCGGACTCGCTGGAAATGTTCCTGAGCAAGCGCAGCATGCGAGGAGACTCGCGGAGGCGGGCGTCGTCGTATTTGCCCCCTTCTTCACCCAGAGGCGATCGTTCAGCCAGCCGTGGACTGACGACCGCAGCTGGCTTTTCCGGCTGGGTTATCAAGTTGGGCGGCACCTGATCGGCAGCGAAGTACAGCAGGTGTCGGCGGCGTACGATTTCCTTTCGTCGCAACCTTCCGTTGACGCGGGCCGCATCGGTATCGCGGGGTTGGCGCAGGGCGGGTTGATTGCCTTCTATGCGGCGGCGGTCGACTCCCGGTTTAAAGCGGCACAGGTAGCGAATTATTATAACGGCCCCGAGAAAGCGTTTGACGAGCCTGAGGATCGGATCATATGGAGACGGATGCCGCGTTTCCGCGATGACGAGGTCGCCAGACTCATCGCGCCCCGGCGACTGATTCTCGAAGGTGGTGACGCGGGCGCCATGAGTTTCGCTGCTGAGCTGAAAGCTGCAAAAGGTACGGCGATCCGATGGGATCAGCAGATGAGTCCGGACGAGATCGGACAGATCGCGAACGCGCAGTTCACGCAATGGCAGGCGCGTTACCGTAACCTTGCCATGGAAGCGTACGCTAAACGAGAGGCCGAATGGAAGCCCGACACCCGCTCCGCGGAAAGTTACCGCGAGTGGGTGAAGCCCCGCCTCGATGCATATTTCGATACCGTCGGCCGCTATCCGGATCCGTCGGGCGCCGTCGAGGCGAAGAGTGTGCAACTCTACGATGAGCCGCAGTTTACGGGGTATCGCCTTAACGTCAAGCTCTATGATGGGGTGCATGCCTACGGCATTCTGCTGGTTCCCAAAGGCATGAAACCCGGCGAACGAAGGCCCGTCGTCTTCACCCAGCACGGACTTCAAGGCATACCCGAGCATGCTCTCGGAGTTGTGCCCAATGCCAAAAACGACGCCGTCTACGGCCGCTTCGGATACCAGCTCGCCCGCCGCGGCTATATCGTTTTTGCGCCTATGATATCGACCCAGACCGGCGTCGATCGCAGCCGTATCACCCGCCGGGCGCATCTGCTTGGGCTCACTCCGGTCGGAATGGAGCTACGCAAGTTCGGCCGCGTTCTCGACTACCTATCGACCCTCGACTTCGTCGACAAGGACCGATTTGCGTTCTACGGCCTATCGTATGGCGGCTACACGGCGCTGTGGATCGCTCCTGGGGAGCCGCGGTTCAAGGTGGTGATAAGCAGCGGTCACTTCAACGACTGGAATCTGAAGACATCCGATCTAACCGAGGGAACATCTTTTCTCTTTCACGCCGATCACTTCGACATGTTCAACTTCGGGCTTCTGAAAACTTTCAACCACTCGGATCTGGCGATGTTGTGCGCACCGCGTCCCTACATGATCGAGGTCGGTGACAAGGACGGCATCGTGATGTCGCCGCGCCGCTTTGTGGATGTGGAAATGACCCGCGTCGAGGAGCTCTATCGAAAGTTGGGGATTCCGGAGCGGGGTCGCGTTGCGCGCTTCAATGGGCCACATCGCATCGATGGGACCGAGGCGTACCCGTTTCTGGACCGCTGGCTCAACTGGCAGCCGGCCAACCCAAATTGACTTCCGAAGGTTGCTCAGTTATCTTCAAACACAACAGGGAGTTTTTCATGAAGTCATCCCGGATTTTTGTTTTTGCTTTAATGCTCTTGTCCACAGCCGCATGGGCGCAGGTGGAAACATCCACCAGCATACGAGGGCTAATCACCGACGCCACCGGCGCGGCTGTACCGGGCGCGAAGGTGATAATCCGAAATGTGAATACGGGCGAGGAGCGTACCGGCGCCAGTGACGAGTCCGGTTCGTATTCCTTTCCGTCGCTGGTTCCAGGCACGTATGACATCTCCGTCTCGCATGCCGGCTTCAAGCGCGGGGATGTCAAAAACCGTGTGGCGCAAGTGTCGCAGAGCGCGCAGGTTGACGTTGTGCTGCAGGTAGGTGAGCCCACCGAGTCTGTCACCGTGTCGGCGGTGGGCGCGGAGCTCATCTCCACGAGCACGGCCGAAATTTCCGGGACCATTGTCTCCAAGCTTGTGCAGGACTTACCGCTGAACGGCCGGAATTTCTTCGATCTTGCGACGATGCTGCCGCACGTGTCGCTGCAGAATCTGGCGCCGCAGGTTTCGTTTGCCGGCTTTGCGATGAACGCCGTGCTGGGCGCGAACCAAGCCAATCCCGTTTTCCGCTCGTCCGGCATCTTCGCCGCCGGTAACCGCGACTCCGCTACAAATGTGTCGATTGACGGCGTGAATATTCAAAGCTCGGTCTATCGCCAATCTACACCTCAGCAGCCTCCCTCCTCGATCCAGGAGGTCAAGATCCACGTCTCGAGTATGAATGCCGAGTTCGGTAATGGCGTTGCCGCGGTAAACGTCATCACCAAAAGTGGAAGCAATCAGCTGCATGGGGAGGTGTACGAATATTTAAGGAACGAGAAGACGGACGCCAACTACTTCTTCAATAATCTGAACAGCCGCGGCAAAAACCCGTTCCGCCAAAACCAGTTTGGGGCAGCGCTGGGCGGGCCTATCCTGCGAAACAAGCTGTTCTTTTTCGCGGCTTATGAGGGGTTGCGCGTGCGCCAATCAAGCTTGTCGATCCTTACGGTGCCGCCGGTGGAGTTGCGGAATGGTGACTTCTCATCTTTTCGGCCTCCAGGACCGAACAACACTTTCCTGCCGACTCCGACAATTTACAATCCGTATCGTTTTGATCCGGTGACGGGCCTGAGGGAACCGTTTCCCGGCAATCGAATTCCGCTCGGGCCCACTACGCTGTGCGCTCCCAGGCCTAGCTGCGTCGATCCTGTTACTTTGAAATTTCTACAGAACTACATCCTGAGCCCCAATACGGTGGTCGACGGCATTCCTCGCTTTATTGGGAATTCCAGTCAGAAGCTCGGCAGCGATCAAGGCTTGATTCGCATGGACTGGGCTGTGAACGACAACAACCGCATCTATGGCCGTTATGCGCGCACCGAATCGCCAACGATCAATCAATCGGTTGAATCACTGGCTGGGCTATCGCAGAACGCCAGCGATCAGAGCGGCGTTATCCACTGGACGCGTGTTGTTTCCTCAGCCACGGTGAACGACTTCCTGGTCGGATACGCGCGTCCGAAATGGCTCTACGGTAAGGATCTCAGCGCGCCGGATGCCGCCACCGACGTCGGACTTCTTAACACGTCGCGTTTCGCGGGCGGGCCCGGATTCGGCGGCACAGGGTACAGCATGAACGCCACGCTAAGCTTTCTGCTGGATGCGACGGATAATCTTTACCAGATTGGCGACGACATCACCCACGTGTCGGGACGGCACAACTGGAAATTCGGCTTTCAGGCCATCGAACGGCGCTTCTACTACCCGACGCAGTCCAACGACAAAGGTTCGTTCAACTTCACTCCGGTTTACACCTCGGCTTGCCGCGACGGAAACGCGGCTTGCACAACCGCGCGCACCAATGCGGGACTGGATGCCGGTGGAAATGCCTTCGCAACTTACCTGCTGGGAACGCCTCTGAGCGGTTTGTTTCAGCTCAACAACGCGCCTTATCGCGGATACAAGCGTTACTACGGGATCTATGCGCAGGATTCATGGCGCGTGAATTCACGTCTGACTTTGAACTACGGCCTGCGCTACGAGCACTGGTCGCCATGGCTGGTACCGCGCAACACGGTTGCGAGCTTCGATGAAGTGCGCGGCGATATCCTGTACGTTCTTCAGAATCCGTTGGACTACCTGGACGTCACGAAAGACTTCGGCAAGAGTGCTCCGCGGAACGAGGGTATTCCTCGCGAGGGCCATCGCACCAGTTCGCTCGATTTCGCGCCGCGCATCGGACTGGCTTACACCGTCACCTCGTCAACGGTCTTTCGGGCCGGCTACGGCATGTACTACGACGGCAACAGCAATACGAATCAGTTCTCGGACATCAGCACAGCAGTGGGTCCTTTTAAGCTGCGATACGAGCCGGTTGCATCGTCGAATGAACAGTCGCCGAGTCTGCAGGTAAGCGGCAACTATCCTTTTCCGGGGCCGACCGCCATTCCGAGACCGAACACTTCTCCCTTAAGCACGTTCCGGTACGTTCCGTTATATTACCCGGTCTCAACCGTTCAGGAGTGGTCGGCGAGCATCCAGCAGCGGTTTGGGTCGAACTGGTCCGCTGAAATCTCCTACCAGGGTACGCACGCTATTCACCTGCCGCAGTTCGTGGATGTGAATGCTCCTGCGCTGCCTCAAGGGCCGCTTGCGGATGTGCCTATCAACCAGCGCCGGCCATTCCCGCAATGGGGTGTGATAGGCACTTGGAGGCCAATCGGATACGGCCGCTATCACGGAGTCGCCGGTAGTTTGCGCAGCAATTACTGGCACGGCTTGACGTACCTTTCAAGCTTCACATTCGCCAAAAATCTGACCAGCGCTATGCTTGGGCCCAGCGATACCGGAAACGCGCACGGCGCCTATCCGTACATCTGGGAAGGTCCATCGCAATTGACGCCGCGTCTGCGTTTCGTGAATAGCTTCTCCTACGATCTGCCGCTTGGACCGGGAAAATCCAGAGCCAGCCAAGGAGTGGCCGCTGGGATTCTGGGCGGATGGACCCTCGGCGGCATCCTCGACATGACTACCGGCGCGCCGAACCGAGTGACGACAAACGACCTGTCGGGTACCGGCTACGGCATAATGCCGAATCGTATCTGCGATCCAAGAGAAGTTCCCGGCGGGCGCAGCCGCCTCCAGTGGTTCAACACCGCATGCTTCGCCCAACCCGCTTTCGGCACTTTTGGCAACTCTCCCATAGGGGTCTATGAGGATCCTGGCATCAACAATTTGAACCTCTCGATTATTAAGAAGACCAGGATCGGGGAAGTTGGCAGCATCGTATTCCGTACCGATCTCTTCAATGCGTTGAACCATACGCAATGGGGAGGCGCTTCCAACAGCACTCTGCAATCCGGGAACGTAAACTCAGGACGGATCACATCGACCCGTCCTCCGCGTCAGATGCAGTTTTCATTGAGCTATATCTTTTGATTGCAGGGAAACAATGAATCGTAGAACATTTGCTTTGTCGGCCGGCGCCGCTTCCTACCAGTCCATCAAGGGCGCAAACGAGCGCATACGCGCCGGGATTATCGGAGCCGGGGGCCGGGGCCGGTATCTGACGGGAGAGTTTAAGGAGATTGGCGCGGAGATGGCGGCGGTCTGCGACATCTACGAACCGAATCTTCAGGAAGGGCTCAAAGCGGCGAACACAGGAGCGAAGTCGTTCTCCGATTACAAAAAACTGCTCGAAGACAAGACAATCGACGCAGTGATCGTAGCGACGCCAGACCACTGGCACGCGCGTATGGTTATCGACGCAGTGGAGGCCGGGAAAGACGTATATGTAGAAAAGCCCATGGCGCACACGATTCCAGAGGGTTTTGACGTTATCAATGCGGTGCGCCGAACCAAACGCGTTGTGCAGGTAGGAACACAGCGCCGCAGCTCCGAGCTTTTCCAGGAAGCCAAGTCGATCATGGATTCAGGTCAATTGGGCGACGTCCGTCTGGTGACTTCATACTGGATGAACCATCAGGCGAGCTTGTCGAACCGGAAGCTGACCGGCAAGCTCGACTGGCAGAAGTGGCTCGGCACGTCGCCGAAACGCCGGGTCGATGAAACACGATTTTTCAACTGGTATTACTTCTACGATTACTCGGGCGGTTTGCTGGTAGGACAGGCAGCTCACATCGTCGACGCCATTCAGTGGTTCATGAATTCCAAAGAGCCGGTAGCGGTGACTTGCGTTGGAGGCCGCACGCATTTGGAGGGCGCCGAGGTGCCGGAGACCGCGAGCCTCTCGATAGAGTTCCCGGAAGACTACCTCGCCAACTTCACCATCGGCTACAAGGCCATGCGCTACAACGCATTCAACGATCAGTTGAAGCAGTTTCATGGATCGAAGGCGCGTTTTGACGTCGGCAGAGAATGGTACGCGCTTTATCCGGAGAGCAACGCAATCGAGATGAAGCCCACTGCGGAGAAGAGGAGGCCCGGCAGCTTCGGGCCGGCGGCGCGCGCCCACATCCGGAACTTTCTGGATTGCATTCGCACGCGAAAAGATCCGAACGCCCCTGTTGAAGCGGGGCAGGCAACCAATATCGTCCTCTGCATGGCCCTGGATTCGTTGCGTTCCGGCCGCCGGCTGAAGTGGAATAGCCGTTCGCGTCAAGTGGAATCTTAGAGACCCGTTACACTGCCCACCTACAGGCTGGCTATCTTGTTACGGAGAATGCCTACGCCTTCGATCTCCACTTCCACTGTGTCGCCCGGCTTCATTCGCGACGTGGTGCCCCCAGTGCCTGTGAAAATCAGATCGCCGGGGAAGAGTGTCATGGATTGACTGATGAAGCTCACGATCTTCTCACAACTGTGAACCATGTTCGACGTGTTTTCGTCCTGCATCACTTTGCCGTTGAGCCGGGTCATGATTCTGAGCTTGCCGTAATCGATGCCGCGAGCGATCACCGGGCCAACAGGACCAAACGTGTCAGCGCCTTTGGCGCGCCACCACTGTACGTCCTTAGTCTTCGGATCATTCTGCCAGATACGTTCGGAGACGTCATTGCCGCATGTGACGCCGAAAATGTGTTCCTTCGCCTGCTCTACAGCCACCCGCGTCGCCTTGCTGCCGACGACGATTACCAGTTCGCACTCGTAGTGAACATCCGTGGCGCCACGCGGAATGATGATTGGATCTTCCGGGTTCTGCAGGCAACTCGGTGGTTTAAAGAATGGCTCGGGATTGGGGCGTGGAGCACTTTTGCCCAGGTGACTCCGATAGTTGCCGGCCAGTGCAAGAATCTTGCTCGGCGCCGCGATCGGGTAGAGAAGTTTCACATCGGACAACTTGTGTTTAACGCCGGTCTCCTTTGGGTTGGCGAAGAGGTCACCGCTTAGCTGGCGAACTGTGTCTCCGTCCACAATGCCGAAAGCCACGACATTGCCTTTCTTGAAGCGGCAATATTTGGTGACCTTCGATTGAGCCCAAGCCGCGGACACCATGGCTGCGGCGATTCCAGTCAGTGCTTCTCGTCGGTTCATAGCGATTCATATGTTATATCACCAATGTGGGCAACCGGGGCCGCATCGCGGGCGTGGGCGCAATTCTCGAACGCCAGCGAGTCGGTTAGAATCAGCTCAATGCGCTATTTCTCCTGGCTCGAAAAGACCGTCGGCGCCCAACTCTCCAGCGATCAGGTTGGCAAGCCCGTGTTTGTGCGCGCGCACCTGGAACTAACCGCGGACCACGGGCTGCTGATTCCGATCTCCGAGGCCGGAGTGGCGATCACCCGGCGGTGGCTTGCCGCGGGTGTGCGCACGATCTATGCACTGGGCGGCGTGAAGTACGGGACGGTGTCGCTCCAGGTCGAGTTCGCGCAGGGGCAAACTGCGCTGGTGAGCGCAGAACTGACCCACGGCGGCGAATCGTCCGTGCAACTGCTATGCGTGGGCCAGCACGGCACGCTGCGCTTTGATGACTTTCCGGACCCGGTACTGCTTATGCAACCGATCCAGCCGCCGAAGCCCGGCTATCGCGGCTACATCGAACGGTCCCTGGCATCGGGCAGGCCGGTGCGCGCGGCAAAAGAATAACATGCCCTACGGAGTGCTGCTTGTCACCGGCGGGATGTCCCATCAGGAGAGCTACGCGTCGGGGTTCCAGCAGGACCGGCGATGCAATTTGATTGCGGTTACGGACGAGAAAGACGTCGACGAACGCCGGGCGCGGCTCAATCAGAAAATGGCGGACCAATTGAATGTTCCGTATATCAGCGATCTTGATGCGGCACTTGAGCGGCCTGGCGTGAACGTAGTCTCCGTTTGCACGGAGCATCATCGCCAGGGACGCGTCGCCATCCGCTGCGCCGAGGCGGGCAAGCATATCTACATCGACAAGCCAATGGCCGGGTCGCTCCAGGAAGCGCGGCAACTGGAGGCGCTCGTGCGAAAGAAGAACCTGCGCAGCCAGATGTTCACACAAGTGCTGATGCCGCCGGCGCAGCGTGTCAAGCGGCTGGTCGCTTCCGGCGCCCTGGGCGACTTGCGGGCTATCCATCATGACCTGCATTTCTCCAAAGGATACGCAAAAGACTTGCCGCTCAAACTCAGAACAGAGACGTCCGCGCCGAAGATGTTCCTGGTGCCCGACGCCAAACGCGAAATGTTCAACATCGCTGTCTATTCGCTGGCGATGTTTCGTTGGCTCACCCGCCGCGACTTCAAGACGGTGACCGCCGTCACTGCGAATTATTTCTTCGAGAACAATGCACGCCGCGACTACGAAGACTTCGGCGTGCTGTCGCTGACATTGGACGGCGGCATTGTGGCCACGATTTCTTCGGGCCGTACCGGCTGGCGGAGCCACCCCGGTGGCGGGCACAATCGCACCAAGTTGGTGGGTACCCGGGCCACATCTTTCATCGACGGCTTCGCAACTCGGGCCGAGACTACTGGCGATCGGCAAGCCTTCTGGCGGACGCCGCCCGAAAATTCGGACGATCCGGCAGCCTTCTGGGCCTCGAGCGATCAGCGCAAGGCAGGCGCGGTGGAATGGGCGATTCCGGCCGCAACAGTATCTGATCAAAGTGCATTCCTCGATGCGCTGGACAAGGGCCGTGACGGCGAGGTAGCGGTTTCGGATGGCGTACGAGTGCTGGAGGCTCTGTTCGGCGCGTACCGTTCCGCTGCTTTGCGGGATGTGGTGAGCCTCCCGCTCAGTTAACGAAATCGAGCCGCTACGGCCAGAATCAACGCAACGGGTGGCGATAGCAGCGGTAGCACACCTTTGATGTGTGATCGATTTCCAGAGCAGCTATTACAGGGCTTTCAATCCAGCCACTCGTCGGCGGGATCGAACTTGGGTAGAACCACAATCAGCACCTTCATTTTTCCTACAGCGCGATGGCGTACGCAGGGGGGAATCAGGATACACATGCCGGGCCTGACCGGCACTATTTCATCATTAAGCTGCATCTTCGCGTCCGGACCGCATTCGAGGAAATAGTACGTTTCGGTCAGCCGCTTGTGGTAGTGCAGTTGCGCGTCCGCGGAGATCTGCGTTACATGGATCGTGGCCGGGTACTCTTTGACTTCCGAGAAGGCCCGCCGCGCAATCCCGCATGGGCACTCCACACCCGGGATCCTGGCGAAGTCCACGATTCGATAACCAGCAGCGGCGGTCGCGCTCATTTGTTCCTCCCCATCAAAGCCTTCAGCTTGATATTACGGCATTCGACGCGCATCGGTTCGCCCGAGTGAAGCTGAATGGCGATGATGCCGGTAGAGGCTTTGTCATCCGTTGTGTCGATGGTGACCACGCCATTAAGCGTCAGCCGGATGTGATCTCCATCCGCCAGGATTTCGTAGTGATTCCAGTCTCCCTTGCGCACCACGCTCTTAGCTTTTTGCCAGCCCTCGTCGGGCGTCTTCATGATAGTTCGGCTGCGGCCCCTCTCTTCGTAGAAATTGCCCCATGCCGAGCGGTCGCCCGCGTCGGAAGCATCCGCCTGGTAACCGCTCACGATCCAGTTCGGCCCGTGCAGAACCGTGCTGCGGAAATGAATTCCGCTGTTGTTGTTGCGCAGTTTGATATCCGCTTTCAGCAAAAAATCGGAGAATGGCTTTTTGTATATCAGAAACGTATTCACCTTGAACGGATTGCCATCGCTGGAGCCAACGATGGCGCCATCCTGCACGCTCCACAAAGTGGAATCGCCCTCCCATCCGTCCAGATTCTTTCCGTTAAATAGGAGGATATAGCCCTCCTTGCGTTCCTCCGGGGTGAGCTGGTTGTGTTCCGTGCCTGTTAACACACCGGCGAAACCCAGCATTCCCAGCAACAGGATGGTCTGTCTCATCGAAGTTAATCCGCCGATCTCATCATTTCTTCCCATGTGACTTCCTTGCGCCGGTCCACCGCCATCTGGGCCATGATCGCGGTGAGGGTGCTCTCCGCCGATCGCACCCCTTTGTTTTTCGGCTTGCCGTCCCGGATGCGCTGCACAAACTCCTCGATCGCATCCGCGGTAATGTCGCGCGGTTCCTTCTCGCTCACCACGTCATCCCGGTCCCGATAGTGCTTCCAGTATTCTCGCGCGGTTTCCACCACACCCGAGGAGCCGAAAAACTGTTCGTTCACCGAACGGTAGAAGCGCGGTGTCATCTGAGCGCCGGTTAGCATGGCGCGAACATTCTTGGGATAGGTAAAGGTCACGTCGCAATGATCCATGATGTCGCCGCGCTTCTCGACCGTTCTTCCGCCCAGACCGTTATGCGCTCAGAGGACGCCCTCCCAGGAACCAGTTCAGCACGTCGATTCGATGGCAGTAGGTTTCGACGATGATGTCTCCGAACATCTCCCGCCAGACACGCCATTGCCGAATCTTGTCTTCATGCGTGACCGGCATGCCTGATCCCAAGGGAGGGAACCGGGACCTCTGGCTGATCGATCTCCAAAACCAGTCGCCGCAGAGGCTGATGCTCGATTCCAATAACGACTGGCAACCCGTTTGGTCTCCCGATGGTAACCAGATCCTGTTCTACTCAGACCGTCAAGGCGGTACCGGAGGGTCTTCATCACTACGCCGGGGGAAACTCAAGCGCGCCCGGCCTTCGAGCAGGATGCCAACACTAGATTAATATTCTGTTGAAAGCTATATAATAAAACATTTCTGTGGCAGAATGGTTTATGCCCTTCGTTACAAGCCGAGCGCGTTTGACTTTGCTGTTGAGCAGCGGGAGAAACTCGAAGCGCTTCGACGATCTCGCAGCGAAGAAACGCGGCGGGTCCTGCGCGCCGCCATTCTCTTGGACTGCGCCAGCGGAATGAGCGACAGTGTCGTGGCCGCAGTCAATGGCGTCAACCGGCACACCGTTGCTTTGTGCGCTCGGAAGTTCCTTCAGTTC
>DATLCW010000236.1:0-4864 GCA_035526195.1 Bryobacteraceae bacterium
TTCGACTACATGGTGGCGATGCTGCGAAATCCTGCGGCGGTGGCGGCTTCGCCGGCGGAGTGGATGCCGTGGTGCTATCCGCAAACTCCAACCAGATAGCACGACCGGATCAACTTACACGCATCCTTGCCGAAAGCTCACCATCAGTCCGGGATTCATGACCTTGCCCTCCGCCTTTACCTTCGGCAATGCGGCGCTGCGTTACAATTTCCGTGGCTTTGCTTTGTACAACGAGGATCTATCGCTTGCGAAAAGCTTCCGGGTGAAGGAACGGGTTCGCTTTGAATTGCGGTGGGAAGCATTCAATGCTCTGAACCGTGTGGTTTGGGGAAATCCGGCTACCAACGTAAGCGCCGCCAACTTTGGTAAAATCGCCAGGCAGGGAAATCCGCCGCGCATCATGCAGGTAGGTCTGAAAATCAGCTACTGAGCGACCGGCAGGCTCGCGTCACTTCTCCCGGAACTGAAACGCATATAATTTTGCGCTGCGCATCTTCACTCGCAACCGGACTGCCTTTCCGGCCCACGCCGATATATCTGTCTTGCCGCGCCAGGACACCACGACTCGCGTGCTATTGGCGTTAATCGGATCCGCATCCACCATCATAAAACCAGGAATCGGCTTTCCCGAAGCCTCGAGGATCTCCACCATCGCGAGTCCTCCCGCCGAGGTGTCGATGTTCAACTCGAGTCGTGTCCCGGCAAAGCGCAGCGCCGGTGTCAGGAACCAGCCCCCTTCGTAATCCGCGTCGGCCGACATGAATCCGTCCAGGCGCAGGATCGCCCGCGAGATTGCGAACTGATCCTTTCCCGACTTCGCATCCACGCGGCCGGAATGGTCGTGGTTTGTGCCCGAGTAATAAATCCACAACTCGTCTCCGCGGCGAACCGGCCGTAACAGAGGATAGAGCCACTTTGAATCGAACGATCCGTCCGGGCCTGTCCGCAGAAAGGGTGCGCGCGGCAAGGGGCGTGAGAAGTGCCGTCCATCGCGGCTCACGGCGAATTGGAGATCCGCCGTGCTCGGAAAGGTATGGATTCCGCTCCCGCTCCAGTGATAGAAGACGGGAATGAGAGCCATATACACGCCTTCGTAGGGGAACACGCCAGGTCCGTAGAAGTCGAGCGGAGAGGTGGGGGTGAGCACCTGATCGGCCCCCTGCTCGCCGCCCCCACGCCGTTCCCGTTGCGGCAGGACGTCCTCGCCTTTCACCACCATCGTTCGCGGATCGATCATCATGGCCGGCATTGCGGTCATGTCGCGTTCGTCCGGCTCCAGCGCCATGGCCATCGAATCCCAATGGATCATATCGTCAGACTCGTTATAGCTCGCCATCCGCGCCCCGAATCCGGCCCGCTCCCGTACCCACTCTCGGCTATAGGCGACGTAGCGGTTCACGCGCGGATCCCAGAACCAACTGGGCTGCGTGTCGGCCGCCCGCAAGCCGGTCATGAGGCGTTCATCGAGATGCCATTTGATCCCGTCGGCTGAATACCAGAGCCGGTGCGGTCCCCGCAAATGACTTCCCGGCTTCGGATAAAACTTGGCCCAACTCTTATAGCGGCGGTCCGGCGGGCAGTTGGGGTTTTCATCCCGCCATACGGTACCGCCGGCCACCGAAACCAGCCTCGGATCCGGCGGAATCACCAGGTTGTTGGCCTTGGACCCGTTGCGCTCCACCAGGTTCAATATCGGTTTGGTGAAATGCACTCCGTCGGCCGATTCGGCGTAAGCCAAACCCAGAAACGGCGGGTTTTGACCCGGCGGCGGCGTGCCCGCCATTACGTTGTACCAGAGCCGGTACTTGCCGTTCTCCTCAATGATCGTCGAGTAGCTCCCCATTCTGCCGTCGTTCTCCCAGGGCTGGTCGAGCACCACGAGCCTTTCGCGCGTCTGATGCGGCGGGTTCACCGTCAAACGCACGCCATCCGACATCTCGATAAACTTGTGATCGATGAATAGCTGCTTATTGGGACCAACGTCCGTGACGCCCTGCGCCAGCAGCAGGGGGGCGAAATGCACGACGATTGAGAGCACCTGGCTATCGTATTAAATCCGGCATCGGGGCGCAGATTGCAAACTGGAATGGCCAACCAGCCTCCATTGCGTGGACCTAGCGCTGGATCCGCGCGGAGCCGCCTTGGGCGAAGCTACGCACCTGCTCGAGCGTCGCCATAGACGTGTCGCCGGGGTAGGTGGTAAGCAGCGCGCCATGGGCCCAGCCCAGATTCACCGCTTCCTGCTCCGGTTCGCCGGTCAGCATGCCGTAGATCAGTCCGGCGGCAAAGCCGTCACCGCCTCCCACCCGATCGAGAACATCCAGCTCACAGGTTGGCGCGATGAAGGTTTTTCCGTCGATCCAGGCCACCGCGCCCCAACCGTGGCGATTCGTTGAATGGACCTCGCGGAGGGTTGTGGCCACGACTTTAATCTGGGGATGCTTTTGCACGACGCTGTGAATCATGCCGAAGAAGGCGCTGGGATCGAGTTTCGACTTAGCGGCGACTTCCGGTCCAGGGATCCCGAGCCCCATTTGCAGATCTTCCTCATTGCCGACCAGCACGTCGACATTCTCCACAATACGGGCGATTACGGCCACGGCGCGGTCACTGCCGCCCCAGATATTCCAGAGCTTAGCGCGGAAATTGAGATCGAAGGAGACCACCGCCCCAGCGGCTTTAGCCGCCTTCATACCCTCAATGATTAAGCCCGCCGTGGTCTCTGAAAGAGCCGCGAAGATGCCGCCGCTGTGAAACCAGCGCACTCCGCCGGCGAAGATGGCGTTCCAATCGAAGTCCCCGGCTTTGAGGCGGGCGGCGGCTTCATTGGAGCGATTGTAGAAAACGACCGGGGCGCGAACGCCCTGACCGCGATCGCTGTAGACGGTTGCGATATTCGGACCGGTGACGCCATCGTGCTTGAAGCGCTTGTAGAAGGATTTTACGCCCATGGCTTTGACGCGTTCGGCCACCAGTTCGCCAATGGGATAATCCACGATCGCGGAGACGAGGCCGGTGTGCAGATGGAAGCAATCGGCCAAATTAGCGGCGACGTTGAACTCTCCGCCACTCACGTGAATATGGCATTCGGAAGCTTTGCGGAAGGGGATGATCCCCGGGTCGAGTCGATGGATCAGCGCTCCCAAAGAAACAAAATCCAAGGCGCCATCCGGACGGATATCCAAGCCATACTTCATCCGGAACAATATAGCAGATGAACAGGAAGCTCCGTCTCTTAACATTCTTGATGAAGCTTTTACGAGGCTTTGCGCCGCGTTTTGCCGCAAACAGTTTATGATTCACACAACCCTGGAACGCAGAAGTCGCGTTTTGCACCGGCGGGATGTAGCCTATGGATGTGAAGAAGAATCGGCGGCGGGAGTGGCTGGCATGGCTATTCGTGGCGATGCTCGCAGCTCTGTGCGGCATTCTTGGGGTCTTGCAATACCGTTGGATTGGAGAAGTCAGCCGGGCGGAACGCGAGCGCCTGCGGGACGGCTTGCGAGAGAGCCTGCGCCAATTGAGCGAACACTTCAACCGGGAAATCGCCGCCGCCTGTATGGCTTTGATCCCCACCCGCTCGCAAGCGGAAGGCGGAGCGGAACAGGCGTACGCCCTGCGTTACGCCAAATGGAGAACCACGAGCCGCCATAACCGGCTCTTCGGGCGAATCGCGTTGGCGGTTCCCGAGGGGGATGCCGTGGTTCTACGGAATCTCGATTTGCACCGCGGCGTATTTGAAGCTTCGGAATGGCCGGCGTCCTGGAGCACGATGAAGGAATGGACACATTCCCGCTTATCGGAAAATGCCTTCCGCGGCACGCGTCCGTTCTCTATGAAACCGGACGAGTCGAACGTGTTTGAATTCCCATTTTTCGCGCGAGGGCCGGAGCGCTTTCGAGAAGACGGGCCGGGCGGCGGTCCGGAAAGAGGCGGAGGGCCGCGGGGGGACCGGCCGAGGGAGCTTAACTGGCTGATTGTGGAACTGGACCTGGGGTATGTGCGCGAAGCGCTTCTTCCCGAGATGGTACAAAAATATCTCGGGGAAGGGGGGCGGGTCGATTATCAGGTGAAGGTGGTTCATCGCCGGGATCCGGCCTACGTCCTCTATTTGTCAGAACCGGAGGGTTCCGGAATTGATTCGAATGCCGACGGCGCGGTGAGTTTATTCGATATTCGCAATGACCGGTTCCGGCGCGGAGAAGGAAAGCGGGGGAAAGGCGGGCCGCCGCGGTGGGAAGAGGCGGGCCCGGGACCCTCTCCAGGTAGGGGTCCCGGCCCTGACCTGGGCCGCTGGACGATGTTTGTGCGCCACCGGGCCGGCTCCTTGGAAACATTGGTAGAGCGAGCCCGCGTGCGAAATCTGGGAGTGACGGCCGGCATACTCCTGCTGATGATTGCGGCCAGCGCGGCGCTGGTGCGATTTACCAGACGGGCGCAGACACTGGCGGAATTGCAGATGGAGTTTGTAGCGGGCGTTTCCCATGAGTTGCGCACGCCGCTCACGGTGATTCGGACCGCGGCGCACAATCTTAGCGGCGGAGTGGTTACGACGGGAAGTCAGATGCAGCGCTACGGGGCGCTCATCCAGAAAGAAGCGGAGCGGCTGAGCGACATCGTGGATCAGGTGCTGCTCTTTTCGAATGCCAAAGCCGGGAGGGCGATCCGGGTACGCGCGGTGGTGGCGGTGGACAACCTGGTGTACGACGCCCTGGGGCAGTGCAGGAAGATCGTCGAGGAAGCACGCTGCGAGGTAGAAACACGAATTGACCCGGAGGTGGCTCCCGTCTTCGGAGATGCCACGGCGCTGAAGCATGCTCTACAAAACCTGATTGGAAATGCGGCCCGGTATGGCAACTCCGGA
>DATLCW010000274.1:0-22259 GCA_035526195.1 Bryobacteraceae bacterium
TGAAAGCCATCGGCTCGTTGATCGGTACCCGCCAGCAGCCGCAGGAAATAAATCAATTCCTTGCCGGCGCCGCGCGGCTGAAGACGCCGGAGCAGGCGCTGGAGGGGTTGGCGCGCGGTCTAGCCATCGGCCGGGCGTCCAATCTCGCACTGAATGAAGCGTCGCTGCTGCGGTTCGTGAATGCCGGAAGCCGGGCAGCGTGGAGCATCGCGAGCCACGCCGCCGCTCCGGCAATTTTCGCCAAAGCAGCCAGTGCGGCCTTCGATGAAAAACTTGCCATCGAGGATCGGGTGGCGGCGTTGGCGGCTCTCCGGGGAGCGAAGTACGAAGTGGCGTTCCCGGTGATGAACAAGGTGCTGGCATCGAATGCCCCCGCTGCTTTGCAATCGGCATCCATCGACGCCCTGGCGTCGTTTCGCAATGCGGAAGTGGGTCCGGCGATTCTGGCCGGTTGGAAAGGATATCCGCCGGAACCGCGCATCCGCGCCGCCAATGCGATGTTGAATCAACGGGAGCGGATCCCTCTTCTGCTGGACGCGCTGGAAAAAGGGACGGTGGAGCCAGCGGTGATCGAAATGAATGCGCGCAACAGGCTGCTGGAGGATAAGGACCAATCGATTGCCGGCCGTGCGAAGAAGATTTTTTCGAGCGCCGTGTCCGATCGCGACAAAGTGGTGGCGCAGTTTCGCGGTGTCGCCGGTCTGAGCGGGGATGTGGAGCGCGGAAAAAAGCTGTTTGAGGAGAATTGCGCCCGATGCCACAGCCCGCGCCGCAAAGGTGGCCGCATTGGACCGGATCTTTCGGGAGTCAACAACAAATCGCGCGAAGAGCTTGTGGAGGCGATCCTGAATCCCAGCCGGGCCATCGAGCCGCGCTTTGTGAACTACATCATCACGACGAAGGACGGACAGATGTATGACGGATTGCTGGCCAGCGAGACGCCCGGGTCGATCACGCTGCGCGGCGGCGATGAAGAGGATGTCACCGTGCTGCGCGCGAACATCCAGGAGATCCGCGCTTCGAGTATCTCGTTGATGCCGGAGGATTTTGAAAAGAACCTGAACCAGCAGGCGATGGCGGATGTGATCGCCTTCCTGCGGGCGGGTCTGTAAGGCCTACAACAGCGACGTATCCAGCCGGCCATCCGCATCCACGTGCGCGGATTCGCTCGCGCCGGCCGCGGCGGCGATGGCACTCCCGTTCCGCACATAGCGCAGCAGTAATTGTTCCGATCCCTCAAAAAGCGAATCCGTCAGCTCCAGGATCGCCTTACGCCGCAGAGTCTCGCGGTCAAGCAAGGGAAGGTAAAGGAACGCCCGGCCTAACTTCCTTCGCGATGCCCCGCCCTTGCGGACCAGCCGCTCGAGCAGCGTCATCACGGTGGTATAGGCGAGCCGGCGCCGCGGCTCCAACTGCCGTTGCACGGTGCGGACATTGCCCTCGCCGATCGCCCACAGCGCCTTGAGACACTCGAGCTCGAGCGGCGGTGGGATCTCTTTCGGCTGGCGGGGCGTGCGCATATCAATCCTTTCCGTTCGATTCCTTCCCGAGCGCCTGCTTGAGGCGTTCGGCGAACGGAGAAGCGGATGCGGGCCGGCGCTGCTGTTGTCCCGGCGGAACATGCTGCGCCTGGTTTTGGGCTGGCGGCTCCGCCGGAGGTGGCGGACTGAGGAATTTATCCTTCTTGAAAACCTGCCGTTCCAGAGCCGGGTTATACCCCGTCAGGTATCCGTCTACCGAGCGATCCTTTTCCAGCGAATGACGCATTGCTTCCATCTTGGAATCGAGGTTATCCAGATGATGCAACAAAAGCGCCTCGGGGAAAAGGGGTAGTTTCGGCGATCCGAACTCCAGCTGGCCGTGATGGCTGAGGATCATATGCTCGATCAACAGGCGCAGCTTTGGAGAGAACTCCGCCAACTGTCGCGATTTCCCTTCCAGCATGCGCAGTCCGATGAACATGTGCCCCAGCATATGGCCTTCCGTGGAGTAGCCGAAGCTGCGGTCATACGTGAGTTCATGCAGCTTCCCGATATCGTGCAGCACGACGCCCGTCAACAGCAGATCCATATCCACGTTGTAATGCGCGCCGGTGAAACGGGCGAGATGACACATGGAAAGAACGTGTTCCAACAGCCCGCCGAGATAAGCGTGATGCATCGACTTGGCGGCGGGGGCAATCTTCATCAGCCGCGAAATTTCAGGGTCGTCCAGAAACGCTTCGCATAGCGCCTTCAACTGGGGATTCTGGAACGAGCCAACTATCTGCTTCAGCTCCGTGAACATTTCTTCAGAGTCGCGTTTGGAGCCCGGAAAGTAATCGGCAAATTCAACGGAATTCTCATCCACTCGCTGCAGCTTCTGGATGGTGAGCTGCAGCCGGTTCTGGTGGATCTGGGCCAAGCCGCGGACTTTTACAAAGTCGTCGCGCTCAAAAGTCTCGATCACCTCGGCGGCGTTGTCCCACATCTTGGCATCCACGTCGCCGGTACGGTCTCCCAGGACCAGCGAAAGATAAGGTTCCCCCGTCTTCTTTTGGCGAATGTCTTTATGTTGAACAAGGAATGTCGCCGTGAAGACCTGGCTCGGTTGCAGCTCCGCTACATAAGGAGATTTCATGAACGTACGAGCGGCGCAGACGCACCGCCCTTCCTTCTTTCTTGCAGGCTATTTCTTTACGGACCTTGAACTGGAGCTGGAAACGCTGGTCTTCGTCCCTGGCACGGGCACCGACCAGAACAGGCGTTTCCGGTGGATGCGGTTGGCCACTTCTTCCTTGGTTACGGTCTCCGGCCTCAACTGAGCGGGATCTTTCCAGGCGGTCTCTTTGCCTGGGGCGGCTCCGGCATCGATATAGCCCGGCTTGATTTCGAGAAACGCCTGCTCCCGCAGTTTGGTGAGATATTCACGAATCTTCGGCTGGAAGCGGGTGGAATGGAAACGGTTCATGATTTCATTCTCCACTTCTTCAAAAGCCGCCTGGCCGGCCTGATGGCGCTCCATGACCTTCAGGATCTGGAATCCGGTAGCGCGCCGGATCGGATCGCTCACGTAGTTCCGCTCCTTCGTGAAAATCAGCTTTTCCAGCTCAGGGTCGAGCTCGCCTCTCTTCCAAGCTCCCAGGTCGCCGCCGTTCTGGGCGGAAGCGGAGTCGGAGTTACTTTGCGCGAGCTCGGGAAATTTCTCGCCCTTCTTCGCCCGCGCCACCAGATCGATTGCCTTCTTCTCGATCTGGGCAATCGAAGCGGGATCCTTTCCTTCCGTAGAAAGGAATATCTCCGCGAGAAAGACGCGCTCTTCGCGCACGAATTCGGCCTTGTGCTCTTCGTAAAACTTCATCACTTCGGCCCGGGGCACGCTCACCTGCACTTCCTGCCGCAATACCCGTTCGGTAAGCATGCTGTTGCGCATCTCGTTCTTATAGTCTTCAAACGGCGTACCGAGCTGCTCTTTCACGGCCTGCTGAAATTTGTCCGGATCGGCAATGTTGAGGCGCTTCTGAATTTCCGCCATTTGCTTAGACACTTCCGGCTCTACGCTGATATTCAGGTCCTTGGCCTTCTGGACAAGCAGCAATTGATCGATGCGGTCGCGTAGGATGAGACCCTCGCGTTGGGCCATGGCCTGCGCCAGCTTGGCTCCCGTAACCTTCTGTTGAAGCAGCTCAGCTTCCATCTGACGCCGGGTGCGGTTGATCTCCGTGCGGGTGACGATGTCCCCATTGATCTTGGCGACAATTTCCTCAATGGTCGTGACATCCGCGGCAGGCAGGCTGTACGCCCACGCCAACGATGCGGCAGCAAATACTCCAAAACGCATACGTCTCTATTATCTCCCAGGTTTGCTCTATGGTGACGGCTGTGGCGGGTTCCCGGTTGCGCTCGGCCCGGAGGCAAGACGGACCCACCCGCCAGCTCGCCAGTTCCGGAGTGGTTAGCACGCCCGCACGGGGCCGCCTTCCACCCGCTGCGCTAAACTGTGAAAAATCTTATGATTTTGAAACAGTACTACCTGGGCTGCCTCGCGCACGCCTCCTATCTGGTTGGAGACGAAGAGAGTTCGACCGCTATCATCGTCGACCCCCAGCGCGACATCCAGCAGTACCTCGACGACGCCGAAAAGTTCGGTCTCCAGATCCGCCACGTCTTTCTCACCCACTTCCACGCCGACTTCGTCGCCGGCCACCTGGAGTTGCGCGACCGTTGCGGCACAGTCATCCATCTCGGCTCCCGCGCCCAGGCGGAATACGCCTTCGTGGCTATGAAGGACGGCGATCGTCTTGACTTCCCCGGGCTGCGCCTGCAAGTTCTGGAAACTCCGGGCCATACCATCGAGTCCATCTCGATCCTGGTCTTCGATCTCCAGAAGGACTCCGCCAAACCCTACGCCGTCCTCAGCGGCGACACACTGTTCATCGGTGACGTCGGCCGCCCCGACCTGCGGGCTTCGCTCGGGTGGAGTGCGAGGGACCTGGGCGCGCACCTGTACCACTCGCTCCATAACAAGCTGCTGCCGCTTCCCGACGACACGCTCGTCTACCCGGCCCACGGCTCCGGCTCCCTATGCGGGAAGAATCTTTCCTCCGACACGGTCTCTACACTGGGAATTCAACGGAGAATGAACTATGCGCTGCAGCCGATGACGGAGGAGGAGTTCATTCTGCTGGTCACCGCCGACCAGCCCGACGCCCCCCCGTACTTCACCTACGATGCCATTCTCAATACGCGGGAGCACACTTCGCTCGACAAGAATCTCGAACAAGTCCTGCGGCCGATGGAGCTCGATGAGGTCTTGCAGATGGGAGATTCGGGTGCTCAGATTCTCGATGTCCGGGATGCCGCCGAGTACGCCAAGGATCATCTGGCCGGCAGTATCAATATCGGACTGGGCGGGCAATACGCCACCTGGGCGGGCACGGTCCTCGACCGCGCCGAACCCATCGTCCTCATCGCCGGGCCCGGCCGCGAGCAGGAAGCCGCTCTGCGCCTGGGCCGCATCGGTTTCGATCACGTCAAAGGCTACCTGCGCGGGGGCATGGAAGCGCTTGCCGGCCGGGCGGACCTGATGCGGCCGACGGAGCGTGTCAGCGCCCCGATGCTGGCGGAGGAGTTGGCAAGCAGCAATGCACCGCTGTTGCTGGATATTAGAAGTCCGCGCGAGTGGACGGCTAAGCATATTGACGGCAGCGTGAACGTTCCACTCAACCATCTGCAAGAGCGAATCGCCGAAATCCCGCGCGACCGCCGCCTCGCGGTCCATTGCGCGGGCGGCTACCGCTCGTCGATCGCCGCCAGCATCCTGCAGCGCGATGGGATCACCCATCTAATTGAGATGGCCGGCGGCCTTGTCGCCTGGGAGGCCGCTAAGCTGCCGGTAGTTTCAGAAACCTAGCCGCGCCCGGAATTGCGACCGGAGCAGCGGGCATCCCGTCCTGACCGAATCCTGACAATGTCCTGACTCCGCCCTGGACACTGGCGCGCGCGGTACAGCCTATAATCGATATCCGGTATGAAACCGCTGGAATGGCTCCGGCCGCCGCTCGCCCTACTAACTTTATTTATCGGCCTGATGACCGTGTGCGCCTTGGCGCTGGGATCGCTGGGATGGCAAGTGCTGGTGCAGGATCGTGCGGTGGAAAGACAGCGTCTCCAGGAGCAAAGCGAGATGGCGGCGGACCGCGCCGTTTCCGCTATCGAGCGCGAATTCGCTTTCTCTAACACGGAAGTTACGATCAACACGAACGGCGAGGTGCGAATCACTCCGGCCGGAGCGCTCGCTTACGCGCCTGCGCAAACCGAGCCGCCGGCCGTCCCGGTTGAGATCTTCGCCGAGGCCGAATCGCTGGAATTCGGCAAGCAGGACCCCACACGGGCGGCCGATGCGTATGCGCGGCTTGCGCAATCGGACAACCTACGAGTACGCGCGGAGGCATTGGTGCGCCTGGGACGTGTGCTTCGCCGTGAAAGAAAAGGGCCACAGGCGCTGAAGACCTATGCTTCGCTCGAGAAACTTGGATCGACTCTCGTGGCCGGAATGCCGGCCGGTCTGGTCGCGCGCGCCGCGCGCTGCTCGGCGCTCGACGAAAACGGCCACGGAGACGCCGCACAGCGGGAAGCGGCGGCTTTGTGGGCGGAGTTGACCGCGGGGAAGTGGAATGTCACGAAGGCGACCCTGGAAACCTACCTGAAAGAAGTAAAGTCGATATTGCCGGAACTTGAGCTTCCGGCGGGATGGGACGAGCACATGGCCCTTGCCCAGGCCGCGCAGTGGGGGTTCGCACAGGAGGCAGCGAAGGGGCGGGCAGGACTTACGATCGACGGGCAAATGGTTTCCGTATCGTGGGAAAGGCAGAGTAGCGGCTGGAGCGCGCGGCTGGTGCGTCCCTCCTCCTGGCAGGCTCTGTGGACCAGATTGGAACGCGACGGAGGTATCGTTTTGCGCGTGCTGGACGCGGAGGGGCGTGTGATCCACGCGAGCGGGCAGCCCGGCAGGCAGGCTGCTTTTCGCGCAGCGGCAATAACCGGACTTCCATGGAGCTTGGCGGCGTCCTCCGCGGACGATGCCGCGACCTCAGGATCCTGGACTGCGCGGCGGCGGTTCCTTACCGGCGGGCTCGCGGTATTCGCGCTGGTTTTAGGCTTGGGCAGTTTCGTCATCGCGCGAGCCATCAGCCGCGAGATCGCGGTGGCGAGGTTGCAATCCGACTTTGTCTCCGCCGTCTCGCACGAGTTCCGCACACCGCTCACTTCCATCCGGCAACTTTCGGAGATGCTGGCCCGGGGCCGAATGGAAAGCGACCAGCACAGGCAGCGCGCCTACGAACTGATGCTGGGCCAAAGTGACCGTCTGCGGCGGCTGGTGGAATCCCTCTTGGATTTCGGCCGGATGCAAGCGGGTGAATACAAGTTCCGCACCGACCGGCTGGAGGCCGTTCACTGGACGCGCTCTGTCAGTGAGGAGTTCGAGGAAACCGTCCGCAGCCGGGGCTATGCGATCGAATTCACAGGTCTGGCGGAGGATGCCTGGATTCGTGGCGATCGCGAGGCGTTGGGCGGCGCGCTGTGGAATTTACTCGATAATGCGGTGAAGTACTCGCCCGATGAAAAACAGGTCCGGGTGGCCGTATCGTCGGTCAGCGGAAATGTGGAAGTGGCGGTGCGCGACGGGGGCAGCGGGATTGCCCGGGAGGATCTGAAGCGCGTATTCGGCAAGTTCTACCGGGGCGCCAACGCAAAGAGGCAAGGGACAAAGGGGACTGGAATAGGCTTGGCGATGGTGAAGGAGATTGTGGAAGCGCATGGTGGAATGGTGCGCGTCCGCAGCGAGCCGGGACAGGGGAGCGAATTTACAATGGTGCTGCCATGCCACGAATCCTGATTGTGGAAGATGAGCCGGCAATCTCGTTTGGGCTCGAATTGGATTTGAAGACCGAAGGCTACGATGTGGAGGTCGTGGGGGACGGTGAGACAGCAGTGCGGCGCGGGCGCGAAGGCGCCTTCGATCTGATCGTGCTCGATTTGATGCTACCGAAAAAAGACGGGTTCGAAGTGTGCCGTGAATTGCGCCGCGGAGGCATCCGGACCCCCATCCTGATGCTGACCGCCAGGAGCCAGGAAGCGGAGAAAGTGATGGGGCCCGATCTCGGCGCCGACGATTATGTAACCAAGCCGTTCAGCCCGAAAGAGCTTCGGGCTCGTATCCGCAGCCTGCTGCGGCGGTGGGTAAACGAAGAGCCGGGGGAAAGATACCGCTTCAACGACGTGGAAGTAGATTTCGCGCGCGGAGAAGTGCGCCGGGGCGGTGAGTCCGTAGATATGACGCCGCTTGAGTTCAAGCTCCTCTGCACATTTGTGAGAAACAGGGGCCGCGTGTTGAGCCGGGACCGGCTGCTGGACCTCGCCTGGGGCACGGAAACTTTTGTCACCCAACGTGTCGTGGACAACTACATCGTGACTCTGAGAAAGAAACTGGAGCCGGAACCCGCCGTACCGCGTTTTCTGGTGAGCGTGAGAGGCCAGGGATACCGTTTTGACGGCTGATTTTTACCGAATCCTGACCAGGAGCATGACGCGAATTCCATATCCGCCGCTCATGATGGCCGTGGAGGTTGGAACAATGAGAAAACGAATTTGGACAGGGTTGGCCGCGGTACTGCTAACGGCGGTTCCGCTCGCGGCACAAAAGCCGGAAGCAGCGGAAAGCCTTTTGCAGTCGGCGATCAAGAAGGAAGTGGTGGACGGCAATCTGGCCGGCGCGATCGAGGGCTATAAGAAAGCGTTGGTGGCAGCCAAGGGTAACCGGCCCGTCGCGGCGAGGGCGCTGGTCCAGATGGCGGAATGCTATCAGAAGCTCGGCGACGCCCAGTCGCGAGCAATTTACGATCAGGTGGTGCGGGATTACGCGGATCAAAAAGACGCTGTCGCGAAGGCGCGTGTGCGGCTGGGAGGAATTGCCCAGCCGGGGCGCCAAACCAATACGCTTGTTTGGAGTGGGCCCAAGGTGAATGGCGAAGGCAGCGTTTCTCCCGATGGACGCTACCTGTCGTACACGGAGTGGGATAGTGGAGATCTTGCTCTACATGAGATTGCCACCGGTACGGAACGACGTCTCACTGACACCCGGCAACAAAAGTCTGATGTCAACGTATTCGCGGAGGGGTCCGCGATCTCCAAAGATGGCAAACAGATCGCCTACAACTGGTGGGAAAACAAGAAGGCGGAACTTCGCCTCGCCAGCCTCACCGGCAATCCAAGCCCGCGGCATCTCTACGAGAATCCCGAAATCACCTGGTATATCCCGTTCGACTGGTCGCCCGACGGCAAATCCCTCGTGGTCTTCCTACAACGAACCGATCGGACTAAGCAAATCGGCCTGATTTCCATTCCCGGGGGCTCGCTCCGCGTACTCAAATCCATCGACTGGCGGGGCACGGGCAGAATCCGGTTCTCGCCCGATGGAAAATACTTGGGCTATGATCTGCCGCAAAGCGACACCGGCCCCGCCAGGGACGTGTTTATTTTGTCGGTCGATGGCGCGCGCGAAATCCATTCTGTTGCGCATCCTAGTAACGACACGATGATGGGCTGGTCTCCGGATGGAAAATGGCTCCTATTTGCCAGCGACCGCACGGGCTCAATGGCTCTTTGGGGATTGCCGATTGCCGATGGCAAGCCTCAAGGCGCGCCCGAGTTGCTAAGGGCGGATTTTGCGGCCCGCGCCGAACCGATCGGAATTACCCAGGCTGGCGCGATGTACTACGCAATCAAGGGTAGTCAGGATCGTTATAAAATCCAGATCGCCTCCATCGATTTTGCCGCCGGAAAGTACCTGTCGAAGCCCATGGATCTCACGCAGGACTATCTTGAGTCCCATGCACTGCCGACATGGTCTCCCGATGGGCGCCAGCTCGCGTACAAATCCGTACGCGGTCTCGCGCAAAAGCCGAGTCATGAGGTGGTCCTGATCCGCTCTATGGACACCGGACAGGTGAGGGAACTACGCCCGAAGCTGAGCTATTTCGGCCCTATGACGTGGGCACCCGATGGACGCTCGTTTCTGACGCTGGGGGGGATCTCAAAGGCCGCGCGGGAATCTATCAGATTGACACCGAGACCGGCGTCGGAACGGCTCTCCTTCTGGATCAGCCCGGAGAGAGATCATGGTACCCACAATGGGCGCCCGATGGAAAAAGTTTTTACTTTAAGCGGGACTACCGCCTCACTAAGGATTCCGCATACATCCAGAGGGACGTCGCGACGGGAAAAGAAACCGAAGTGATCCGCCGACGGGTCCTGGCCCAGGTGGACCTGTCGCCCGACGGCCAGTATCTTGCTTCCCGCGGCATCGATGAGTCTGCCCATTCCAGAACGCTGCTGTTGATACCGATACACGGAGGGGAAGTTCGCGAACTGGTGCGGTACCCTGCTGAAGTCTCGCCGGAAGACCTGGCGAATCCAAGAAAGGGCGTGTGGCTCTACCCGGGCCTATGGGCGGCGGACAGCCGGGCGTTTCTTGCCTTCAAGTATCGCGGCGAACCTCAGGATCCCAACAGCAAGAGCTTGGGAACGTGGCGAATTCCAATCAATGGCGACGAGGCGCGGAAGCTGGACGACACGAGTTACAGAGACTCTGATGTGGCCAGTCCGTCGGTACATCCGGATCGACGACAGGTCGCCTTCACGGTTAAGGAATCGACTCCGCGGAGGGACCCGGAGATCTGGGCGCTCGATAACTTTCTGCCCAAGCCGAGTGCGGTCAAGTAATGCTGCTCTTATTCACCGTTGTGATTCCTCTGGGACTGGACCTGTACCTTCCCGTCCCGGAGGAGAACCCGCTCACGACAGAAAGCATCGAACTCGGGCGGCGGTTGTTCTTCGACCGCCGCCTTTCGCGCGATAGCTCCATCTCCTGCTCATCGTGCCATGTTCCCGAGCGCGCCTTCTCCGACGGGCGGCCGGTAGCGGTTGGCGTCTTCAATCGAAAAGGACGCCGCAATTCTCCGGCCCTCATCAACCGCGGCTACGGACGCTTGTTCTTCTGGGACGGGCGCGTGGCGACGCTCGAAGAGCAGGTGCTCAAGCCCATCCAGGACCCCAATGAAATGGACATGACTCTTCCCGAGGCCGCCGCCCGCGTCGGCCTCGCCCCGGAAGAAATCTCCCGCGCACTGGCCAGCTTCGTGCGCTCCATCCTCTCCGGCGATTCCCCATTCGATCGTTTCATCAACGGCGATCGCGCCGCGCTATCCGCTGATCAGCAAACGGGCCTCGCAATCTTCCGGGGAAAGGGCAATTGCATCGCGTGTCACGTCGGACCGAACTTTACCGACGAGCGTCTGCACAATACCGGCGTGGCTTGGCTCGAAGGCAAATTATCTGACCTCGGCGGAGGAAAAGGCGATTTCAAAACCCCCACTCTGCGCGAGATCGCCCGCACCGCGCCTTACATGCACGACGGCAGCGTTGCCACGCTCGAAGAGGTGGTCGAGTACTACAACCGCGGTGGCAATCGAAATCTGGCGCTCGACCCGGAACTCCGCCCATTGGGTCTCTCCCACACAGAAAAGCAGGACCTCATCGCGTTCCTGCGTTGCTTGAACGCTCCGAACGAAGCCGCTCTTTAGGCGAGCTTTTTTAAGCGGCGCCGCGCCTCTTCCAGGGTTTCGTACTTCTTGCAGAAGCAGAACCGGATCAGGCCGTGCCCCGCGGCGGAATCAGAAAAGAAGCTCGACCCGGGAACGGCCGCCACGCCCGCGCGCTCCAGCATGTGCAGCGCGAATGCGGTGTCGGTTTCGAACCCAAACCCGCTGATATCGGCCATTACATAGTAGGCGCCGGATGGCCGGAACGGGCGGAAGCCCGTCTCCTCCAGCAAGGCGAGAATGTGATCCCGCCGGGTTTGATACTCTTCCGCCAGTTTCGCGTAGTAGCTCTGGGGAAGTTGCAGCGCGGTGACGCCGGCCATCTGCAGAGGGTGGGCCGCGCCCACGGTCAGAAAATCGTGCACCTTGCGAATGGAATCGGTTAAATCCGGCGCCGCCAGTACCCAACCCACGCGCCATCCGGTGACGGAGTAGGTTTTGCTCATCGAGTTCACCAGGATCGCCCGATCGCGCATCCCGGGGATCGCCAGAATCGGAATGTGCGCGGCCCCATCGTAGACGATGTGCTCGTAGATCTCATCGGTGATGCAGAGCGCATCGAAATCCTGGCAGAGGCTGGCAATATACTCCAGGTCCTGTTTCGAGAAAACGCGGCCAGTGGGATTGTTGGGGCTGGTGACAATCACCGCCTTGGTGTTCGCGTTGAAGGCGCGCCGCAACTCATCCCGGTCGAAGGTCCATTCCGGCGGACGCAGGGTGACGACCCGGCGAAGGGCGCTGCATAGCTCTGAATCCGGACCATAGTTCTCGTAATAAGGCTCGAACACAATGATTTCATCGCCCGGATTGGTGACCGCCAGCAGCGAGGCGATCATGCCTTCGGTGGCGCCGCAACACACGGTGACCTCGCGCTCGGGATCAAGATCGAGACCGTACCAATTGCTGTATTTCGCGCAAATGGCGTCACGGAACGGCTTCGCCCCCCAGGTGATCGAGTATTGGTTGAACTCCGCATCAATGGCAGCGTGGGCTGCATCCTTGAGCACTTGCGGAGCGGCAAAATCGGGAAAGCCCTGAGCCAGATTCACAGCCTTATATTGAATGGCCAGGCGTGTCATCTCGCGGATCACGGATTCCGTAAAATTCCGCGTTCGCCGGCTGCGGAAGCGATCCCTGCTGACCCCTGAAGACATTACTTTCGGCGTGCAGCGGACGACACATCGGCGGTAGCAACGGGGGAATAAAGGCGCCGGTAGACGCTCGCGTTGCGCATGACGATCTGGACGTAATCCCGTGTCTCAGTGATGGGGATCGTCTCGATGAATTCCGCAGGCTCGCGATAGTTACCCCAAGTGAGCCAGCGCACGACGCGGGAGCGTCCGCCATTATAGGATGCGAGAGTCTCCGGCCATTTCCCGTTCAGGGAATCCACCAGTTGGCGGAGGTAGTGCGTCCCAAGCCGCAAGTTGGTATCTGGTTCAAAGAGCATACGCGGAGCAAACCGCTTCATGCCGGTTTGCCGGCTTAGAGAGCGGCCAGTAGAGGGTAGGACTTGGGTCAAGCCGTAGGCCTTGGCAACAGAGATCGCTTTGGGGTTGAACTCCGACTCCTGGCGGATGAGGCCTGCCACCAGGTAGGGGTCAATCGACTTTTGTTTGGAATACCGCTCGACCGAAGCGCGAAACGGCATGGGGAAGGCAACTCGCCAAAATGCCAGCGGAGCCTCGTCCAGAGGAACCATCAGGTAGTTCGGAACGTAGGCCTTTACGGCGCGCAACGCTTCATCCGGTGCCCCGCGCGTCTCCAGCAATCTGGCTAGTTCAAGGGCGACCACTTGGGGTTGCCCGTCGTTGCGCGCGGCAAACCGGAGTTCAGACTCCGCCTGTTCCTGCATCCCGGCGGCCACCAGCATCCTGGCTCGGGCCAACCTCTGTTTGCTGACCGGAGAAGGTTCGAAGCTAAGCGTGGTGCGCTTTTTAGGAAAGCTGATTCCCTTCAGAAAGTCTTCCGCGCCGGCGGAAGCAGTCACGCGCGTCAAAGCTGGAGTGGCCAAGCGGTCATGGGCGAGCACCGCATAGTAGTGATTGGGGTAATTATATTCGAGAAATGTATAGTAGGCTTTTGCCGAAGCAGCATCCCGGGGCTCAGCCAGCCGCCCCAGAAAATAGAGCGACGCCGGAGCCTTCTCGGATTCCGGATACCGCTGCAAGTGCAACTTGAATGTTTCCACCGTATCCAACGGACGTCGCAAGTAGTTAGCCCATGTTAACTTCCAATGACAGAAAGCCGATTGCGGCTGGGTGGGAAAGCCTTCCGCACAAGCCCTGTAAATCGCCTCGTACTGAGGCTGCTCATTGCGCGACAGATAGACATAGGCGGCGGTGATCAGCGCTTCGAGCCTCCACGGCGATTGTGGATACTTCTGCTCCAACTCTCGCAGATGAGCGTTCATCTCCGCTTCACGGTCCAGGCGCTTGGCCGTATAGGTCAGGTGATACAGCCTCTCGGCATCTGCCTCTCCGGCGGGCAACTCCAGTTTCGAGAGGTAGCTATAGGCAGGCACAAATTGCTTCGCCTGATAATCCATCGCACCCATCCGCACCCGTGCCAGATCGCGATCGCTGCCGCCCAACACTTGGGACGCGGTCTCCAGTTCGATCTTTGCATCCGCGAAACGCCTGCCATCCGCCAATAGTTTTGCGCGTGCAAGTATCATCTGTCCCATGGGGGGAGGATATCTTTCCGCAAGTTTCTCTTTAAGTCGAACCAGGGCGGATTGCGCTTCGCCCGCGGGCTCTGAATTAGGATTAAGGTAGTACACGCGCTGCCAGCTGACCGCGGCCGAAACCAAATCACCCGCCGCCTGGTATGCCTTGGCTAACGCCGCCTCGGCGCCTGCCTGGGGAATCTTCGAGTAGTGATGCTTAAGCAGGATGATGGCATCTTTGGGACGATTTAGCTCGGTAAGAGAAGACGCGGCCAACATCACGGCACGCCCGGTGAAGGGCGATAACAGGGCTTGGGAGTGGACGGTATGAAATGCTGCGGCGGCAGCCTGGTAATTCGCCAGCTCATAATGGGCTTGGCCTAAGTAAAACGAAGCGTAGTCGGCCAGCAACGGGTAACGGACGGCCAGGCCCTTGAGCGTGGCAATCGCCTGGGTATACGCCTTATCCCGCACCTGATCGGCTCCGCGAGCCAACTCCGTCTGGGCGCGCGCCGCGGACGCGCACACCATAAAGAACGCAGCCGTCTTAGCGGAGCGCCCCAGGATATTCCGAACCGAGTGTTGTGGCATCGTCTTTCGCTAACGTGTGCACCAGTTCCTGATGAAAGTAATCGGCCATGGACGAGTTGGAAAGGAGGTACTTCTTCCGGAATTCCTCACGTCCCGCGTGGATCTGTTCCTTGAATTGGACGTACAACGTCCGATCCTGCCTCCCCTTTTTGAGTTGCCGGGGATAATTCAATACCATTTCCGCCACCCGTACGCGCGCAAACCGCTCCGCCTGAGCCCGTACCGCCAATCTCGCCCGGCTCATCGGAGCCCCGGCGATCTGAATCAGGCCCATGGTTTGTAGAGGAGCGGGTTGCGGCAAGCTTCCCGCCGCGATGCTTACCAGCAATTCCAGCGCGTCGCGATCTAAGGGAGTGTCCCCGGGTTCCGCGTACAAAACAGCAATCACCTTATCCCCTTCCACGACCGGGAAGAGATAGCAGCGGGGAGCCGGAGACTCACCCAGCGTTTCCATCACAGGTGCGGAAAGCTGGGCGCTGTTGCGCGCCGTTACTACGGTATCCCGCGATTCGATGGCCTCCTGAAACGCAGGGGCGTCCTTTACACCGGGATCGGAAAACCAAAACACGCCGGATTTCACAGAGAATGCCGAGGCGGCCTCCGTCAGCACGGCACGCCACTCCGTTCGGGTCTCGGCGGCGCGCAGCCGCCGGGCGGTCTGATTGAACCGCTCACTTAAGCCACGCTGCACCTTCCGCAATTCCGCGCTGAAGGCGGCAGACAGTGCGGCTACCTGCTTGTGCATCAGCACCTGGAAATCGGAGAGGACCTCTGCCATCGCCATAAAACAACTTACAGCAATATTGTAGTTGTTGGAAGCCCCTAGGGGAAGAGGCAAAGTATGATGAACCATGCCCGTCACCATGGAAGACATCCTTGCCGCTAGAGCGCGTATCGCCGGAGCCGTTACCTGCACGCCCTGCCCACAATCGATTCCGTTGTCGGAAGTATGCGGTTTTTCTGTGTACTGCAAGATGGAGTACCGGCAGATCACGGGAAGCTTTAAGGAGCGCGGTGCGCGGAACGCTCTGGTCACGCTATCGGGCAGCCGGGGCGTGATTGCCGCGTCGGCGGGCAATCATGCTCTGGGACTTTCGTATCACGGCAAACTGCTCGGCATCCCCGTAACGGTCGTTATGCCAAAGCAAAGCCCGTTGATCAAGAGCGAGACCTGCCGCCGGTACGGAGCAACCGTCATCCTCCATGGGGAATCGCTGGCGGAGGCCAAAACGCTCGCCGAGGAAATGGCCGCCGGCGAGGGTCTCCAGTACATCAACGGATATGACGATGCCGCGATTATTGCCGGACAGGGAACCATCGGGTTGGAGCTGATGGAGCAGGTTCCCCACGCCGATGCGATTATTGTCCCCGTCGGCGGCGGCGGGCTGATGGCCGGCATCGCTCTGGCTGTGAAGCAGACCAACCCGTCCGTCTCCATCATCGGCGTGGAACCGGAGAATGCGGCAAGCTTTTCCAGGTCGCTCGAGGCAGGGCATGTCCTTGACGCTGAGATCGGCCCGACGCTGGCTGACGGCCTGGCGGTCGCTCGCGTCGGGGAGCGTGCCTTCGAAATTGCCAAAGAGCGAATCGATTCCCTGGTGACGGTCACCGAAGATGAGATCGCGCTCGCAATTCTACGGCTGGTGGAATTGGAAAAAGGCGTCGTGGAAGGCGCCGGAGCCGCCACTCTCGCGGCGTGTTTATCCGGCCGCCTCGACAGTTTAAAGGGCAAACACGTGGTGCTGATTCTTGCCGGAGGGAATATTGACCCGATGATCCTCAGCCGCGTCGTGGAACGAGGCCTGGTCACCGATGGACGCCTCTGCCGGTTCACTGCGGTCATCAGCGACCGCCCTGGAGGTCTCGCTCAACTCGCCTCCCTGATCGCCGCCACCGGCGCAAGCATCAAAGAAGTGCTACATGACCGTGCGTTCTCCGGCCCCAATGTGATGGCGGTGAACGTCCACTGCACCATTGAGACGCGCGACCGGAACCATCGGTCGGAATTCTTTGACCGCATGCGGGAAGCGAAAGTCAGAGTGCTGAATCGCGATATATACGATTGAGAAAACTCTCGCCCCTGGCGATGGTAGTGCCGAAGTTTTCCGCCACGGTCTGCCCGATATCCGATAGCGTGGCGCGCGTTCCCAGGTCTACTCCCGCCGGCACGTGCGTCCCGAACGCGAGCAGCGGCACGTACTCGCGGCTATGATCGGTGGAGGCGGTAGTAGGATCGCATCCGTGATCCGCCGTGAACACCGCAAGATCGCCCGCATCCATACTTTGACGGAACCGAGGCAGCCAGGCATCGACTTCTTCGAGTGCCAGCGCATAGCCTTCCACATCGTTGCGGTGCCCGAAGTTCTGGTCGAAGTCGACCAGGTTGACAAAGATCAGTCCAGCGCGCGTGTGGTTCATCGCTTCCAGCGTTTTGGCCATGCCGTCGGCATTGTTTTTGGTTTTGTCGTAATCGCCGATGCCGCGGCCGAGGAAAACGTCGAAGATCTTGCCCACGCTATGCACCGGCGCCTTGCGCTGCGCCAGTTGATCAATCAGCATGCCCGGGGGCGGCGGTACGGCGTAGTCTTTGCGGTTGGCGGTGCGCTTAAACGAGCCGGGTGCGCCTTCAAAGGGCCTTGCAATCACCCGCCCGACTTCATACTTGCCTCGAAGCAGCGCGCGCGCGGTCTCGCAAATTTTATACAACTCCCATAAGGGAATCACTTCTTCATGCGCGGCGATCTGGAACACGCTATCGGCGGATGTGTACACGATGGGTGATCCGGTGCGCAGATGTTCTTCCCCGAGCTCTGTGAGGATCTCGGTGCCCGATGCCGCGACATTCCCCAACGCAGAGCGCCCGATGCGCTCTTCAAACTCCCGCATGATTTCCGGGGGAAAGCCGTTGGGAAATAGCGGAAACGGCTGATCGAGATGAACGCCCGCCATCTCCCAGTGGCCGGAGGTCGTGTCTTTTCCCGGCGAGGCGAGAGCGCAGCGTCCGTACGCGCCCAGCGGGTTCACGGCCGCGCTCAGACCTTCAAATGCCCGAATGTTCCCCAGCCCCAGCTCGCAGAAATGAGGAAGATGAAGCCGCCGCTGCTTCGCGATGTTGCCGAGCGTGTCGCTTCCGGCATCTCCGTAGGCGGCGGCATCCGGCATCTCGCCGATGCCCACGCTGTCCAGAACAATCCAAATCACCCTGCGGAAAGCCATTACGGCGCCGATGCTTCCGCGATCCGTTCCTTCAGCATCTCGACGAAACGCTCGGGAACGAACCCGTTCATGCGTGTGGCCAACTCGCCTTTGCGGTCGAAGATCAAGGTGCAGGGAATAGAGGTGACTTTCAATAATGCCGACAGGCCATCTTCAAAATAGACCGCTTTATTCCACTTCTGCTCCTGGAGAAAAGGCTTCACCAGCCCCCGGTCCTGATCCGTGTTGATGCCCAGGAAGACCACATCGGCACGGTCTTTGAAACTTTGCTTCACCTGCTCATACATGGGGTATTGCACGCGGCAGGGACCGCACCAGGTGGCCCAGAAATCCAGTACCACCACCTTCCCGCGCAGCGATTTCAGATCGAGTTTCTCGCCGTTGACGCCGGTGAGGGTATACTCCATGGGGTCCGTGCGGCCTGAATTGGGATCGATGGCGCGCAGGCGCGCGGCCCGCTGCTGTTGCACGCCGACGGCGCGGTCATAGGCGGCCAGCACGATATCTCCGAGCCCTTGTTCGGATTTGTGCAGCTTGCGATAAAGCTCCCCCATCTGCTGGCGGATTTGCTGGCGATCTTCCTCGGTCACGCGCGGGTCGGGCAAGGAAAAGGCATCGGCGAGATACGGAATCGCGTCCGCGGTCTTGTTTTGCTTTAGCAGCCAGAAAGCGATTTCCCGCGCGGGCTCGGCGGAAGGATAGGTTGTGAACGCTTTCTTCGCCAGCTCCACCGCTTCATCCGGTTGGCCCAGATGGCCCTTGGCCTTGGCCTGGAAGGTGTAAGCGCGGCCCATCCCGCGGTCCAGATCGTCACGGAGTTGCGCGTCCATGCGCCCGTTGCCGGGCTTTTCGCTTTCCATCTCGGCCATGCCTTTGAGAAAAAGCTGCGCGTACTTCAGGCCTTTTTCATTGCTCTCTTTGTCTTCACGGGCTACCAGCAGCCGGGTTACCCGTTCCAGCACCAGCAAATCTTTCGGCTCGGCTTCCAGATATTTCTCGCCGTACTTCAGAATGCGGGCACTATCGCGGGTTTCTACGGACGCTTTCACAAGCGCACGCTCAATCTCCCCGCGGCGCTTGGAATTGGGGTACTTGGCGAGATGCTTTTCCAGCGCCCGCACCATCTCGATCGGGCTCGATCCCGCTTCTCCCAACGATTGACGGAGGGCTTCCTCCTCATCGGGTGCCGCCTTGGGCTTAGCGGCGGGAGTTTGCGCGGCGGCATAGATCGCCGCGATCAGCAACGCCGCCCCCATTCGTATTCTCATTTTTCCGCTTTCGGTTTGGGGTTGGGGTTGGGGTTGCGGAACGCCTCTGCCAGCGCAGCCGCCCGTTCCCGCGCCATGTGCAAATAGCTCTCATTCTTGGCCACCCGGTCGAGCATGGGCAAATATTGAGCAGGGGCAACCACACGTTTCCGGTCCCAGGCGGATTCCAATTGCAGAATCGCCTTATTGACTCCGAGCTTGTCAAAGCGCACTGTCTTTTCGAGGATGATCCGCAACTGCGAGCTTTCACTCAGTTTCTCGAACCATTCATGAATCGCCCGCCCGTCCTCATCCTGGGTGAAATTGAACTTTACTTCCCCTTTTTGAGGATGGTTCTCGATCCGGAAAAGTTTCTCGCCCATACGGGCTACCGGCAGGCCGGATTCCAATGGCTTGCGAAACCAATCCAGCCTTTCCGCCAGCGCCCAGATTTCATCCGTCTCGCTTTGCGCCAGTTGGGAGACAAGCGGATCCTCTTCCTTGGGAGCCTCGCGGTATTCCACCCGCCCCGCCTTGTCCACAGTGATTTCCACGTACGCGGGCATGGACCCCGGAAAGCTCTTGGAATAAAACAGCCGAGGCAGGTCGGCGGCTGCGCCGATAACGGGCAGTAACAAAAGCAGGGTGTAGCGCATCAGACGGCCACCCGCGGCCTTCTGGACGAGTGGGTGGCATGGCAGATGGCAACCGCCACCGCGTCCGAGGCATCCGCCGATGCCAGTTTTTCCGGCAGCCGTAAAAGGCTCTGCACCATGAACTGCACCTGCTGCTTCTCGGCGCGCCCATACCCCACAACGCTGTTCTTTACTTCCAGAGGAGAATATTCCCCCAACTCGATGCCGGCTTCCGCTACAGCGTAGAGCGCCACCCCCCGCGCATGCGCCAGCGTAAGCGCCGACTTCACGTTCAGCGCGTGAAACACCCCTTCCACCGCCGCCTCATCGGGACAGTGTTCCCGGATAATGTCGCGAAGGCCCTCACCGATGCGCAGCAGACGAAACTTCAAAGGCTCCCGGGGACTGGTTCGAATCACGCCGCTCGCCACCAGATGATGATCCCGCCCATCGGTGTCGATCACCCCGTAGCCTGTGCATTCCGTGCCGCAATCGATCCCCAGGACGCGCATGGTTGCCCGGTTAGCTGGCAAGCGCTTCCATGTCTTTTTCGTCGATGTCGAAGTTGGAATAGACGTTCTGCACATCGTCGTGCTCTTCCAGTATTTCCGTCATCTTCAACATGCTTTGGGCCTGCTTGCCCTCCAGCTTCATCAGGTTCTTGGGGATCATCGCAATCTCGGAAGAAACCGTGGGCAAGCCGGATTTCTCGATGGCTTCGAGGACAGAGAAATGCGATTCCGGAGCCGACAGGACTTCCCAGTTCGTGCCGTCGTTGCGAAGGTCGTCCGCCCCCGCTTCGAGCACCAGGTTCATCATCTTTTCCTCATCGGCTTTGTCCATCTCGATGAGAATCTGGCTCTTGCGCTCAAACATCCAGGCCACACTGCCCGCTTCGCCCAGGTTCCCGCCATTCTTTGAGAAGGCATGCCGGATCTCGGAGACCGTTCGATTGCGGTTGTCGGTGGCTACTTTCACGAGCACGGCGGCGCCGCCGGGACCGTAGCCTTCATACATGATTTCATCGAGTTGCCCGCCATCGAGCTCGCCCGTGCCGCGCATGATGGCGCGTTTGATGTTGTCCGCGGGCATACTGACGCTCTTGGCGGCGGTGATGGCGGTGCGGAGCCTGGGATTGGCGTCGGGGTCGCCGCCGCCCGTCCGTGCGGCAATCTGAATTTCTTTGATCACATTGGTGAACAGTTTTCCGCGCTTGGCGTCGAGGGCGGCTTTCTTGTGCTTGATCGTAGCCCACTTGGAATGGCCTGACATGGTTACCTCGAGTGACTGAATACTTGGCAGGAATTGCTGCCATACAGGATAGCAAACGGCAATAGCAGGCTCAAGATTCAACGGGTTAGCGAACGCAAGTGTCTAACTATGAAGGGCATGGAATTTTACGCCGTGTTGAAATCTCTCAGAAATCTTAAATTAGGGCGCATACTGGGAGTTGAGGTATCCATGAAGCCAACAAATTCCGGTCCGGCCAAATTGTATGAAGTCGACTTCTGCGAGTGGAGCCGCCGGACGGCGACGTTGCTGCGCGAAAAACGGTTCGACGAACTCCAACTGCCGGAACTGGCGGAAGAAGTCGCCGATATGGGCAAACGGGATCGCCGCGAGGCGCGCTCCCGGTCCATCGTCCTGTTAACCCAACTGCTGAAATGCAAGGCCCAGCCGGAACTGCGCGCCGGTTCCAATGCCCTCGCCATCATCGCCGATCAACGAGAGCAAGTGGCGTTGCTGCTGGAAGACTCACCCAGTATCCACAAGATGTTAGAGCACGAATTGCCGCTGTTGTTTGCCCGCGCCTCGCGCGTTGTGGTGAAGGAAACAGGAGCCGCCTATGCTCCTCCGGCGGATTGCCCTTTCACTTTGGCCGAAATCCTGAATTCCGATTTCCTTCCTGAATAATAAAAAAACCCTCCGGAGTGGGTTCCGGAGGGTCGGAGGCATCAACGAGCTGGGTCGATGTGGCGCCAGTATTCACGCCGCATCCTACAAGGAGAGCTCGTCGATTATCGTCTTTGGTGTAGTCATCTACTGATTTGGACGCAACGCCCATGCCTGTGGTTTCAAATTCACACGTACTTGCCGCCTGCCCCAGCGCTGTTGTGGGATAGTACGAATGGCCAATGGTACCTTTCGGTTCTGCGACGTCAGCTTGCCGGTTCCGCTGGATCAGGTGTTTACCTATGAACTCCCGGAAACCCTGCGCCACCGTGTAAAACGCGGTTGCCGCATTCTGGTGCCCTTCGGTCCCCGCAAGTTAACCGGCGTGGTTTTGAGGGTGCATGATCAGCGGCCGGACGTCGACACCCGCCCGGCGTTGCAATTGCTCGGCGAAGAGCCGGCCATTGACGAGGAGTTGCTCCGCCTCGCCAACTGGATCGCAAATTACTACTGCGCGCCATTAGGTGAGGTTCTACGCGGCATGACACCCCTGTCCTCGGAAGTTCGCAAGGGAAAAGTATGGAGCCTGACTGATTCCGGCCGGGATGTGGCGCGCCAGCAGTTGATCGGCGCCCCGGAGGACGATCCGGTCGTGATGATTCTGCGGCTGCTGGAGCATCGTCCTATGTCCGCCACCTATTTGTCAAAAAAGGTGAAAGAGGCGGAGAAGGTCCTACGGTCTCTGCAAAAGAAAGGTTTTGTCGAGGGCGAGGACACGGCAACGGAGCGCGACCCGCTACGAGCTCCCGCCGCCAGCTTGTCGGTAGAGTTCAAAGCGCGCGCCGGGAATGAAAAGCTGCGCAAGCCGG
>DATLCW010000295.1:0-43135 GCA_035526195.1 Bryobacteraceae bacterium
TAGTGGAAACCAACTCCAGGAACCGTTGGACCTCGCCGGATGGGACTACGGTTTGGCTAAAGTACGTCGGCGACAGAAAGAAATTATCCGTGAGAAGATCTCCTTGCTGCTCTGCCAACAAGGGCTTGATCGTGGTGCCCAGGCTGAGTTGGCAGAATTGTTGAAAGGAGATCTTTACTCGTTCCTGAAACAGCGCGGGAAGGTCGATGAACCGAGCGTCAGACCGGAACCGCGGCAGAATCTCTTCCCACAGAATCAGGGTCCGAATGAGATCTTCCGGAAAGGCCTGTTGCGGTGTGAGTTCGTAGAATGGCATTAGTCCTGCCATGAGTTGATCGAGGGTGTCGGTTGGTAAGGGCTCGTAGCCTAACACGAGATCGTTGGCTAGGAGGAAGCACGATGAGACTTTGTAAACGTGCTCGGGTCCCACGTCGATGCCGCCGGCCGGACAGATCATCAATGCCTGTTTGATGAGAAAGAGAACGGTGATCCTGTGGAAGACTTTGGAACCCGGACTTCCATCTCTCTGAGCCTCGATGCGCGGCACCCACTCAGGAGGAAACATCTCCCGGACCATTCCGGCGTCGGACTCAGGAGTTGACGAATTCTCCCAGGTTCTCAGCTTGACTGAAATGCGAGCGAAGCCCTGTAGAATTGAATGAAGGCGATACTCTCGCAGAACCGTCCGCAAGTCTTCCAGGCTCCGCTTCTCACCGGTCAACGACCACCAAGAGATCAGTCTCGCCATTCGTTCCATTCATTGACCAGTCTACGATTCGAGCAGGAAGATTCGGTTGTCGGTGCCCTGTTTCCGTAAACCCGCCCGCCACACGGCGGTCCATAACCCCCGCGTCCCCCGCAACCCCTGCGGGGGGCTTCCCCGGGACGGCCCGGCGAGCGCGAGGCATCTGTGCCGCGGGGCGGAATCAATGGAATGGATGATTCACTTGTGCCGGCTCGATAAAGTTGTCCCGTCAGCCGAAATCCATGAAAAAAAAGGATTCGGGATCATCTTCTCCTATTGGAGTCGTGAAAGGATGAAAGGCGAATACAAGTTCCGACTATTCAAGACGCTCTTGAAGTAGGACGGCCGGAATCATGGCGAGCTGGCTCGTATGAAAGAGTGGACTGGAGGCTGAAGGTCGTCATGCTGGTCACCGATTTGAGCTGACAGGACCTCGATAAAGTGGCGCCTACACTTGCCGCCCCCGCCCTAACGCTCGGCTCGGAGGAAGCGCTTGATAAGGCCGCAACGCCGTTAACGCAGATTTCTTGCATGCCTTTCGGAGGTCCGAGTGTCCGGCTTGCGTGGGCAATGCAAGTGTCGCTAGATTGGAGATTCCAGGGAGAACCGACTTGGCCGTACCCGATTTCCAATCGTTCATGCTTCCGATCTTGAAAGTTACGGCGGACGGCAAGGAGTACTCCCTGGTCGAGCTCCGCGAGCGGCTTTCCGGTCTCATGGGACTTTCCGACGCCGATCTCGAGGAGAAGATTCCGAGCGGCATTCAGTCAAAGTATTCGAATCGCGTCTACTGGAGCACGGTGTACCTCTCAAAGGCCGGAGCACTGAGTCGGGTTCGCCGTGGTGTAGTTGCAATTACTGACCGCGGTCGCCAGCTACTCGCTCAGAATCACCCGAAGATCACCGTGAAGTTATTGCGGCAGTTTCCAGAATTCACTGAGTTCTACAAAGGTGACTCATCGGAGGGTACGGACGAGCCGGCAAGCCCATTGGCCAAGGTCACCCATGGCGTGGAGACGCCCGAGGAACGACTGGAGTCCAGCTTCAAAGAACTGCGAGCCTCGCTTGCTAGCGAGCTTCTTGACACAGTGAAGAAGTCTACTCCAGCATTTTTCGAAGATTTCGTCGTGAAGCTTCTGGTCGCAATGGGATACGGCGGTTCGGTGGAGGACGCAGGTCGAGCGGTTGGCAAGTCTGGGGACGATGGTATCGATGGAATCATCAAGGAAGATAAACTCGGGCTCGACGTCGTCTACGTTCAGGCCAAGAAGTGGACCGACACCGTCGTTGGCCGTCCGGTCGTTCAGTCCTTCGCCGGCAGTCTGGAGGGCCATCGTGCTCGGAAGGGCGTCATGATCACAACGTCGACGTTCTCGCAGGATGCCCGAGATTACGTGCAACGAATCGAGAAGAAGATCGTGTTGATTGATGGGAAGCAACTTGCCGAGCTGATGATCGAATATGATGTCGGAGTGGCGGTCGCGAAGACCTACAAGCTGAAGAAGCTCGACAACGACTTCTTTGAACCCGAGTAGTGCGCGGTGGGAGAAAGATATGGATGTCGACAATACTCACTCAGTTCCGATCAAGGACCTGAAAGTCGAGGAAGGTGCCAACGAGCTTCTTCGTTCGGCGAACATGAAGCCGTACGTCAAGCTTGCGGAAGCAGTCGTCAGTGGGACGGACCCGGCAGGAGCCCTGCAGGTAATTGCTGATCTGCCATTGGAGAAGAGGTACGTCTGGCGGATTGCCTCTGCCTTGAAGTGGGGATTCGCCGATTTCGATGATCTCGGCGTGACCGCAGATCGTGAAACACTCCGGACTGAGGATTCTGAAAAACTCGCTGATCTACTGCAGCACCGGCCTATTCAGTTCTGCCTGTTCCTGAAGGCTTTGTTTGGTGAGGGGCAGATGGAACGAGTGATGACCCAGGCGGTCGCGGTGGCCAAGCGTTCAGGGTGACGCATGCCAGGATGCAAATAGCGAGATGAGGTTCTGGATTTCGTTGTATTCTTGACAGAGCAAGGACTCAGCAATGGCAGAGTGGTCAATCGAATTCCACAGGATCTGGATCGACCAGTGTGAGGCGACGGCAGGTATTCGTGAGCGGTTCGGGTTGCAGGACGCTCTTGATTACCTGATAGGCGAGAAGCTTTTTACGTTCGTGGCAGCCGCCGAGCAGGATCATGAGTTCGCCGCCGAGTTGCCGGCATTCATTACCGAAATCCGACGACTCTTTGCCAGTGACGAGATTCGCGAATACCTCGACCGCTTGGCACGGATGAAGTACCTTGCTTCGCGCGATGACGACTTTGAAGAAGATCTGGACGACGAGGTCGATGAGGAACCTTGGCTGGAGAATCCTGTTCTTGGAGCCGAAGAGCTACTGCGCTTCGCCCGTATCCGCCAACTCCTCCAGCCGTAAGCACCGGCGCTTCTGAATCCGCCAAGGAAGAAAGGGAATCGTGCCCTCGGGTCCAGCGGGCCGGGGCCAACGGGGTCAACCGGAGTGTCCGGCAGCCCAAATCCAGCGGACGAAAGGACATTCACCCACTCCGGGGAGAGGCACATGTCGATCAGAATTTTCACGCCGTCTTGACGTCAACTTCCCGTTCTTGAGAACGCCAAGCCGCGTAACCAAGTGCTTGGGGAATGTCGGCGGCTTCGAGGTACGGGTAGAGCCTGAGGATTTCCTCAGCGCTATGGCCTTGCGCGAGAAGACCGACAATCGTGCCCACCGTTACACGTAGTCCGCGGACACACGGCTTGCCGCCCATAACCTGTGGGTCGATCGTAATTCGATCAAAAGTCATAGAGCCCTTACCCTTCGAGGGTAGCAGCAGCGGCTACTCCGTTCCAGCGATGCACGCGCGCCGCCCCAGAAGCTTCGTACACCACGGAGGAAAGTTCAGCCCAAGGACCACAAATGCTGTCCGTGGCGACCGGGAGTCGTTTCTGACGGGGCTGATAACTGTTAGCGCCGGGATAAGGCGACACCATTTTCGCCGGACCAAGCGGGAGCCAGTGGTTCCATTGGAGCCCGGCGGACACACCTCAACGCGGACCGCCAGACCTGGTGCCGACCGCCAGTAATCGATTTTTTTCGCCGACAAGGATCTCGTTACGGGATCGAGTCACCTCCCGCGCCGTCAGCAGGAACAGGAACATTGGAAGGCTGTGCGTGCTTGGCGTCTGGCTCGACGGATTCGATCACCAGATAAAGCTTGTCGGCGCTGTTGACTTTCCCGGACACGCAATAATATTGGTTTGGCGTGATGATTTGGGTTTTATTAAAGTCGTGCATCCGATAAACGCGGCGGAGTCGAATCATCTCTCATGACGAACACGACACACGAACGGTACTCCGTCCGCGAGAGCAGAAGTAATGATTGGCGCTGAAGTTGAACATCGAAGGAAGAAAGAAGGAAAAGAGCCCTCGACCATCCGGTTCCCACCGGGAACCCGGCTGGCGCCCACTTCGTCTCGCGGCCGCGCATCCCCGTCTCCGCCACGCTCAACGGTGTTCCCGTTGAGGTTGCCTTCGCGGGACTCACTCCCAACTTGGTTGGGCTGATGCAGGTCAACTTTAAGGTACCCACGATGTCGCCCGGAACGTACCAACCTGTCGTCACGGCGGTGGAGAGAGGAGCAATCCTGGCCTTGTCCACCGTCCGGTAGTTCCGCTGACCCCCGGTGCCTCGCCAGTCGCTTCGCGGCGGCTCTACTACGGTCGCCGCAACGGCAGACGCCCTCGCAACTGGGGAGGGCGTCCCCGCGAGGTGTTCATCGGGATCGCGCCGCCGCCATGCGGAGTCTACCCGGAGTTCCTCCGCTCGGGCCGCCGGCGGCAGCGCCGTTGGCACGGCTTCAAGGATGGCCGTCCAGACAGCGCCCCTCAATTGAGATTGTCGACAAGTTGTAAATCCCCGCGGCGAAGGTCTGTGCGCGTGACGAGCAGCCATCTCCGATCCGGGGAAAAGCCGAAGCTCCCTCCAGCGCCGCCTCGTAGATCGAACATCCGCTGAGCTTTTTTTCTGGCAAAACTGAAGAACCAGATTTCACTACTGGTCCGCGGAGCATAGAAAAAGCCATCGTGAAACACCGCCAGGTGCTGCCAGGAACTGAGCGGGCAAATCACCTCGGTCTCCTCGCCTCCCTCCGTTGGAACCATCCAAACGCAACTCGGAGTACTGGCTTTGGAATAGTAGAAGCGCTTTCCGTCCATCGACTCCCCCCCGGAATGACCGCCTCCTTTCGTGACTTGGATGGCCTCCGGAACATCTCCCGGGGGATGGGCGAGCGCTTTCCAAACCTGAAATCCGTCGCGCCGATCCGAGGCAAAGTAGATCCATTTCCCATCACGCGACCAACTAGGAACGAGGTCCCGGCCGCCCGCTGATGTAATCCGCCGGGATTGACGGCTTTTCACGTTGATGACGTGGATGTTGGCCTTGCCTCCCTCCCAGGAATCGGCGGCGATTTCATCCCCGCCTGGCGACCACCGTGGTGAGCCGGTATACCGCTGCCAAAACGTCAGTTGCCTGGCGTTCGACCCATCTGCGTCTGCCACCCAGATTTCGAAGTGACCGGAGCGTGCCGACGCAAAAGCGATCTTCTCTCCGTCCGGTGAATACTGCGGGTTCCCGTCCCACTGCGTTGAGGCAATCAGCGTTTCCGCCTCTAGTGGTTTACCCACACGCGCATGTGAGAGGCTCACGCGGGCGATATCGCTGTCGATGTAGGAGTCAGAGTACACTAGCCTCCGCCCATCGCGCGACACCGTGAACTCCAAGCCCACCTGCCCAGTCCCTGTGATTACCTCCTGGTGGCGCCCATCGGACGTCACTCTCCACAATGCCCGGGTAGTTCCTTTCTCAGGCAGATATATCAATTCTCTGGCTGATCGCCAGGCGACTCCGAAAATGCGCAATGAATCGTGCGTAATCCGTTTGGGAGAACTCCCCTCACGGGACAGATCCTGAATGTAGATGTCACCGTGCGTTACAGCCGCATAGCGAACGAAAGCCAACGACCGGCCGTCCGGTGATACGGCTGGCGACGCGTCGTGATAGTTCTTGGGCGGGAAAGTAAGTTGGCGCATCTGCCCGTTCTCAACATGCAAAGAAAACAGACCGATCTCATCGGTTTCAACCTTCCTGTGCCGCACGAGGATGTGTTTCCCGTCAGGCATCCATCCCAGGGCAGGGACGTTGCTGTAAGCCTGAAGGGAAACCTTTGCAATCCTCCGCTTTGGTCCGCCGGAAGAGTCGATTACGAATACCTCGGCCTCCTTGCGAATTCCACCCAGGTCGGCGTCGCAATGCAGGAAGGCGATCAGAGTACCATCAGGAGACCAGGACGAGTAACACTCCAGCGCCGGGTCGTTAGTCAGTCGTAGAGACGATTCTCCCCCAATCCGGCGCACGTACAGATCGGCTTGGTTATCTCCGAAACCGGTCCAGGTAAACGCAACCGCACCGCCGTCAGCAGCTATCGCCGGGAAACGTTCGGCTCCCGGATAGCTCGTAAGCGGCTTCACTTCAACCTGGCTGGTTTTCGAAACGCCCCCAATCCGCCATACGGCCAGCCAGGAGATCAGAAGGACGACAGCTAACAACGCAACCGCCGCCAGTGGCCAACGCAAAGTCTTGCGCTGCGCACGCTCGAGCACGGCGTGAACTTCCGCAATGCTTTGCACGCGCCGGCTAGCGTCCTTCTGAAGACAGCGCCGGATCAACTCGCGAACTGCCGCGGGAGTCTTGGCTGGAATCCTGGTCCAGTCGGGCTCCCGTTCCAGGACGGCGGAGATCGTCGCAGAGACAGTCTCTCCGCAAAAGGCCCGTTCCCCGGTGAGCAACTCGTACAACAGGCACCCAGTCGCCCAGATATCGGAGCGATGGTCGACTTGTTCTCCCCGAGCCTGCTCCGGACTCAGATAGGGCGGGGTCCCCGCAATCCCGTTTTCCAACGAGTGCGTTAGGCTCAAGGACCTCCTCTCGCTGGTACGCTCAAGCCCGGCGCCCATGAGCACTTTTGCTAAGCCGAAATCAAGCACCTTGACTTTACCTTGCGGTGTCACCTTGATGTTGGCCGGTTTGAGATCCCGGTGAACGATGCCTTTGTCATGCGCGGCCTCGATGGCCTCAGCGATTTGCAAGGCGTAGTCGATCGCCTTTGCGACGGGTAGCGGGCCGCCGGGCTTCTCCCCACCCACCAGTTCAAGAACTAAGCAGGTTCCGTCGGCGAACTCCTCGATGCCGTAGATAGCGGAGATATTGGGATGATTCAGCGCAGCCAGTATGCGCGCTTCATGGCGAAGGCGCTCAAGCCGATCTGCATCACCCAAAAACTCTTGCGGTAGCACCTTGAGTGCGACATCCCGTTGAAGCGTGAGATCGCGCCCGCGGTAAACCTCCCCCATTCCTCCCGCGCCAATGCGTTGGAGGACCTGATAGCGGCCAATCATCCGGCCCTCCGTGAACGATGGCGTCTGTTCTTGTGCGGCTCTCTCCTCTGGGAGGTAGGCAGGTTTCTGCAGAAATCCACCGGCCGCGTCATTGGCGTTGAGCAGACTCTCTACTTCTCCACACAGGCTGCGGTCTTCACCGTGCAACGCAGACAGTCTGGCGCTACGGCCGCGGGCGTCGAGATCGAGAAGATCGGCAACGATCTCCGTCACGCGTCGATAACGTTCCGGCTCCATCTCATTCTTCAGCCCGGCCGATCGGGTTCTTGGCCCGGTGCGACTTCGCGTCCGAACCGCCCATCTCTCGAAACAGCCATGCCCGTGCGACGGACCACTCGCGTTTTACGGTCATGGGAGAAATGCTCAAGAGTTCCGATGTTTCCTCGATGGAAAGCCCGCCGAAAAAACGCAACTCCACGATGCGGCCTTGACGTTCGTAGAGCGCAGAAAGGCGGCGAAGACAGTCGTCAATCAGCAGGAGATCGGGAGGCCCTCCGGGGACATCCAGCGCCTCATCGAGAGTGACACGAATCGCTTCCCCGCCGCGTTTTGAGGTGCGGCGAGCACGGGCATGGTCGACCAAAACACGGCGCATTACACCGGCGGCAGCGCCGAAGAAGTGAAGCCTGTCGCGGTAGGAAACGCGGCATTCGTCCAGCAGCCGAAGGAAAGCTTCATGCACCAGGCCGGTTGCTCCCAGCGTGTGATCGCCGCGTTCGCGTCGCATATGGAAGCGGGCGAGGCGGCGCAGTTCGCCATAAATCAGCGGTGTCAGATCCTCGATCGCTTGCCGATCACCGGAACGCCATGCATGGAGCAGGACAGTGATTTCGCCACTCCGATCTCGCTGCATGCCGCCAGTCTAACCCATATGCTCTGTGATCTCAAATCGCGACGCCCAATGGAGGTCGGCCGGCCGGTCCCGCGGCCATTTGGAAATCAAAAATAAACTGGTCCGGTCTCCAGCCGGATCCCGCCACTCCGTATGAGGGTCGGTGGATCCATTTATCAGTACCCAGTTTTGCGCCTCATGGAACGCAAGGCTACGAACAGAGGAGAACGAACATGATGCGATTGCTTTTCTTCCTTCCGGCGCTGGCGATGTGCCAGGTTACTCCGGAGATCACCACCAATATTCAGCTCGAAAACTTCGTGTTTTACATGGACCAGCATGGCGATGCCACCAAGATCGGAACCCTGCCTGGCCCGGTTCCCACTGACCCGCAACTTGGGAGCGCGCTGCGCAGGTACGCGATCGTTGCCGACATCGTGTCGGTCGGTGGTAAACCCGCGGCTGGCACATTCTTCGCGCAAGGCACCGTGATCGGCGCCATTAATGCGGACTTCGCCCGCAACCAGATGCACCCAATGACGCTGGAAATCCTGACCCCGGACAGAGCTCAGGTGGGCGCGTTATATGGGTTCTGGATGGGCGCGGGCGCATCGGCCCCGGGTGCTCCGGGAGGTTTTGGGGTTCTGGCGGTGCTTGGGGGTACGGGCGCTTACGTTGGCGTACGAGGCCAGGGCGCCAACCTTGCCGCCAGTAATCTCCGGGTCGCCTCCATGCAGGAAGATCCCGCCCGGCGGCGTATAAATGGCGGCGGAAGGATGACGATGGGAATCCATCTGTCGGGCGGCCTGCTGCCGAACATCATCTCGGCCTCTCACTCAGATTTCACCCCAGTAACCGCGGACACGCCGGCGCGAGCCGGCCAAGTCCTGACATTGCAAGTCAAGGCCGGCTGGCCCGTGCAGCCTTCGTTAGCCGCGGGGCAGGACTTCCCGCAGGACACCCTCAGCCCCGTGTCGATTCCCATCGAGGCTTTGGTGAATGACGCGCCGGCTGAGGTGATCAATGCCATCGGATGGCCGGGTTCCCGCGACCAGTACCGTGTCGATATCCGAGTGCCGTCGGGCGTGGGACCGGGTACAGCCAGACTGCAGCTGAACGGTGCATATCTCCCCGGCGTAACTTTCAACCTTCCGTTGCAGTAACCCCATTCCGGGGACAAATTTTCCAAGGAGAAATATCTGAAAATACTGAGAATCCATCTGATGACGATTTTGGGATGTGCGGCGGCCTTCGCCCAGCCGCAGCCTGTGGTCCTCACTGTGGAAGTCGAAAACAGGGTCATGTACTTTGATGACACGGGTGACCGCGTCTACGCTTCTTCTTCAGAACGAAGGACTGTCGCCGCCCGCACCGCAGAATACACGCATGGTTCATATGGCAGACATCGTCTGATCAACGGAAAGCCCGCGAAAGGCGTTCGAATCCAGAAAGGCATGCAGATCACGTATCGGCCGGATCCGCTGAACGACCAGCAGGCCATTTAGGACCGAGCAATTGGTCAGCCTGCGTTCTAATCTGATGCGACGTGCGGTAGTTCACCCGGAGCGTGGATGACCGCCCCCACACATCTACGCCGGGAGCCTTCCACGAAAACGGTTGCTGAAAAATCTGTTGTCCCAGGTCCCCTGCAAAGAAAAGGCTATTCGGACGGCCCCCCCGAGACCAGCGAGAAATCGCAGTTGGCCAACGCTAATGTGTTGCGCCTCATCAATTACCGCGAACTCGAAGGGGGATGCTTGATTTCCCGATCCCGAGGCCGCACAGCACTGCCATACGTCGCAAGTGCATCCAGACGACCGGGAGTCCTTTCGCGCGGGCACGCTCGATCTGAATGGCGAAACCTAGACCAAACAACAAGGACAGCATCGGCCACGACTTGTGTTCGAACAACAAGTTCACGATACCTTGGACAAAAGAATCAGCTACGCCAGAAGGCTTGGCGAGCCAGTCGTAAATGTTGACCAACAATACGCCGAGCAGCGCAAGGCCTCGGAGTACATCAAGTACCGCGATTCGTGAATCCGCATTGACGGCAACGCCGTCCGGCACTTCGGTTTGCATGGGTCTTATCAGTCTATAACGGCGGCTGTCATGCGCCGGGCGCTGGCTGCCGGGTCACGCGTCTACATCCCAACACTGTAAAAAGTCCGGCTCGATGTCCAGATACTTCCTGTGAGGTGGCGTTACCCGGAAACTTCGAAAGCCAAAGATTAAAACGAGTGTGACGTTTTAACTAACATCGTTGCCTCTGCCCGAGATCCGGAAGGAGATCTAGACGGCCAACGCGGTGGAATCGCGTTCCTTCCCGAAGGAAGAGGCTGCAATCCGGCTGCTTCATCCGGCAGTGAGGAACCATTCCAAGAAGTGGACGTTCGTGCAAAGTTGACGTGAGGCCTCCCCAGACGGTTGCACCACGGGCGCCGAGGCCCCTGTCCGGTTGAAATCTGCTTGATTGCTGAGTGAACAAACGTACTTTCACGCTCTTGCATTCACCGATGCAGTCCTGCCTTGTTCGGTGTCCGGCAGAGTAAAGTGGAAGGTCGCACCTTGTCCCACGCAAGACTCTGCCCAAATACGGCCACCGTGCCGTTCCACGATTTTCTTGCAAATGGCCAAACCCATACCGGTTCCGGGCACTTGCTTGCTGTGCAGGCGTGTGAAAACGCGGAAAATCTGATCGGCGTACTTCGGGTCGAAACCCTGACCGTTATCTGTAACGGAGAAGTGCCACTCTCCGTCGCGCTTTACAGCGCCTATATGGATATGCGGAGGGTCTTCGGCGCGGTATTTTATTGAGTTTCCGATCAGGTTTTGAAACAGCTCTCTCAGCTGAGATGCCTCGGCGATCACCGAGGGCAGCTTGTCCACGGTGACGGAGGCGTTCGTCTCAGCGACTGCTTCGTGAAGGTCGTCCAGAGCGAGGCGAACGACCGTTACCGTATCGACAAGCGTCTTTGAGTCTACATCCGCCGCTGAGAGGCGCGAATGCGAGAGTACATCCCGTATCAATTGCTCCATCCGCTTCGCACTGCCTACAATCTGCTTAATCGTTTCATCAGCGGTTTCCCCCAGTTGGCCGCTGTATCGCCGATCCAACAGCTGCGTATAGAGGGTGATCGTTCGCAGTGGCTCCTGCAGATCGTGGCTGGCAGCGTAAGCGTATTGAGCGAGATCCTCATTCGAACGGCGCAGTTCGGCGTTCGATTCACGAAGCGCGGCGATCAGGCTGGCTTCTTTCAGGGCAGTCGCCGTTTGATTGACACACACCTCCAGGAGAACGAGTTCATATGCGTCCGGGAACTGATCCAGATGCGATGCGGCCATTGCGCAGCCAAATTGGCCGTGATGGCCAATCGGCAGGACGATGGCCTGCAGCCGGGGATGCCGGCCCGTGGGATCAGAAATTGACAAAGCCGTGTTCATAACCGCTGTTTGCAGGAACTCGGTAAGTTGCCGATTGAGTTCCTCTGGCTGCTTCACCGTCTGCTGTCCGTTCAGGTGAACATGAACCGCGGGGCACCAAATGTCCGATTCCTTAAGCCAGACACAGGCCACTTCCAATCGAAACGTGGCGAGCATCATTTCAGCCGCGAGACGTGCAATCTGCTCCGGCGTTTTGCCCGTCCATGAGGCGGGGAGAGCGGTCAGCGCCACCAAGTCACGAACGCAACGCTTGAGTTGCTGTAACTCCAGAGCTTGAGGATTGCTAGTCATAGTGTGACCGCAAGTCAGGTTCAGGAGCTCGGGCTACTGTGCCGCCGCAGTCCGCGGCTATGTAACTCCTGCAGAAATTGATCGGGTGGAACGAAGAAAGGGTTCTTTTGCAGAATCCCACCCACAATCACCATCGGGTGAGTTCGAAGGATGTCCACGACTATGTGCCCGCCAAACTTGACGAGATCATACGTTCAAACGACCGGGTCACGGTATTTGGGAAGGATATAGTTCAACCGCGTCTCGTATTCGAGCAGGTCATCGACCCCGGGCCGGTCCTGCAGAGCCCACTCCATATGAGCCAGGAGCCGAGTGCGTGTGTAACCCTGCGCATACCCGTTCTGAAGTACTTCTTCGATCAAGCTGAGCATCGCATTCTGATCGAAGTGTCCGCCGCGCAGATACGCTTCTTCCCAAACGCGAACCTCCAGCTGGCCACTGGCCTCGCAGGCGGCTACATCGATTCCCGCAGATTCCAAACGACCTGCGTGCTCAGACCGGAGCTGAGGGTCAACGATGTGGAACGCCTTTTCAGCGTTGTGAATACCTTCCGATAGAAATGGAAGCAGAACTTCGTACTCCTCGTCCGCGTTGTGGAAGAAGGCGCAGACGTGGCGCGGCATCTCCAGTCTGGTCCCCGCAAGATGGATTGGGCTTTCAGCAGGCATGGCGACTCTCTAATCCCATACAAGTGTACTATCTTGCAGGCGACCCGGGTGCGAGGGTCAGATGCAAGGATTGACAGGGGAAATGCCTCGGATGGCGGATCTCCGCTACCCCGCCGGAGCTGAGCCACCACTGTCCGGACACGGCGCTCAGCCGAGCTTATTCATGTGGAGCTTGGCTCTCCGGTCATGAACGGAATGGGCCTCTCTGTGGGCAGGGGTTAGCAGACAGCGGAGCAGGAATGCCTGCTCCGCCATAACGCTAGATGCAGGGATCCGGTCCGACGGTCACAGTGGAAGTGCCGCTGTATTCCGACTTCTGCGATCCCAACTCAGTGCTGGTGGATAGAGCTGACCAGGAACCTAGAAGCCCGAGCACAGTGCCGCAAGCGGTATTCGACTTGATGGCACCGGTAACTGTGACCGGCAGGACGACGGTGGTGCCCGTTGTCAAAGAGCCGATGGTCCAAATGGTGACTTCATTGTTGCCGCCCGTTGCTTTGCGTTGGGCCAAAGAACCCTTGGACGGAGCTCCGAAGGTTGCTCCGGTCCACGCATTCTTTCCGCCTTGGGCGGAAACATTGGTCAGATCCTTGCATGCATGAACGCTGATCAGCAGGTTCCAGGTATGAGCGCCGGCCAAAGGAAAACCTGGCGAAGTCACGAACGTGGCGCTGATGGTTGCATTCTGACCTGTGGCGCAGAGTGGGTCTCCTGAAGCCCCGGTGGTGACGACGAGATTAAGGCAAGCGGATGAGGAAGAAGAAAATGTCCCCGGATCAGAGAATTCGGCAATAAATCCGAATGTACCTACAACACCCGTCAGCCCCGCAGCATAAAGGTCAAAGGTGATCTGACCATTTACATCAGGCGTGCCTTCCAGTGGCGGTTGGACTTGAGCATGACCGTTTTGCGTTGCGCAACTGCCCGGCACGCCACTGGTCTTGGTTTGGAATAGTTTTACCGTGCCCGTTGTGACAGGAAGGTTAGATGAGCTTACCGTGATGGTAGCGGTCGCAGGGGAAAATTGCGTCACACTGGCTGAGGGAGCGAAGCTCAATGTTGTCACCGTAGCTGGCTTTGCATCCCCATATACATTTGCACTGGCCAGAAGCAATGCAATCCCTAAGCTGGCTGTATTCAAATTCATTTATATCCTCCGCCAGCTATGTTTTTGCCGGCCGATTCAGCTTACGTGTTGTTCAGAGAACGTCCAATAGAACGGAGCGGGCAGTAGCCCTAGTACTTACGAACGGCCACACCGGTACGAGGTAAAGCCAAAACCGGGGACGTGCTTAGCCATCTTCATTTGAAAGGAACGGTAGGACGCTTCCACTATGCAGCAACTCTCTTTCACGCTAACGTCGAGTCTCAACTGTGTTTCACGCCGTTAGAAAATTGGGCCGTGAAGCCGCTGCCTTGCACCTGCCTGGAAGCGCCCCAGCTCGAAACGTCGGCGACGGCCCTGGCTTTTTCGGAATCGATGGTGATAAGCGCCCTGCCTTTATGGGGTTTGCAAACTTATGTACCGCAGAAATGACGATCAGGGCACCGAAGTTAAGATCGTGCGTAAAGACGGCGAACTCATTCGTTCGGGCCAACATTCATAGTGGCTAGTTGTCAGCGCCTCATGTCGTCGAGAAGTTCCGATGCCGGATCGCGGAACGCCCGCGACCATCATGTTTGCGCCTTTTGGAATTCGGATTGGTTGAGCACCGGGCAGAATACAATTCCCCGGGAAAGCACTCCCTTACGGTCGTGCCTCGGTTACGCGCAGATTTGTGTACGCGGCAGATTTGTATACGCGGCAAATTCGTGTACGCGCAGATTTGTATACGCGGCGATTTGTGCACGCGGCGATTTGTGCGCGCGGCGATTTGTGCGCGCGGCGATTTGTGCGCGCGGCGATTTGTGTACACGCAGATTTGTGCGCGCGGCGATTGTACGCGGCGATTTGTGTACACGCAGATTTGTGTACGTGCCGATTTGTGTACGAGACGCAGCGGCCCGCCGCCCGCGGGCATATACTCTTCGCGTTGGCGGGATTCGGCGACCGCCACGCGCGGGCTGCTATAACGGTTCAAATGGCAACGATGAACGACGTAGCGAAACGAGCGGGCGTATCTATTGCAACCGTCTCGGCTGTTGTGAACCGCTCCTCGTATGTCAGCCCGGTTCTGACAAAGCGGGTCAAGCAAGCGATCGTCGAACTGGACTACAGCGTCAACCACATTGCCAGGAGCCTGCAAACCCGCGCCAGCCACACGATTGGAATGCTGATTCCTTCGTTTGCGAGTCCCGATCCGTTCTTCGGCCAAGTGGTCGAAGGCGCCGAGGCGGTCCTGATGCGCAAGGGATACTGTTTAATCATCGGCCAGACGCATAACCAGGCCAGCGAACAGGACCGGTATCTGGAAGTGTTCCGATCCCGCATGGTGGATGGATTGCTCATATTTCTATCACCCGGGGACGTCCCTGTTTTGAAGAAAATGGTGGAGCAACGGCACCCGGTTGTGTTCCTCGGCCGTTTACCCGAATTTGAAGCAGATGCGGTGGCGTCCGACATCGCCTTGGGGACGGAAATGGCTGTGTCTTATCTCATCAGCCGCGGACATCAGAGGATCGGGCTGGTTACAGTGGGCCCATCGCTTTCCGTAGCGGCCGGCCGTTTGGACGGCTGGCGTCGAGCGCTGAAGCGCGGGAAACTTCCCGCCGATGAAGAATATCACTACGCGGGAGCGTTGTCCTCCGCGACGGGGATGAAGGCGGCCGAAGTGCTTTTGAGTTTGCCGAAGCCTCCCTCGGCAATCTTCGCCGACGATCTGGTCCTGGCGACGGGAATCATTCAGACGTTGATCGAACGGGGCTTGCGCTGCCCGGAAGATGTGGAAGTGGTGAGTTCCGATGACGCGGAGTGGTTGAATGCGTTCCGGCCGCCGGTGTCGACGGTGGTGCAGCCGAGCCAGGAAATCGGGCGTTTGGGGGCGGAGATGCTGCTGCGGCGGATGCGAAATCCGCGCCGGGCGTTCGAGCGGGTGCTGCTGCCACCGGGTTTGCGGATCCGCCGTTAAGGGAGGGGCGGTAATTTCGCTTGACGGGAAGGGAGAAGAGGGATAGGATCTGTGTGAAGCGTTTAGCGAAACGTTTCGCTGAGAGAACTCTGGCCCCGCTTCGAGGAGACTTTTATGACCATCCCCCGCTTCCAACAGACCTTGTTGGCGGGCATTTTGTGGCTGGCGTCCCTCACACCCGGCAGCTTCGCCCAAGTGGCCTCCGGAGCTGGGTCGATCTCCGGCACAATCGCTGATTCTTCGGGCGCCAACATTGCCGGAGCAGCCGTAAATGTCATTCATGTATCCACCCAAGTCACGCGAAGCACGGTGACCGATTCCGAGGGCCGCTATTACGCCCTGTCTCTTCCTCCGGGCGAATATGAAGTACAAGTACGGGTCAGCGGTTTTCGCGAAGCCCTGCGAAAAGGCATTGAGATCACCATCGGCCGGGCGGCGGTGGTTGACATCCAGATGGAACTGGGCGAGATCAGCCAGCGGGTAGAGGTGACGGGAGCTCCGCCCTTGATTGAGAGCTCCAACGCGACGATCGGGGAAGTCATCAGTAATGAAAAAATCGTCGCCCTGCCGCTGAACGGACGCAGTTTTGCGCAGCTCGCGCTGCTCGTGCCGCAGGTGGTGACCGGTGGAGTGGGAACCGGCAACACGGGGATCCAGAACACATCCATTTCCACGCAAGGATCGCTCAGTATTTCGGGAGGACGATCGGAGGCCGCCCAGTTTACGTTTAACGGGATTAACGTCAACAATGAGTTCATTGGCGGTACCCTGGTCTATCCGCCCATCGACGCGTTGGAAGAGTTCAAGATTGAGCAGAATGTCTACAGCGCGGAATTGGGCGGACGCGTTGGGCAGGTGATTCTATCAAGCAAGGCGGGAACCAACGCTCTGCACGGTTCGGCTTACGAATTTCTCCGTAACGACAAACTGGATGCGAACAATTTTTTCCTGAATCGCGCGGGTGTGGCCAAGCGTCCGCTGAAGCAGAATCAGTTTGGAGCGTCGGTTGGGGGGCCGATCATCCGCAACCGTACATTCGGGTTCTTCAACTGGGAATCCGCGCGTGTCCGCCGGGGGACGCCGGTGACGTTGACGCAGCCCACGGCGGCCATGAGAACGGGCGATTTCTCCGAACTTCTTCCGGCCCGCGTCATCCGCGACCCGCAGACCGGCGCGCCATTTTCGGGGAACCTGATAGCGGCGGGAAGGATCAGCCCGATTGCTCTGAATTCGATCCGCCTGTCCCAATACCCGCTGCCGAACGCGAGCGGCGTCCGCAACAACTTCACGGTCACACCCACCAGTCAACCGGATCTCAATCAATACATCGGCCGCGTGGACCACAATTTCTCGTCGAAGGACCAGCTTTGGGGCAGCTATTATTGGACCCGGCTGAGCCAGTTGGATCCGCGGACCACTCTTGCCGGGGATACCTTAATTGCCAGCACCGTGCAGACCGGGACGCTGCAGCATACCCACATCTTCGGTCCTTCCCTGATCAACACGGTTCGATTGGGCTACACGTTGGGGAGCCAGGATCAGCCGAACCTGTCGCCCAGCGGGATCACGAACGCCGACCTCGGATTCCCCAACAACGGCAACCAGCCCCGGGCATCCGGGATCTCCGCCGGAATCCCCCTTTTCACGATCACCGGTTACGGAGCGGCGGGGGCGCCGAACAATTCGCCGCGACTGTTTAAAACGCAGAAAATGCAGTTAGGCGACACCTTGAACTGGATTCGAGGCGCGCACGTTCTGAAGGTGGGAGGCGACTATACACGGCGCCACGAAGACCAACGGTTCAACCCTCAGATTCGCGGCAGCTACACGTTCACGCAAAATTACACCGGCGACGGGTTCGCCGACTTTCTTCTCGGGCTTCCGGGGACGGCCACGCGGGAACTGTTATTGCCCACGTCGAATATCTTTGAGAGCCTGCATCGCAGCAGCCACTATTATTTTTTCATGCAGGACGATTGGAAAGTGAAGCCCAATCTGACGCTGAATGCGGGGCTGCGTTACGAGTACAACGGGCAGCTCTATGAAGACCGCGACCGGCTGGCAAATTTCGTGCCGCTGAACGGCGCCGTAGTCCGCCTGGACGCGCCGGGCTCGAATGGCCCCGGCCTGAAGGATCCCCAATACGGCCGTTGTTTGTGTTTCACCAAAAAGAGAGATTTCGGCCCGCGATTCGGTTTGGCATACCGTCCACGCGGTTCGAACAAAACGGTGATTCGCTCGGGATATGGCATTTTCTTTGTCAATGTGCCCTTCAACAAACGCCAGGCCGATGCGTTCAACTTTCCCTGGATTGAGCGGCAGATCGTGACCAACACGACGCCTAACCCGGTATTCGACTTGGCGAATACCTTTCTTCCCAGCGTGGTAACCAGCGGGATTCTCGGTTTTCGGAGCGATCTGGATTACTTCGATCCGATGATCCAGCAATGGAACTTCAGCGTACAGCGGCAAGTGGCTGCGAAGACCATGGTGGAGATTTCCTATACCGGCTCGATCTCGGTGCACCTGGACGGAGCGCGTACGTTTAATTCGGCGCGTCCCGGTGCGGGCGCGTTCGGTCCGCGCCGTCCCCTGCCGAATCAGCCCGTGGTCACTTCGGTGGATCACGGATACCGGTCGTCCTATCACGGATTCACCACCAAGGTCCGCCGGGATTTCTCGCAAGGCCTGACTTTTCTGGGCCACTACACGTGGTCCAAGGCGCTCGACACAGCTTCGTCGCAAACCGGCTATATCGCCCAGGATCACAACTGCGCGGACTGCAACAAGGGTCTGTCGGGGTTCAATGTTGCTCACCGCGTGATCGGCAGTGTCGTGTATGAACTGCCTGTTGGCCGCGGCCGGAAACATCTTTCGTCGGCGCCTCGCGGTGTCGACTTCCTGCTCGGCGGCTGGACCGTTTCTTTCATCCAGACCCTGCAATCGGGCTTCTACACTTCGGCCATCACGACGCGCAATACAGCGAACATCGAAGCCGGCACGCTCTTTCCGGACGTGGTTGAAGAATTCCGCCTTTCGAAAGGATCGCGTACTGTAGACCGCTGGTTCAACACCAGCGGCTTCGCGCAGCCCGGCGCATTTCTTTTCGGCACCGCGGGCCGGAATATCATCGAGGGTCCAGGGCTAAAGTCGACGGATTTCGGGATCCACAAAAACTTTGCCATCACCGAGCGGCATCGGCTCCAGTTCCGTGTCGAAGCATTCAACGGGCTGAACAACGTCAACTTTGCGCTTCCCCAGAATAATCTGGCGGCGGCCGATTTCGGCACCATCGTTGCCGCCGGGCCCAGCCGCGAAATGCAACTGGGGCTGAAGTATATTTTTTAGAGCCGGAAGGTTAGAAACGAAGGAATGGGCCATACTCTGGTAAGACACGCACCGTATGACCGGCCTATCTAGGACAGTTTTGCTTGTTGCCGCCCTGGTCATGGGTGTGCCCGCGGCGGCACAGCCGGGGGAACTGCGCGCCGGCGTGGCGCGGGTCCAGATTCCGTTAGGTAGCGGGGTGGCGCTTGCAGGATTTTCGAGCGACAGGATTGCTTCGGGCGTGCACGATGCCTTGCAGGCGCGTATCCTTCTGCTGAGAACGGCCACCGATAGTGTCGCGATTGTAGCCTGTGACCTTTACCGGTTCCAATCCCGGCGCGTGAGTGAGGGAGCCCGCCGCACGCTGAACATCAGCAATGTCCTATTTGCGGCGTCGGGCACCCATTCCGCGCCGGGTGGCGGGGAGCGCGGCGGCCATTGGGTTTCGAGAGTCGAGACGGCCATTGAGGACGGATTAAAGCAAGCGGCATCCAACATGTTTGCGGCGCGCATCGGGGCGGGTGCCGGCGCTACGGATATCGCCTACAACTGGCGTACCGTAGACGAGCAGGGCGCTGTCAAAATGCTTTGGAAGAACCCTGACCGGAAGCCAACCGGACCGCTTTGGAACACCGTGCCGGTCTGGCGTATCGAAAATGAAGACGGAGAATTAATGGCGCTTCTCTATAGTGCGGCATGCCGCGCGAGCATTGCCGGAAGACAGAACCGGGAGCTTTCCGCGGATTACCCGGGCCATGCATCCCGGCGGGTGGAGGCGATGCTCGGCGGCCGCGCGGTGGCGCTCTTTTTCCAGGGAGCTTCGGGAAACCTGGTGCCCTTCGCGAACGAATCGTCCTTCGCACAAGTGGAGCAGGCGGGTGAGCAACTGGCGCGGGAGGTGGTCCGCGTAAGCCGCACGATCGCGCCACAAGCGGAACCGAAACCCTCTCTCTCGGTATACCGGACAAGTCTCAGTGTTCGCGAACGGTGGGGGGACAAACAGGCAGTTCCGCTGGAAGCCGCTACCGTGGTCGTGAACCGAAGCTATGCGTTGGCTGCCATTCCCGGACTTCCCTTTGCGGAGCATCAGATCGGGCTCGCGGACCGCGCTCCCATCGCCCACACGCTGATCGCCGCCCACACGCAAACCGGAACCGGAGTCTGGGGGGGCGTGCTGCCGACGATTCGAGCGGCAGCCGAGGGAGGCTATGGAGCCAGTTACGCGACGCGACTGGAAGCGGGCGCGGGAGAAGGGTTATTCGACGCCGCGCTGGTGAATATGTACCGGGCGCTGGGCAAGCTGGACGATTTACCGCGGGGAAGTTTAGTGCGGGAGATGCCTCCCGAAGGGAAGCCGCGCCGATGAGAGCGCTGCGATTCTTCGCGATTGCCGGCGCTCTACTGGCCGGCTGCTGCCAGGCACAAAGCCTGCAGGCGGGAGCGTCGCGAGTGGATATCACGCCGCCCGCGGGCTTCGAGATGTGGGGCGCCGCGGGACGAAAAGGATTTGCCGAATCGACGCTCGACCCGCTCTTCGCGCGGACACTCGTCCTGAAGGTGGGAGACACCGCGGTGGCACTGGTCGCTTTGGACCTTGGGCGAACGTTCAGCCGTGAACAAATGGACCGGGTCCGGCGGAAAGTGAACGGGAGTGCAGGCATCCGCCATGCGATATTCACGGCGTCCCACACGCACACCGGGCCAAACATTATGGACGATGCGTACATCGCCGCCAGCAAAAACCGATGGGAGCCGGAAGCGCTGGAGAAAATCATCCGAGGGATCGAAATGGCGGCGCGGAACCTGGCTCCGGCACGAATCGGAGTGGGGTTGGGCGCCAGCTACATTGGACACAACCGGCAGGACGGCCCGGTGCGAAGCCTGGGCAAAAACTTGAGCGGGGTGCGCACGTCCCCGCATGACCCGATCGTGACGGTGATTCGTGTCGAGACGCTGACGGGAGAGCCGATCGCGATTCTGGCCCACCATGCCACCCATCCGGTGGTGTTGAATCACGTCACGCGCTACTCGGCGGACTTTCCGGGAGCGATGACGGCTTACGTCGAAAAGGCAGGGAACGCGGAAACAATCTGCTTTTTCCTGCAGGGGGCTTGTGGCGATATCAACTCCCACCAGGTGGCTGTTGGGGGGCTGGTGACTGAGGCCACGAAGACCGGCTATGCATTAGGACGCGTTGTAGAGCGAGTGAGCCGGGAGATCCGGACCCAAAAGACGGAGGCATCTTCTCTGCAGATTGCCGAAGACGAAATGATATTCCCGGCGCGCTGGGACATGGAGAAGCTGAAGCGGCTGGATGCTCCGCCCACCTATCACCAGTGGCTGGCTACGGGCCGGCCCATTGGCTATCCGCCGGCGGAAGTGCGCGTGCCCGTAACCACACTTCTGATCAATCGGACGCTGGCTTTTGTGACCATGCCGGGCGAACCGTATGTGGACCTCCAGATTGATTTACGCGAGCGATTGCCGGAGGTCCACACCGTCCTGATGGGATATACGAATGGGTACGTGGGATACCTACCCACGATCCGGGCGGCCACCCGCGATGGCGTGTTCTACGGAGCCAACGCCTGGCCGACCATTGTCGAGGTGGGCGCGCCCGAGCGGATGCTCGACCGGGGAATCATCCGGGTGCTTGAATTTCTGGGAAAGTTGAAACCGCGAGAGGAGGCGATGGATGAAGGAAGATAACCTACGGCGGCGCGACGTTGTCCAAGGTTTGGCTGCGGGTTTAGCCGGGCCGGCCGTGATCGTGCCGGTGCAGTCTTTGTTCGGCGCCGCCGGATCCATGTGGAAACCACGCTTCTTTACCGCGGCTCAAGCGGACCTGGTGGAGATTTTGAGTGAACTGATCATCCCGCAAACCGACACTCCGGGAGCCCGCGCCGCGCGGGTGGTGGAACATGTCGACCGGACATTGTTTGAAGAAATTCCGGACGTGCAAAGCCGCTTCCGGGAAGGGTTGGCGGGGGTGAATCAGAAGAGTCAAGCTCTCTATTCGCTTGACTTCCGAAATCTGCCGGTTTCCCGGCAGACTTCGATTTTGACCGCCATGGCTAAGCCGGAGGACGCGGGGCACGAGTTTTTCGAGGAAATCAGGAGGCGGACCGTGTTCGCTTACTACACCTCCGAGATCGGGATCCATCGCGAGCTGAATTATCAGGGACACCAGGTGTTGGATCGTTGGCCCGGCTGCCCTCATCCCGATCATCACGGAGACGCGGACCAGGAATAATCATGAAGCAATACGACGTACTGATTGTGGGCACGGGCGCGAGCGGCGGGCTTGCCGCCAAGGTTTTGACGGAACACGGGCTGGAGGTTCTGCTTCTCGAGTCCGGCCCGGCAGTGAAAGCTTCGCAGTTCAAGACTCATGCGATGCCGTACCATTTTCCGTTCCGGGGAGTGGGCAGCCCGCGCCGGATCCGGAACGACGGCCCGCGGGCCGCCTCGGAATATACTCCCTTTCCCGGCTATTACGCGGAGTTCAGTCAACATCCTTACACCACTCCGCCGGATCAACCCTGGGATTGGTCACTCCGCTCGCGAATTCTCGGCGGCAGGACTTTGCATTGGGGCAGGCAGTCTTTCCGGCTTGCCGAGTACGATTTCAAAGGCGCCTCGATAGACGGCCAGGGAGCGGACTGGCCGTTTACCTATGATCAACTGGCTCCCTACTACGACAAGGTGGAGGATTATATCGGGGTACAGGGGCGGCGCGAGGGTTTGAGTCAAATCCCCGATGGCATCTTTCAACCCGCTTTCGCGTTCGGCTGCTATGAGCATCTGATGCGCAAGGCGGCGCGCAAAATGGGCTGGCGCATGACGTCGTTACGGGTGGCGCAACTCAGCCGCCCGCATCGGAAACGGCCAGCCTGCCACTGCTGCGGCGCCTGCGGTCACGGCTGTCACGTGAATGCGTTCTTCTCAACAGTCGCGGTGACACTTCCCGACGCGTTGGCGACCGGGAAACTTACGCTGCGGACGGATGCGGTGGTGCGTCACGTGGTAGTGGATTCGGAGGGGCGCGCCAAAGGGGTGGGATTCTTCGATCGGGCAACCACGAAGTACGAAGAGGTCTCCGCCAAGGTGGTGGTTTTGGCCGCTTCCACGCTGGAATCGACCCGCATCATGCTGAATTCGACATCGCGAGTTCATCCGAACGGACTAGCCAACAGCAGTGGAGTGCTGGGACACTATCTTACGGATCATTTCACGGCCGGGTCGGTGGTGGGATTGTTGCCCGAACTGGTTGGCTCCAAAATTCGCAATGACGATGGGACGGCTAACGCTTCCTATATTCCGCGGTTCCGGAATGTCGGCGGCCGGCATCCCGATTTCCTGCGAGGTTACTCCATCATGGTGCGGGGCGGCAGCCAGATCTTTCCCTCGCATGCAACCATGATTCCCGGGTTTGGGGCTGAGTATAAGCAGCAAATCAAGAAGAACCATCCAGCCTGGGCCATTGTTTACGCCCGGGGCGAGCCGCTGCAAACCTACGAGAGCCATGTCAAAATCGATCCGAATGTGGTGGATGCGTGGGGCATTCCGGTGTTACATATCCGCTACCAGCGCACGGAGAATGACAGGAAGATGCTACGCGATGCGTTTCGAAATTTGCAGGAACTGATGGGATCCGCGCGTGCGGAGATCCTCTCCGCCGACGAATCCTTGAGCACTCCCGGCGCGATCAGTCACGAGATGGGAACCTGCAGAATGGGGCTGAACGCGAAAACCAGCGTGCTCAACGCCTACAATCAGGCGCACGATGTGAAGAATCTGTTCGTAATGGACGGCGGCTGCTGGCCGAGTTCTACCTGTCAAAACCCGACGCAAACAATGTTAGCCATCGCCTGGAGAGCCAGCGATTATCTCGCGGAGCAGGCCCGCAAGGGCAATCTTTAAAGCCGCACGTCGCGGCATTATCTACGCCGGCAGGAACATCATGGAGGATGATTGAAAAAAGTACTGATTCCGATTGGGGACGCCGCGGAAGCGATGGACACCCTCTACCCATACTTCCGGGTTCAGGAAGACGGCTATGAAGCCATCGTCGCGGGCCCGGAAGCGCGGGTATATCCGCTAGTCATGCACGAGATTCCCCCGGGGTGGGACATTACCAGGGAGTCGCCCAGTTATCACCTGAAAGCCGCCGTGGCATTTCGCGATGTGAAGCCCGACGAATACGCGGGCCTGTTCCTGACAGGGGGGCGCGCTCCGGAGTATCTCCGCTACGATTCCCACCTGTTGGAAATTGTGCGCCATTTCTTTCGCGCGAACAAACCGGTTGCCGTAGTGTGTCACGGAGCCGAGATTGTGGCTGCGGCCGATGTCATCCGCGGCAAGCGCCTGGCGACCGTCGCCAAGTGTCAGTTTGATGTCGAGGTATGCGGCGGTATCTATGTAAACCAAGGGTGCGTGCGGGAGGGGAACATGGTGAGCGGAAGAACCTGGCACGATAATCACCTTTTTGTCGGCGAGTTCATGAGAATGCTCCGGCAGCAGGCAGCGTGAAGCAGTGTACAGTAGACAACTATGCACCGTAGATCATTTCTCGTGGCGGCCGGCGGAGCCGCCTTCGCGCAGAGCAACCGCACAAAGATTGCCGCCATCATCACCGCCTATTACCGGAACTCGCACGCCGATGTATTCATCGGCAACATGCTGCGGGGCTATTACTGGAATGGCGAACCGCACAAGTCGCAACTCGAGATTGCGGCAATGCATATCGTCCAGGCGCCCGGTACCGATATCGGCCGGGCGGAAGCAATGAAACGCGGAATCCCGCTCAAGCAGACGGTGAGAGAAGCGATAGTGCCGGGGATGCGAGGGGTCGCTCTCATTGGCGAACATGGCGACTATCCGACGAATGAAAAGGGGCAGAAGCTATATCCGCGGTATGAACTGATGGAACAGATCGTGAACGCGTACCGGCAGACCAACCGAGCTTTGCCCATGTTCGTGGACAAGCATTTCTCGACGGAATGGAAAAAAGCGAGGCAGATGTTCGACTGGTCGCGGGAACTGAAGTTTCCTCTGATCGCCGGAACGTCTCTGACGTTGACGTGGCGGCGGCCGGAGTTGGAACTTGGTCTGGAGGCGCCCGTGAAGCGCGCCGCCGGCTACTTCTATGGAGGAAAAGAAGCCTACGGCTATCACGGGTTGGAAGTGTTTCAAAGCATGGTGGAGCGGCGCAAGGGCGGGGAGACGGGCCTCCAGTGGGTGCAATGTCTGGAAGGGCCGGAAGTATGGAAATGGAGCGAAGCCAACCCGTGGGCGCGCAACCTGTTGGAAGAATCCATGCGCCACGACGACACGTTGAAGCGGGGCCGGCTTGAGGAGAACGTCAAACAGCCGCTTCTATTCTTATTGGGATACCGCAGTGGGCTTCTTGGTGTCGTTTACATGCTTAGCGGTCAAACCGAGCAAGCGGGATTCGCAGTGGAAATCGAGGGGCGCAGCGAGCCGCTCGCATGCTGCTTCCTTACACAATGGGGCAGGCCTTGGAGCCATGGAAACGGGCTTAGTTATTGGGTGGAACAGACAATGGTGCAAGGTAGGGAGTTCTATCCCCCGGAACGAACTTTGCTTGCGACGGGCGCCATTGAGTCCCTAATGGATTCGTCCTTTCAAAAGGGAAGCAAGGTGGAGACGCCGCACCTGGACGTGCGCTACCGGGCGCAGAAGGAGTCGCGATTCATGCGCGGTCCGCTGCCGCCCTATGATCGTATCCGCGTTTAACGGACGCCCTGCTTGCGATAAACTGGAAAGATGCACCCGCTCGTCTGTTTTCTGGTTTTCTGCATGGCGCTTCCTGTAACGGCGGAAACGGGCGAGGAATTTTTCGAGAAGAGTGTTCGCCCGCTTCTGGTGGCCCGATGCGCGGGCTGCCATGGGACGGTGAATCCCGCCGGTGGACTGAAGCTGGATAGCCGCGAATCCTTATTGAAAGGTGGTGGGCGCGGACCAGCCGTCGTTGCTGGAAAACCTGCCGGGAGCTTGTTGCTGCAGGCCTTGCGCCACACCGCCGGTACGCTCAAGATGCCTCCCGGACCGAAGCTAAGCGATGCGGACCTCGCGACGCTCACCCGCTGGGTAGAACTCGGCGTGCCCTGGGGCCAACCATCGGCAGGGGCCTCCAAGAACCAAAAGTTCTGGGCCTTTGTTCCTCCCGTCGAACCTTTGCAGCCGGCTGTGCGTAACGCCACTTGGGCAAAAACGCCGATCGACCGTTTTGTTTTGGCCCGGCTGGAAGAAAAAGGCCTCTCCCCGGCCGCCCCGGCGGACAAGCGGACGCTTCTCCGGCGCGCCACCTACGACCTCACCGGTTTGCCGCCAACCCCGGAAGAAACTCAGGTATTCCTCAACGACACGTCCCATGGCGCTTTTGATAAAGTGATCGAGCGTCTGCTGTCCTCGCCGCGCTATGGAGAGCGCTGGGGACGTCACTGGCTGGACGTGGCGCGCTATGCGGATTCCAACGGCCTGGACGAAAATCTCGTCTACAAGAACGCCTGGCGCTACCGCGATTACGTAATCGCCGCATTTAATAAGGACAAGCCTTACGACCAGTTTGTGCAGGAGCAGATTGCCGGGGACCTGCTTCCGGAGGGCGCCACACCCGAGACTACGTTCGAGCGTTGGACCGCCACTGGATTCCTTTCCCTGGGCGCGAAGATGCTGGCCGAAGACGATCCGGTGAAGATGGAAATGGACATTATTGACGAACAGGTGGATACCATCGGAAAAACCTTCATGGGCCTTACGGTCGGTTGCGCCCGCTGCCACGATCACAAGTTCGATCCCATCCCCACCGCCGATTATTATTCGATGGCGGGAATCTTCAAGAGTACGCATACGATGGACAACTTCAAGGTGGTGGCGAAGTGGCATGAACATGTGCTCGCCCCCAAGGCGGACCGGGACCGTCTGGCCGCGCATGAAGCGCGCCTGGAGGCAAAACGCAAAGAAGCGGGGCGCATCAGCAGTGCGGAAAATAAGCGCCTGCAGGCCGAGGCCTACCGGAGCATCGGAGCTTATTTGCTCGCCGCCTACGATATACGGCGTAACAGCGGGATGAAGCTGCATCCGCTGCCGGAGAGCGCCGCCGCCAAAGCCACCATTCGCGACGCCGCTTCGTTTGACAACGGCAACGTCTCCCGGCCTATCGAAAAGAAGAAGCGTAATGCTCCCAAGGACGCCAAAGGGCCGTTCTTCGCCGAATACAACGTGAAGGTGGAACGCGCCGGCGACTATCAACTGGATGCGCTCGATGAAGAGCGCGGCGGCGGTACCGCGGACATCCTCATCAACGGGGAACTCGTGATGCGGGGAGCGGGAGCGGTGGAAAATCGCGAAGCCTCACCCGATGCCGGAGGATGGGCGGCGCTTGGAGTCTTCCCGTTGAAAGGCGGGGAGAACATCGTCCGGCTGCAGCACCGCACACGCTTCCCTTACTTTGAGAAACTGCGTCTTGCGCCCAGCCCGTTCGCGCCCGGCCAGGGCCCGCGGAATGACGTTCAAATCGCCCGCGCGTACGGCGTGAATCCCCTCTTCCTGGCCCAGCTCGGGGAACATCTGAATCGCTCGAATGGAGCCCCTGCTTCGGTCCTTTACGCTTTTGAAACCTGGGGAGCGGCGGCGAAACAGGGTCCCTGGTCATCGCCCGCGGCGAAGCTGTTTGAAGGCTTCAAACCCGCCGATGTGAAGCAACTGACCGCGCGCTATCAGGAACTCTTCAGCGAGGCTCTGCGGCAATGGGAAGCGCTTCCCGCCGCGGACCGAGCGAAAAAGGAAACCAAACTGACGGTCGCCGCCTTCGATGCGCTACGCCAGTTTTTAACGGAGCCCTTCGGAGCTTTTGGAGCCCCCGCGGGTGCTCGCGAGTACTACACGGCGGAGGCAAAGCGCAGCCTGGATGCCCTGGATGCGGAGCAAAAGGAGCTCGAAGCCTCAACCCCGGATCTACCCCACGCGATGGGTGTGAGGGAAGGGAAGTCCATCGGTGATCTTCCCATCCACATCCGCGGCAGTCATTGGACTCTTGGCGAGCCGGTCGCGCGTCATTTTCTCACCGCAGTCCCCGCCCCCCAGCCGCAAATCGGAAAGCAATCCAGCGGGCGTCTGGAACTTGTGCAGTGGCTCACGCGAAGAGATCATCCGCTGACGGCGCGGGTGATGGTGAACCGGCTCTGGCGCTGGCATTTCGGCCGCGGCATTGTACCGTCACCGGACAATTTCGGCCGTTTGGGAGAAATGCCCACCAATCAGCCGCTGCTCGATTGGATGGCGCTGCGCTTTATGGAAGGCGGATGGTCGGTGAAGGCTATGCACCGACTCATCATGCAATCGGCTACCTATCAGATGTCGAGCGCCTACGACGAACGCAGCTTTGAAGCCGACCCGGAAAATTCTCTTCATTGGCGGGCCAACCGCCTGCGGCTGGAAGCGGAAGCGATTCGCGACGGGATCATGGCCGTTTCCGGCGACCTGCAACTAGCGGCCGGGGGAACGCTTTTACCCTACAAAGACCGCCAGTACGTCGCCAACACCTCGCGCAGGGAAGGCGTCGATTACGAGAAGAACATCCGGGCCGTTTATATCCCCGTGGTGCGCAGTTCGCTCTACGACGTGTTTTCCGCCTTTGATCTTCCCGACCCGGCGGTAACCCAAGGCGACCGGAATTCCACCGTCATCGCTCCGCAGGCGCTGTTCATGATGAATGGCGCGGTGATGCTCCGCCATTCCCGCAAGATGGCCGAAGCTCTGCTGGCCAAGCCCGTGGACGATTCCGGCCGTATTCGCGATGCCTATGAGCGGGCGCTCACCCGGCCCCCCTCGCCGCGGGAAATCGATCAGGCCCTTTCCTTTATCTCGCAAGTTTCACGAGCGCTGCCCGCATCCGTAAGCAGCGCGGATGAGCGCAACGTCCTCGCCTGGCAGAGTTTCTGCAAGGCGCTGCTCGCTTCCAATGAATTTATCTATTTGAATTGAAGGCCCTTCATGAACCGGCACTGGAATTCGTATCTCAACCAAACCCTCTCCCGCCGTCAACTGCTGAATGTGAGCAGCGCCGGATTCGGAGCGCTCGCGATGACGGCGCTGCTCGGTGAAGAAGCTAGCGCCGCGAAAGCGGAACCGGGCAATCCGCTGTCTCCGCGTCCCACGCATTTTGCGCCGCGCGCCAAGCGAGTCATTTTTTTGTTCATGCACGGTGGTCCTTCGCAGATCGACACGTTCGATTACAAGCCGCTGTTGAAGCGCGATCATGGCAAACCTCTACCGTTTGCCAAGCGTAAGGTTGTGTCGGCGGAGACGTTCAACCTTCTTCAATCGCCCTGGGAATTCAAACAGCACGGGCAGAGCGGCATGTGGGTCAGCGCGCTTTTCCCGGAAATTGCGAAGCAGGTGGACGACCTCTGTTTCATCAAGTCAATGTGGGGCTCCAATTCCCGCCACGGCGGGGCGTTGCTCGAAATGCACACCGGCAGCGACACGTTTGTGCGCCCCAGCATGGGCTCGTGGATCACCTACGGGCTTGGCAGCGAGAACCAAAGCATGCCTGGCTACGTCACGATCTCGCCCACGCAAAGCCATGGGGGCGCCAACAATTACGGTTCCGCCTTCCTGCCCGCGCCTTACGCCGGCACACCCATCGGGTCGGTCGGCATTCCGGCCAAGGATGCGAGGATTCCGTTCATTAACGCTCAAACGCCCCGGGACATCCAGCGCATGGAAATCGATTTTGCGCAGAAACTCAACCGCCAGCAGGTGGAGTTGACCGGACCCGACCGCGCACTGGAAGGCCGCATCGAATCGTTCGAACTTGCTTTCCGCATGCAGGCCGAGGCACCGGAGCTGCAGGAGATCAGCGGGGAATCGGCAGCCACCAGAAAACTTTACGGACTTGACAATCCCGTATCTGAGGATTTCGGCCGCCAATGCCTCATGGCGCGCAGGCTTTCGGAAAAAGGCGTCCGCTTCGTTCAGGTCAGCCATACCTACAAGTGGGACCAGCACGCCAATCTGCGCCGCGATCACGAACAGAACGCGCGCGAAGTGGACACTCCGATTGCCGGCCTGATTGCCGACTTGAAAAGCCGCGGGTTGTTGAAGGATACGCTCGTATTATGGGGCGGGGAATTTGGCCGCACCCCTACCGCGCAAGGCTCGGACGGACGCGATCATAATCCCGAAGCGTTCACCATGTTTCTGGCGGGAGGCGGCGTCAAGCCGGGCATCGCCTACGGGTCAACCGACGACTATGGCTACTACTCGGTCGAGAACAAGGTGCACTTCCACGACCTGCACGCCACCATTCTGCACCTTCTCGGGCTGGACCATTTGCAGCTCACCTACCGCTACGCCGGGAGGAATTTCCGCCTCACCGACGTGCACGGCAACGTGGTGAAGGGCATTATCGCCTGATGGCAGGCGTACGTTACTGGTTATCTTTCCACTCTTCGTACCACGCCATCTGAATGGCTTCAAGCTTCGGCTCATTGGATTTGGCGGGATCGCCCGAGAATCCTTCGAGTTCCGTCACCCACTTATGCAAGTCGGTGAAACGCACCTGGAGTGGATCCTGCGCGGGAAATTTCTCCAAAAGGGCGATGGCGATGTCTTCGGTATCTGTCCAGTTCATGAAAGTTTCGTTCCTTTCAGTACTTCGCGAACCGCGGTATTCATCATGGTTTCCGCCAGCGAGTGAGTGGCCTGATTGAGCTCCTCGATCTTGCTCCGGATCAGGATGTGATCGCTCGAATGGTAAACCAACAGCAGTTGATTTACGGCATCGGTGACGCGCTTTCGCTCCTCTTCCGTAAGATCCATCCAGGCTTCGTTCGAGCGGGCCTTTTCGATCGCCAGCAGAATCGCGTCCGCCTCGATCCTGGATTCGCGCACCTGACGCTCTTTAAAGTCCTCCTCCGCCTTTTCGACGGATTCGAGAATCATGGCTTCCACCTGATCCTCAGATAGCCCGTAGGACGGCTTCACTTCAACGCTTTGCTCCTTACCGGTGCGCACATCCCGCGCCGAGACATTAAGGATTCCATTGGCGTCGATCAGGAAACGAACCTCGATGCGTGCCGCGCCAGCCGGCATCGGATCGATATCCTTCAATTCAAAGCGCGCCAGCGGGCGGCAATCCTTGACCAGTTCCCGCTCGCCCTGAAGTACGTGAATGAGAACATTGCGCTGGCCTTCCACCGCCGTGGTGAAGGTTTCGGTAGCACTTGCGGGAATGGTGGAATTCCGATGAATCAGCTTGGAGACCACGCCGCCCATGGTCTCGATTCCAAGCGACAGCGGTGTGACGTCCAGCAGCAGCTTGTCTTCGATATCGCCTGAAAGGATCCCTGCCTGCACCGCCGCTCCCAGGGCAACCACCTCATCCGGGTTCAACTCCGTATGCGGCTTGGCTTTGAAGAGGACTTCGACAGCGCTACGCACCATCGGGATGCGTGTGGAACCGCCCACCATTACCACTTCATCGATTTGCTCTACACTGACACCGGCGTCAGCGATGCATTGCCGGCAAGGGCCGAGCGTACGGTCCACGATGTCCTTAATCAAGCCTTCCAGCAGCTCACGGGTAATCTCGCGGTGATAAGCTTTGCCGCGGTACTGGAGGTGAATGCTGGTGAACGGAACAAACGAAAGCTGCTCTTTGGCGTCGATCACCGCCCGACGGAGCAACTGCACCGCTTCGCCGTTCTGCGAGATATCTTCCGTCCATTCGGTGAAAATATCCTCGATCGCGATACGCAGCAGGCGGTTGTCGATGTCATCGCCGCCCAAATGCGTGTCGCCGTTGGTGGCCAGCACTTCAAAGATGCCGTCATGAAGACGAAGAATCGAGATATCGAACGTGCCGCCGCCCAGGTCGTACACCGCGACAATGCCGTTCTGCCGCTTATCCAGACCATAGGCAAGCGCGGCGGCGGTGGGTTCATTCACCAGCCGCAACACTTCGAGTCCCGCGATACGGCCCGCATCCTTGGTCGCCTGCCGCTGCGCATCATTAAAGTATGCGGGGACGGTGATCACCGCCTGGCTCACCGGTTCGCCTAACGCGGCTTCAGCATTCCGCTTGAGTTCCTGCAGCACTTGCGCGGAGACTTCGGGCGGCGTGAGACTCTTCTCGCCCAACTGCAGCCGAATCACGTCGCCGCTGTCGGATGTAATCCGGAACGGGAACAGCGATAGTTCATCCTGTACATCTTCGACGCCTCGGCCCATCAGGCGCTTGACGGAATAAATCGTGCGTTCGGGCTGATCGATCAACAGCCGCCGCGCGGGGTTGCCCACGACAAACTGGCCCTCTTTGGAATAGGAGACCACGCTGGGCACCAGGCGCTCGCCGTCCGCCCCGGGAATCACTTTGGGCCCGGTCAAATCCATATAGGCGACCAGACTGTTGGTGGTGCCGAGATCGATGCCCACGATCCGCGACTTGCGATGACTTCCGAAATCAATATCGAAAACTTGGCTCATTGGGGGGCCAGTTCCTTCTCCACTTCATTTACCAGATTGCGAATATAGCGCCGGCGATTCAGCACTCCGCGAATTTCCGTCAGGACGCCGGGGTCACTGGCGGCGTCATAGCGCTCGAACAAGCCCATGAGCTCGCTGTCAATTTGTTCCCGCATTTCCAAAAACTTCCGTCGCGCATCTTCAAGCTGCCCGCGAGCTTCCTCGTCGCCGCTGCGCAATTCTTCGAGCGCCATGTTCAGCTCAAAGACCTCCTCCAACAACTCCGGGGGGACATCTTTGGTGCGCTGTTCGCCGATGTCCAGCCCCTCCAGCTTGAGGATATACTCGGCGCGCGACAGCGGATCCTTCAAAACTCGAAAGGCATCATTCAGCAACGCCGTCGATTCCTCGGCCTGCAGACGCTCGGCTGCGGGTTTCTGTGCGAAGCGGTCGGGGTGAAGCTGGCGGCTCAGCGCATAGAAACGCTTTTGAAGCTCCGCTGGATCGATCGCGAGCTTGCGATCGATGCCCAGGAAGCCGTAGTAATCGGGATCCATTACGCCGTGAAGGACGTACCGCAGCCGCAACTCTTCTTGGCGTGCGGATTCTCGAACACGAAGCCGGACTGCATGAGCGAATCCTTCCAATCGAGCGTCATGCCCTCGAGAAACACCATGCTCTTGGGGTCGACAAAGACCTTCACCCCGTCAAAATCGAAGACCTTGTCGGTGGGGCGAGGCCGGGAATCAAACTTGAACTGATAGCTCAATCCGGAGCAGCCGCCGCCCAGCACGCCGAGACGCAGACCGCCCTGCACGCCCTCGCGGGCGAAGGCGGTGCGGATCTTTTCCACCGCTTTTGGTGTTACCTGTATCATCGCCTCGGTTGCCACCATTTATTGGGTTACCTGTGCCGCCTGAGTCTGCTGAGCAGCCTTCTGTTTGTAATCGGAGATGGCGGCTTTGATCGCATCTTCCGCCAGCACCGAGCAGTGAATTTTCACCGGAGGCAGCGCCAACTCATTGACGATCTCCGTATTCTTGATGTCCAGCGCTTCGTCGACGGTTCTTCCTTTTAGCATTTCCGTCGCCAGCGATGAGGACGCGATGGCGCTGCCGCAGCCGAAGGTCTTGAACTTGGCATCTTCGATAATGCCGGTGACCGGGTTGACCTTCACTTGCAGCTTCATCACGTCGCCGCACTCGGGAGCCCCCACCATTCCGGTACCCACGCTCGGGTCATGTTTGTCCATTGACCCCACATTGCGCGGGTTGTTGTAGTGATCCAGAACCTTGTTTGAATAAGCCATTGTCGTTCCTTATCTGCAAATCTTAATGGGCGGTCCACTGTACTTTCGAAAGGTCCACGCCCTCTTTAAACATTTCATAGAGCGGGGAAAGATCGCGCAGCTTGCGGACCACATCGATCACCTTTTCGGTGACGTAATCTACTTCTTCTTCCGTCGTAAAACGGCCCAAGCCGAACCGGATGGAGGAATGAGCCAGGTCATCGCCGGCGCCCAGGGCCTTCAGCACGTAACTGGGCTCGAGGGTGGCGGAAGTGCAGGCGGAACCGCTGGACACCGCTACATCATTGATGCCCATCAGCAGCGATTCGCCTTCCACATAGGCAAAGCTGATGTTCAGGTTATGCGGCAGGCGGCTTTCAATAGACCCGTTGATGTACACCTCATCCAGGCTGGCAAGCAGACGGTCTTTCAACTTGTCGCGCAGGGCGCTCAGGCGCTTGGATTCCTGCGCCATTTCCTTTTGGCAGATGGCGCATGCTTCGCCCAGACCCACAATGCCAGGGACGTTCAGCGTGCCCGAGCGCATGCCGCGTTCATGACCGCCGCCATCGATCTGCGCGGTAAGCTGCACGCGCGGGCTCTTTCGCCGCACGTATAAAGCACCGACGCCTTTCGGCCCGTACAGTTTATGACCCGACAGAGACAGCAGGTCGATGTTGTCCTTAATCACGTTGACGGGAACCTTGCCCACCGCCTGCACGGCATCGGTGTGAAACAGGATGCCTTTTTCCTTGCAGATCTTTCCAATTTCCGCGACCGGCTGAATCACGCCGATTTCATTGTTGGCATACATGATAGAGACGAGGATGGTCTTATCGGTGATCGATTCGCGCAGCATGTCGAGATCGATCAACCCGTTCGCCAGCACGGGAAGGTAGGTGATCCGGTAGCCATTTTTCTCCAGCCGCTTGCACGTGTCGAGGGTCGCCTTGTGCTCGGTGGCGGGCGTGATGATGTGGTTGCCCTTTTCGGCATACATCTCCGCTACACCCTTCAACGCCAAATTATTTGACTCGGTGGCGCCGCTGGTGAAAATGATCTCCTTAGGAGTAGCGCCGATGAGATCGGCAATCTGTTTCCGTGCTTTCTCTGTGGCTTCTTCCGCTTCCCAGCCGAAGCTGTGGTTGCGGCTGGCGGCGTTGCCGAACTTATTCGTCAAAAACGGCATCATCGCCTCAAGCACCCGCGGATCGAGCGGCGTGGTGGCATGATAGTCCATGTAAATCGGTAACTTCATAATTGAGGCGACTCCTTTAGGTGGTTCGAGATGTGCGCGGAGCATTCATCGCCGCCGCCATGGCCGGCAGAGCGTAAAGCCGCCCATCGGGGTTTTCCGTTTCCGTATCGGACATGTCAGCAATACTGATGCTCGCCAGCAGTCCCAGGATGCCTTCGTGAATCTTGCGCAACGGCTCGCGCACGTTGCAGTGGCTGGATTGACCGCAGACGCCATGATCCGTAAAACAGGACGTTAAAATGATGGGACCATCAATGGCGCGGATCACTTCCAGAGCGGTGATTTGCTTTGCAGGTCTGGCGAGGCGGTAGCCGCCGTTGGTGCCATGTTCCGAGCGGAGAAAACTTTGCTTGGCGAGTTTTTGCAAAATCTTGGCAAGCAGCGGAAGCGGCACATGATACAGTTCCGCAATCTCCTTGGCGGAGGCGCTGTTGGCCGGGTGGAGCGTCGCCAGATGTTTTAAGGCGATGAGGCCGTAGTCTGCTTTCTTCGTCAGTTTCAGCATCTTCGAATATCCGACTTAGACAGTCCTATATCTTTTATACCTCTGAACCATAAGGAGGTCAAGCCACCCAGACCGAAAGTGTCGCACATGTGGCGACCTTAACGGTCGCGAATTCATTGAGTGGGGCCGATCCGGGGTTGAATGGAACGAGAGCCAAATAAACGGCTCTGGAGAAACCCAACGCCTCCCATCGTGCTAGAATCGCTGTCAAACGCCATGATCTTCGGAAAATTCTGGTCCGCCATTCGCGCGCAAGTCAACAAAATCGCCAACGTCTTCTGGGAAGCCGATCCCATCGCCGCCATGCAATATGAGCACGATGCCGCGCTCGAACAGCTCAAAGAAGGGCGAAAGGGTCTCGAGATTTATCGCGGCCTGGTGGAGCGCGTCACGCGGCAGGCAGCCACTACCCGCTCCCACGTGCAGAAACTGGAAGCGGAAACCAAAGCCTACCTCAAGGCGGGAGACCGGGAGACCGCGGCCAAGTTCGCTCTCGAGCTGCAAAAGGCGAAGACTGAACTGGTCCAACACCAAGAGCAGTTGCAAATGCACGAGACTGCTTACGAAAACAATCTCAAGAAGATGAAACACGCCAGCCACAAACTGGCGGAAGTCCGCGAACGGATTCAAAAATACGATGCGGAGTTGAAGATGAGCGCGGCGGAAGCCGAAGTCGCCGCCATTGCCGAGAGCTTCGACATGAATATCACCACTGACTTCGGCCAATTGGAACAAGTGATTCAAGGCAAGATCGATAAGAATCGAGGCAAAGCGCGCGTCGCCGCCGACCTCTCCACCGAGGGCCTGAAAGACATCGAAGCGCAGGAGCGAATGGAGAAGTCCCTCGCCGAGGATGCCTTATCCCAGTTTGAAGTCGAACTGGGCCTGCGATCGCCCGAAACCACCAAGGTCGCAGATTCCGCGAAGGACCTTGGACCCGCCGTCTCCAAGACCACCACTACTGAGACCGTTTGACCTCGCAAGTGGTCCGGTTTGCCGAACCCCACCGGATCGCAGCGCGTATTTTATAGTAAGTAAGGACAACACATGGCAAATGGAAATCCCAAACCGGCGTTTTATGCCGCGATCTTCTTCGTAGTCTTAGGGCTTGTGGGGCTCGGCTTATGGCGGTTCGGCGCGCTCCCCGGGGTCGGCAAGGGCGGATCCATCAGCAAGGACGAACTGACTAAAGAAGGTGTCGAGGCCGGCGACAGCCAGGGGATCACCACAGCCAAGCAGTATTCCTACGTGCCCGCCGCGAAGCTTCCCCCCGTCAAAGGAATCTCCAGCTATAAGCCAATGGCCGACCGCACGGTGAAATTCGCCATTAACGTGTGGGCCGGTTGGGCTCCCATCATTCACGCCAACAACGGCTTCAAACCCGGCAAGACCTGGAAGGGCGCAAACGGAAAAGATTTCAAAGTGGAGCTGACCCTTATTGACGATCCGGTGGCGATGCGAGACGCCTATGCCGCCGGCAACGTGCATATCGGCTGGGGGACGCTCGATATGATTCCGCTGCTGCTCGAGAGCCTGCGCAAGGATTCCCGCGTCATGCCGCGCGTCTATCAGCAGGTGGATTGGTCCAATGGCGGCGACGGCATCGTGGTCCGCGATGCCGTCAAAACCGTGGCCGACCTGCGCGGCAAGACCATCGTACTGGCGCAGAATTCCCCTTCCCATTTCTTCGTGCTGAACGCTTTGATCAACGGAGGTTTGCAGCCTGGCGAGGTGATTTTCAAATTCACCCAGGATGCCTTTCAGGCCGCCGCTGCATTCAACGCCGATAAATCCATCGCCGCGTGTGTGAGTTGGGCTCCCGACATCTACAACCTTTCCAAAGTCAAAGGCAACCGGATGCTGGTCACCACCGCCACCGCCAACAAGCTGATCGCCGATGTCTGGTTTGCCCGCGCCGATTTCGCCAAGGACCATCCTGAAGTCGTCGAAGGCTTGGCTCGCGGCATCTTTGACGCCATGGAGGCGCTCAACGATCAGCCGAACAAACAGTCTGTCGCCAAGCTCATGGCAGCGGGATACTCCATCCCCGAAACCGACGCGCTGAACATGTTGGGCGACGCGCACTCCACCAATCACGCCGAGAATCGCGATTTTTTCCTGAATCAGAACAACCCCACCAATTTCGAGCGTACCTGGAACACCGCTTACTTCCTGTATAAACGCATTGGCGTCATCACCGAAAAAATTGACTTCGATCAGGTGATGGACTTCTCAGTCATCCAGAAACTCGGCCAGGAAGCGAAGTACGCCAATCAGAAGAACGAATACAACGTGCAGTTCGCTCCCGCCACCGCCAGCACCATCAAGGGCGAGAGCGAGGAGATCCTTACGAAGACAGTGGTGGTCCACTTCTTTCCCAACTCCTGGGACATCAATAAGAAGGTCACCAAGAAGGAGGGCGGGAAAGAGAAGGAAGATCTCTACGATCCCAACGTCGGCTTTGTCATCGAGGAAGTGGGCAAACTCGCCGGCCAGTATGGCGCCGCCAGAATCGTGATTGAAGGCCACGCCGATTCTTCCATGAAGGGCCGGGTGCCGGACGCGGCCGTCGAAGAACTCTCCGCCAATCGCGCTAACTCGGTGAAGGAGGCAATCATCCGAAAGTTCTCTTCGTTGCAGCCGAACCAGTTCTCCGCCACTGGCATGGGATGGAGCCGTCCGGCCGATCCCAATGATCCGCTGAATCAGGCCAAGAACCGCCGCGTGGAAATTAAAGTCTACCCGCTAGAGTCCTCGCATTGAGCAAATGACTGCCACCAAATCCGGTCTGTTTGACCTGCGAATTCCTCCGTCCCGGCTCGCCGGCCGGCTGCTGGGAATAGGCTCTGTGATTCTATTGGGTTTGTTTTGGTGGGCAGCCACTCGCGGCGACAGCGCGGAGACGCGGTTCATCTCACCGGTGATTCTGCCGTCCCCTGTGGAAGTGGTCAAAAGTTTCACCACCCTTTGGACAGACCGCAATCTGCTGGCGAGTATCATCGCCACGCTGCGCCGCGTGATTATCGGATTCGGGCTCGCCGTCATCGTGGGGGTCCCGCTGGGCATTCTCGCCGGTTCGTGGCGTTTGTTCGACGCCGCCGCCGCGCCGATCGCTCTTTTCGCCCGCAACATTCCCGTCGCGGCATTGATCCCGCTCACGATTCTCTGGTTCGGGATTGAAGAGACGCAAAAAGTGATGTTCATCTTTATCGCCTGCGTGCCGTTTGTGTATTCCGACGCCGTGCACGCGGTGACCGGGGTACCCGACCGCTACGTGGAAACTGCCGAAACCCTGGGCGCCAAGGCTCTACAGATTGTCTGGAAGGTATTAGTTCCGCTTGCCCTGCCGGACATCTATAAAAGCCTCCGGTCGCTGTTCGGGCTGGCCTTCGGCTACATCATGCTTGCGGAGCTGATCAACGCCGAACACGGCCTCGGCTATCTGTTGAGCACCAGCCAGCGCCGCGGCCTCTCGGAACACATCATCCTTATCCTGCTGATCATCGGGGCGCTGGCCTACGGCATCGATCGCTTCCTGCTTTTCATGCAGCGCGGTTTATTTCCTTACCGCCGGGAAGAGGAGTAGGGTGCATGGCGCAACAACCGGCAGAACCCGATATCGTCGTGGAATTCAAAGACGTCTCCAAGACGTTCAACGAAGGGACTCACACCGCCTCTCTCGCCATCCGCGATATCAACTTCGAAATTCACAACCGCCCGGATCGCGGTGAGTTTGTTTCCCTGCTCGGACCCTCCGGGTGTGGGAAATCCACCATCCTCCGGCTGATTGCCGGCCTCCGCCCGCAGTTCCCGCCCACCACGGGTCAAGTGCTGGTGAGTGGAAAGTCCGTACAAGGGCCGGGGGCGGATCGCGGCATGGTGTTTCAGGACTACACGTCGTTCGATAATCGCACCGTCCTCGAAAACGTGTCCTTCGGCATGGAATGCGCCGGCATGCCCTACAAGGAACGCAGCCACCTCGCACAGGAATGGATCACCAAAGTCGGATTAAACTTCGATCGCGATGCCTCGAAGTATCCGCATCAACTCTCGGGAGGCATGCGGCAGCGCGTCGCCATCGCGCGCAGCCTGGCCCTGCGTCCCAAGATCATTCTTATGGATGAGCCGTTCGGCGCGCTTGACCCCGTCACCCGTCTCAACATGCAGGACCTTCTCATCAGGCTGTGGCACGATCTGCAAGCCACCGTGTTCTTCATCACGCACTCTGTGGAAGAAGCCGTCTTCCTGGGCGATCGCGTTTTTATCATGTCGCCCGCGCCGGGCACCATTCTCAAAAAAATCGACGTCCCGTCTCCCGATCGCCCGGCCCGCGAAATGCAGCGTGAACGGGCTTTCACCGAGATGGTCTTCTCAATCCGGGACATAATAGAGAATCTGGAAGCAGTGGCGCAGGCCGAAAAATCCAGTAGCTGAATGCCCCTGAACCGCACAGATCCGCCGCCCTTATCCGGCAGAAGCGCAGGACTGGGCCAATATCTGAAGAACGCATTTCTCTATCGCTGGAACGTTCTTCTGTTCGCCGCGGGCGTCGCCGCATCCGTGCTCACTCCGTGGCCCGATGCCATGCTCCCCATCGTCGCCGCGCTGGAAATGGCATATCTCGGTGCCATCGTTTCCATGCCCAAGTTCCGCACCGCCATTGATGCGCAGGCTCATAAACAACACTCCGCCCCCGCCCAGACGCAGGCTACCGGAGCCGCGCGCTCTGTTCACGACATCATTTCCGTCCTGCCCCCGGAATCGCGCCGCCGCCTCGAACAGGTGCGCAGCCGCTGCCTTGAAATGCGCTCCATCGCCCAGGGCGTTCGCGGACGCACTTCCACCGCATCGCAACCCGTGGAGGATCTCAGCACCCCGGCTCTCGACCGCCTTCTCTGGGTGTTCATCAGGCTGCTCGTCTCCCAGGAAGCGCTTAGCCGCTTTCTGCAGCGTACGCAACCGGACGAAATACGCGTCCGCATCGCCGATACCAAGGCCAGGCTCGAGAAAGCCGCCGGCGATGAGCGTATGGTTCATTCTCTTCAGGACGGCCTCGCTGCCCACGAACTCCGCCTCGATAACTACGAGCGCGCCCAGAAAAATCATGAGTTCGTTCGCGTCGAGTTGGACCGCATCGAAGCGAAGATCCAGGTGCTGGCCGAGTCCGCCGTGAACCGCCAGAATCCCGACTTCCTCAGCAGCCAGATCGACTCCGTTGCGGAAAGCGTCCAGAGCACCGAAAAAGCAATCAGCGAGCTGCAGGAGATCACCGGCATGGTGGACGAAATGCAAGAGCCGCCCGCCATTCTCGAATCCGACCTCGGGAGGGTCGTCGAATCTTGAGCCTTCCAACATCCCGTCAAAACCGCGTGCCCGACTGGTACCCCACATGGGCCGCGCGCCTTTCGGAACTGTACTTCTCCGGCACCACTTCCATGTTTATCGTCCATGGGAATGTGCAGGACCTCGTCCGCACCAGCGGTACGGACACTGCCACCTATGGCACTCTGACGGATTTCCTCGCCACGCAAATCTTCGGACGCTGGGATCTCATTCTCTACTACGATCTCGCCCGCGGCCTGCGCGCTTTTGCCGGACCGAACGGGGATCGCCTCAAGGAAATGGTGATCCTCGCCAACCGCAAAATCGGCGATGTTGCCAACGTGCGCAAGGATCCGGCGCTTGCCTTCGCCATGCTGGACCGGTTTGTTCAAAACAATGTCATGGCGGCGGACAATGAACGGGTCAGTGCCGCTCTGTTGATCGATCATGCCTCTTTCCTTGTTCCCAGCGGCGAACCGGGACGCCTCAGCCTCGCCGCATCCACCCAAGTGGTCACTTTGCTCAATTGGGCCGCCAGTCCGCATGTCAAGAGGCTTAATATGGCCTTTATTCTGATCGACGAAAAGCTCTCCGCCCTCAGTGAGCGCATCTCCGGCAGTCCTCATGTTTCTTCGATCGAGATCACGCTGCCCGATCAGAACCAACGTCAGAATTTCGTCGAATTTGCGGTTCGTGACCGTGATCTGACGGCCGTTTCCGATTACAGCCAGGCGGAGCTCGCCAAACTTACCGCGGGCATCTCGCTGATCGATCTCAACGTGATGGTGCAATCCGCCCTTGACGGCTCGCGCCGCCTCGACTCCACGCTCATGCGCGGCTTGAAAAAGCAGCTCATCGAGAAACAATGCCAGGGACTGATCGAGTTCATTGAGCCTAAGTGGGGTCTCGACACGGTAGTCGGTCACGAACCGGTCAAAGACCGTCTACGCCAGGATGCCGAGTTGCTAAAACGCGGCGAACTGCAGTCCATGCCTATGGGCTACCTCATCTGCGGACCGGTCGGTACCGGAAAAACCTTCCTCGCCCAATGCATGGCGGGAGAGATCGGCATTCCCTGCGTCATCCTGAAGAACTTCCGCTCCAAATACGTCGGAGAAACGGAAGGAAACCTGGAGCGCGTGCTCAGCGTATTGCGCGCCATGGGACCGGTGGTCGTGCTCATCGACGAAGCGGATGCCGCGCTCGGCAATCGAAGCCAGGAGGGCGATTCCGGCACTTCCGGCCGCGTCTTCTCCATGATCGCCGCACAAATGGGAGATACCCGTTATCGCGGAAAAATCCTCTGGATGCTGCTCACCTGCCGTCCGGATCTGCTGCCTATCGACTTAAAACGGCAAGGCCGCGCGGAAGTCCATATCCCGCTGTTCTATCCCATGGACCAGAAAGAGATCAGCGGCATGTTCGTCGCCATGGCGAAAAAACTGGGAGCGAAGATCGCCCTGGAAGATGTACCGGAAGTTCCCTTCAGCGGAAAACTCAGTGGAGCAGACGTTGAAGGGATGGTGGGACAGGCGCTTCGGCGCACTCTCCTGAGCGGAGACCCGCACATTACCCGCGAGGTGCTGTCCGAAGTCGTTAAAGATTTCTTACCCTCCACTGAAGGAATCGAAAAAGAACTGCAGGAAACAGCCGCCATCCTTGAATGTACCGACCGGCATTTTCTTCCCGCCGAGATCACCCACAAAATCGAAACCCTGGGAGGCCGGGGAAAGCTGCAGGAGCGTCTCGCAACATTAAGGCGCATGATGGAGCTATCCTGAACTTTATGCGCACAAGCTGGTTTGACGATTCCGATCTGCCGGTTATCGAAGAGCAGGTCCAGAAACTCGATTCCTTCGCCGACGCGATGGCCGACGGAGTAATTGAGAAGCGGGAGCTGGATAAGCAACAAGAGAGTCTCATCGTTGCCATGAAGGCGGTTGAGAAGGACCTGAGCGACGACCAGCACGCGAAAGTGACTCGTCTATTGGTAGAGTTGAGCGCGTATAACATCATGCGTCTGCTGCATGAATTGAACTCGGCCCGGCTACAAAAGGCCCTGGGGTAGCTCTACCCTCGCGCCGTAGCCATCCAAACTTCTACTTCCTTACGCAGCCGCTGAAACATTTCGGGGTATTCGGCGGCAAGAGTACGGCGTTCCGCCGGGTCGTTCCGGACGTTATATAAAAAGCGGTTCCCGCCCATCTCCAGATACTTGAAATCCCCACGCATGGCAGCGTACATATTCCAGCCTTCCACGTTAAACTCCCAGAAAAGCGTTCGTTCCGGAGCCGGTGCTTTGTGAGCTTTCGGCAAGGATGCGTGTAAGTTGATCCGGTCGTGCTATCTGGTTGGAGTTTGCGGATAGCACCACGGCATCCACTCCGCCGGCGAAGCCGCCACCGCCGCAGGATTTCGCAGCATCGC